>CAZLLV010000407.1:0-40669 GCA_964560325.1 uncultured Thermoanaerobaculia bacterium | reverse complement strand
GGTCTCGTCGCGCAGGCGGCTGGGGGAGAGGTTGACGTTCATCCGAAGCGGGCTTTCGACCCGGGGCGCGACCAGCAGCCGCCGTGCCACCCGGCACGACTCCTCGAGCACCCAGGCGTCGATCTCGGCCAGGATGCCGGCGTGCTCGGCGAACGGCACGAACGCGGAGGCGGGCAGCAGGCCGCGCTCCGGGTGACGCCAGCGCACCAGCGCCTCGGTGCCGACGGTGCGGCCGGTCGCCAGGTCGCAGATCGGCTGGAAGTGGACCTCGAGCTCGTCGTCGGCGAGCGCGCGCCGCAGCTCGGCCTCCAGGTGGAGGCGGCGCAACGCCCGCGTGTGCATGGCGCGCTCGAACACCACGACCTGGCCCATGCCCTTCTCCTGCGCGGCGTGGAGGGCGGTGTCGGCGTTGCGCAGCAGATCCTCGTGACTGGTGGCGGCGCCCGGCTCCTCGATCGCGATCCCGACCGAGCCGGAGAGCCGCACCTCCCGGTTGCCGACCACGAACGGGCTGGCGAGCAGGCCCTGGAGGCGTTCGGCCGCCTGGAGGGTCTCCTCGACCGTCCGCACGTCCTCCACCAGCACGGCGAACTCGTCGCCGCCGATCCGCGCCACCGTGTCGCCGGTGCGCACCGAGCTCCTGACCCGCTCGGCGAAGGCGATCAGCACCTCGTCGCCCGCGGCGTGGCCGAGGCTGTCGTTGATGCGCTTGAAGTCGCCGAGGTCGAGGAGCAGGAGCGCGACGCGCTGGTCTTCGCGCCGCTGCCGGGCGAGCGCCCGCTGCACCCGTTCCAGGAAGAGGGCGCGGTTGGGCAGCCGGGTCAGGCCGTCGTGGAGCGCCTGGAAGAGCTTCTGCGACGCCATCAGCCGCTGCGCCTGGTAGAGCTGGGCGTTGGCGATGGCGGACGCCGCCTGCTCGCCGAAGAGCGACAGCGCCCGCAGGTCGTGCTCGGTGTAGTGGCGGTCCGGCCCGGCGTTGACGTTCAGCACGCCCAGGAGCGAGCCGCGGTGGAGGAGCGGCACCGACATGGCGCTGGTCGGCGCCGGCGGGCGGTCGTGGCGCCGCTCCTTGGGCTCGACGTGGTGGATGCGGCCCGAGATCAGGAGCGGCTCCTGGCTCGCCGCCACACGGCCCGCGATCCCTTCGCCGAACGCCACGCGCGCACCGTCGGCGGCGCTGCGGCCGGCGGTGACCACCGTGCGCAGCTCGCGGCCGCCCGAGGTGAGCATGATCGACGCGTCGCTGCCGTCGAGCAGGTCGAGGGCCGAGTGCGCGATGGTCGAGAGCACCTGGTCGAGGTCGAGCCCGAGGTTGATCGCCTTGCCGGCCGCGAGCAGCGACCCGATCTCCCGCAGGCGGTTGGTCAGGGCGGCGGTCAGCACCCGCTCCTCGACCAGCAGGTGGGCGAGGCGGCGCAGCGACAGCTCCTTCTCGAAGGAGTAGGCGCAGAAGAGGACGACCAGGGCGACGATCCCGTACTGGACCACCCGCGGGGAGAGCCAGGGCGGCAGGGTCTCGATGCCGCCGCCCGCGGCGAGCGCGAGGCCGCCCCCGACCGACAGCAGGAGGAGGGACGCCACGATCCAGAGCTGGATCCTGCGCCGCTCCACCGCTTCGAGGCTGGGCGTCTCGAAATTGCTCAGTCCGGCAATCCGGGCGGCCTGCTCGACGAGCGCCGACTCCCGTCCGCCGGACGGGTCTCTGCGAGTCATTCTTCGGCGGAGGATAGCACGCGTTTCCCCCGTGACCGCCGCGACTTAGGGGTCGCGGAGCCGCCGAATGACCGGCGGTCAGGCGACCGCTTCCTCCGGGATCACCACCGCCGCGGTGCCACTCACCTCGCCCTCGCCCAGCCGGTAGTACGCGGTCGCCGTGGCGCGGACCCCGATCCTGGGGCTGGGTGCGAGCGCGGTGAGGACGATCCGGCACTCGACCTCGCCCATCGGCAGCACGCCGCCGCAGCACATCGAGAGCCGCGTCGCCCAGACCGGCGCCCGCTTCGATTCCCAGCCCATCTCCAGGCCGGCGGCGACGATGGTCGCGTCGCCGACCAGGCGGACGGCGAGCGGCATGGCGACGAAGTCGACCGCGCCGGTGACGCTGAACCGCATCGAGTAGGCGCCGGGACCGGTGCGCCGGACCTCCAATATCTCGTAGGCGTCCTGCGCCGCGTGCTCGGCCATGTAGCGGCTCTGGAGGGCGGCGACACGCCGCGGCTCGATCGGCTCGGGGTCGCCCTCGGCCGACAGCCGGCTCTCCGGCAGCCAGGTCTGGTGGCCCGGGTCGTAGAACACGTCCTCCCGGCGGCGTGCCGGCCGCGCCTCGCCGTCCGGTCCGATCACCGCGTGCGCCGGCGACCGGCGCCCGTTGAAGCGGCTCGACACCGCCTCGCAGTAGGCGCCGGTGTGCTGGACGAGCAGCAGCTCGCCGGTCTCGACGCCACCGAGGTCGGTCTCCGGCAGCAGCACGTCGCCGGCGAAGCAGAGGGGGCCGGCGAGCCCGTCCGGCCCCTCGGTCGGCAGCGGGCGACCGTCGGGGCCGAGGATCTGGTGCTCCCAGCGCGCCACCGTGTGCTTGACGAGCTGGTCGGTGCCGACGTCGGCGATCGCCCAGCGCTTGCCACGCGCCTCCTTGGTGGCGACCACGCGGGTGAGCAGGGCGAAGGTGTCGCCGACCAGGGCGTTGCCCGGCTCGACCTCGTAACGCAGCGCGGGGGAGAGCTCGGGCCGGAGCGCCGCCACCAGCTCCTCGATCGTCGGGAACTCCTGGTCGTCGCCGAACGGGATGCCGAGGCCGCCGCCCAGGTTGAGGGTGTCGATCCGGTGCCGGGTCTCGGCCTCCAGGAGATCCTTCAACCGGTGGAGGAAGCGCACCCCCTGGACGAAGGTGTCGAGGTTGTCCATCTGGGTGCCGACGTGGACGTGGAGGCCGGTCACCGGCAGCGGATGGCCGGCGATCCTCTCCGCCACCTCCTCGGACGGAATCCCGAACTGGCTGGTGGCGGCGCCGTGCGCGGTGTACTTCTGGACCTCGGAGGGGATCTTGTAGCCGGGGAGCCCGCCCGGGTTCACGCGCACGAAGAGGCGGCCGGTCACCTCGCCGGGCGCGGGCTCGCTCGAGAGCGCGTCGAGCATCTCGGCCGAGTCGGCGACCACCGTGCCGCCGGCCCGCAGCAGCCAGCGGGCGAGGGCCGGCTCCGGCGCGGGCGAGTTGTAGCTGATCCGGTCGAGCGGGACGCCCGCCTCGAGCGCCAGGCTCACCTCGATCCCCGAAGCGCAGTCGGCGCCACTGCCGAGGCTCGCGACGGTCCGCAGGACGGTCGGCGACGGGTTCGCCTTGACCGGGTAGAGGACGTTGCCCGGCGCGCCGACCAGCTCGCTCCACCGGCGCAGGTTTCGGACCAGCGAGGGCTGGTGGTGGACGTAGAGCGGCGTACCGAAGCGGTCGGCGAGCGACCGGAGGTCGAGATCGCGGGACCAGGTCTCCATGGAATGGCTCCTTCTTTCGAATGTTTCAGCTCCGAGATTTCACGATTCGATCTCGATGCACAGACTGCACCGGCGCCCGCTCCCGCCCCGCACCGGGAGCGGGCTGGCGTCGATCTTGAAATGGAATGTGGACGGAGCGGATCGCGAGCATCGATCCGGCGATCCAATAAAGGGGGACACGATTCCATGACGCTCTCGATGAAGCCGGAGCATCTCCGGCGCTACAAGGATGTCGCACGGCTGCTGCTCAAGTACGGCCGCGGCGACGTGGCGCGCGCGGTCGAAGCCGACCGGGGACTGTTCGAGGACGACTCGGAGCCGGTCGAGCCGACCGGGCCCGACGGCGCCCCGGAAGCCCTCGCGGCCGACCTCGAAGCGCTCGGGCCGACCTTCGTCAAGCTGGGCCAGATCCTCTCTTCGCGCTCGGATCTGTTGCCGGTGCCCTACCTGGAGGCGCTGGCGCGGCTCCAGGACCGGGTCGAGCCCTTCCCGTTCGAGGAGGTGGAGAAGGTGGTGCAGGCGGAGCTGGGGGTGCGCATCTCGAAGGCGTTCTCCGAGTTCGACGCCGTGCCGCGCGCCGCCGCTTCGCTCGCGCAGGTCCACCGGGCGCGGCTGCGCGACGGGCGGGAGGTGGCGGTCAAGGTGCAGCGGCCGGACGTGCGCGAGACGGTGCTCGAGGACCTGGCCGCCTTCGGCGAGATCGCCGAGTTCCTCGACCACCACACGGAGATCGGCCGCCGGCTCGCCTTCAGCGACATGATGGACGAGTTCCGGCGCTCGTTGCTGCGCGAGCTCGACTACCGCATGGAGGCGCAGAACCTCTCGCACCTGAAGCACAGCCTGCGCGCCTACCGGCGGATCGTGGTGCCCGAGCCGATCCCCGACTACTCGACCTCGCGGGTCCTGACGATGGAGTACGTCCCGGGGACCAAGGTCACCGAGCTGCCCGCGATCCTCCGCACCGAGCTCGACGGCGCGGGGCTCGCCGAGGAGCTCGCCCGCGCCTACCTCGACGGAATCCTGATCGAGGGCTTCTTCCACGCCGATCCGCATCCGGGAAACATCCTGGTGACCCCGGACCACCGGATCGGCGTCGTCGACCTGGGGATGGTCGGGCGTGTCGACGAGCGCATGCAGGAGCACCTCTTGAAGCTGGTGCTGGCGCTCGCCGACGGCAAGGGGAACGAAGTGGCGCAGATCACGATCCAGATCGGCAAGCGCCTGGACGACTTCGACGAGCGGCGGTTCACGCGCGAGATCGCGGACCTGGTGCACACGTTCCACGACGCGTCGCTCGCCGAGCTCAACCTGGGGCGGGTGATCCTCGAGCTCGCGCGGCGGACGGCCGAGTCGGGGATCCGGCCGCCGTCGGAGCTGACCATGCTGGGCAAGACGCTGCTCCATCTGGACGAGGTGAGCCGGGCGCTCGATCCCGATCTCGACCCGACCTCGGCGATCCGGTCGCACGCCGACTCGCTGATGCGGCGGCACATGCTCAAGAGCCTGTCGCCCGGCAACATGTTCTCGGCGCTTCTCGACCTGAACGAGTTCGTGCAGCAGCTTCCGGCGCGGCTGAACCGGCTGTTCGAGTCGGTGCTGCACAACGAGCTGGAGCTGCGGCTGCAGGTGATCGACGAGCGCCTGCTGATGGACCACCTGCAGAAGATCGCCAACCGGATCGCGCTCGCCATGGTGCTGGGGGCCCTGATCGTCGGAGCGGCACTGCTGATGGGGGTCGAGACCTCGTTCACGCTCTTCGGTTACCCGGGGATCGCGATGCTCCTCTTCCTCGCCGCGGCGGCGTGCGGATTCCTGCTGGTCGGGAACATCCTCTACTCCGACATCTGGAAGCAGCGCGGCAGCCGCGGACCTCGAAGGCGGCCGCAATAGACGGAGGGGGCGGCAGGATGCTCTCGGCGCCGCTCGGGTAGACTCACTGCAACCCGTCGGTCCCAGCTCTCGTAGTCGGAAGCATCCGAAGGAGGAGATGCCATGAAGACGCTCAAAGCCGTCAAGTTCCTGTTCGTCGGTCCGCTGGTCCTGCTCATGCTCTTCGTCATCAACTGGATGACCTCGCCCGGGGAGTGGTGGGTGCAGTGGGCGGCGCTCGGGATCGGGATCGCGTGGGTCATCAGCCTGATCCGGGTGCTCAGCGCGATCGCGGTCGCCGGCGGGCTCGCGGCCTTCCTCGCCTACGTCCGCAAGCGCGAGCAGCCGGCGGTTCCGCCGGTGCCGCCCGTACCCCGCTGAGCTTGCCTTGGAACGCCGCCTCGTCCTCGCCGCCACCGTTCTCGGGCTCTGCCTCGCCGTCGGCCTCACCGCCCTCGGCGCCCTGGTCGGCAACGCCCTCTACCGCACCCGCGCCGCCGAGCGCTACGTCACCGTCAAGGGTCTCTCCGAGCGGGAGGTACCGGCCGACCTCGTGCTCTGGCCGATCGTCTACTCGGTGACCGGAAACGACCTGGCCGCGCTCCAGGGTCGGGTCGAGGAGGACGCGGAGACGATCCGTGCGTTCCTGACCCGGCTCGGCTTCGACGGCTCCGAGATGTCGCTCTCGGCGCCGCGGGTGACCGACCGCGAGGGCCAGGGCTACGCCAACCAGCCGGTCGACCGGTACCAGGTCGAGACGACCCTGACGCTGCGGACGCCGAAGATCGACGCCGCGCGGGCCGCCATCGAGCGCTCCGGCGATCTCGTGCGCCAGGGCGTGACCCTGATCCGCAGCTACGAGTACACGACGCAGTACCTGTTCACCGGCCTCGAGGCGGTCAAGCCGGAGATGATCGCCGAGGCCACGCGCGACGCCCGCCGCGCGGCCCAGCAGTTCGCGGACGACTCCGGCAGCCGCGTCGGTGCGATCCGCAAGGCACAGCAGGGCTACTTCTCGATCGAGGACCGCGACCCCTTTTCGCCCGAGCACAAGCGGGTGCGGGTGGTGACGACGGTCGAGTACTTCCTGGCGAACGAGTAGGGCGAACGAGTCGAGAGAAGGAGAGGACGATGGCGAAAGTGCTCGGCGTGGGTGGGATCTTCTTCCGGTCGCAGGACCCGAAGGCGCTCGGGGCGTGGTACGCGAAGTGGCTCGGCGCGCCGATCGACGAGAGCTGGGGCGGCGTGGCCTTCCAGCCCGACGCGATACCCGCGGGCGGTGCGACGGTCTGGTCGCCCTTCGCCCACGACACGAAGTACTTCGATCCGGCCCCCGACCGCGGGTCGGACCGGCAGTTCATGTTCAACCTGATGGTCGACGACCTCGACGGTGCGCTCGCCCAGGTGAAGGAGGGCGGCGCCGAGATCGTGGGCGAGGTCGACGACCAGCCCTACGGCCGCTTCGGCTGGTTCCTCGACCCGGACGGCAACAAGGTCGAGCTGTGGCAGCCGAAGCCGTACGACTTCGCCGCCGGCGACTGATCGCCACGCACCGGCTTCGGATCGGTTGGATCGGCATAGACTGATCCGGACCATCCGAAGCCATGACCGGCACCGTCGTCGCGACCCTGGCGGCCATCGCCTTCTTCCTCCTCCTGATCGCGGGGGCCGTGAGGGGGTTCGGGCGGGCCGCCCTGCCGCCGCGCGCCCGGGCCGCGGTCGCGGGAGTCATCGGCGTCGTCTCTCCGCTGATCGTCTACCTGGCGGTTCGCGTGGTCGACGAAGCCGAGGCGCTCCGGCCGCTCGCCGCCTTCTTCGACCGGCACCGCTCGGCCGGGCTCCGGCTCACGCTCTCCGCCACTGTCGTCGGCTTCGCCCTCTTCATGGGCGGCATCCTGCACCTCCTCCTGGTTTCCGGGCAGTCGGAGTCCTTCACCCTCCGCCAGATGGCGCACGCGCTACGGAGCGGCCGGTGGCTTCGGAGCTCGGTCTGGCGCCGCCGGATGGTGATCACCGCGGGCGTCGCTCTCCTGACCTTCGGGCTCTTCGGGCTCTTCGTGGTGGTGGGACCGCCCGGCGTGAAGCTTTTCCTGGTCTCGTGCTTCCTCTACGGCGCCGGGGCGGCGGCGCTCGCCGCCCGGCGCCGTGCATGAGCCGCTAAAAGCCGCGAGTCGGCAATTGCGCATTGACATAGCTTCTGATTCGTCTGTAGATTTCGTGGCGACCAGGGGTGAAGGGCGTCGTAGCGCCGGATGGTGGGTCGCGGTGACGCGAGGCGCCTGACGGAGAGCCGTCGCACGACCTGGATTTCGACCACGCAGCACCGTTCGAAAGGAGTCTCGGATGACCAAGAAAGTATCGATCGTTCTGTCGGTGGCGTTGATGATCGCGGCGCTCCCGGCGTATGCAGGTCCGGGCGTTCCGGCCGCACCACCAACCGACGCGGTGGTCGCCCTCGCCGCTCCGGCCGTAGGCGCGACCGCCGAGTGCGGTGGAGCGAGTCCGGCCGCCGGCGAGGAGACGATCGACCTGCGGGAGGTCCTGAACGGCTTCGAGCCGGTCCCGGCGGCACCGGCGTCGGGCTGCACCACCTGGGGCGTGTGTAGCCTAGACTGCAGTAGTTGCTACCGCAACCAGGACTGCCCGCCCGTAGACGGCTCCCTCCAGTTCTGCATCTGCTCCTGGCAGTGCCCATAGGGCACTCTCGAGCAGCCTCGCGGCGAAGGGGCTCGGGCGCACTGCGGCGCTCCGGGCCCCTCCGACGCTCTCCCGAGCCCTCGCCCAGTGCACTGCGCCGGGCGCCGCCACCCGGTACAATCGCCAGTCCCATGACCGACGACGTCAAAGCGCCGACCGCACCCCTCGAGCTCGCCCCGGAGAAGGAGATGCCGGAGGTGCCCCAGAAGGGCTTCTGGAAGAAGCTCAAGAAGGGGCTCTTCATGACCCACACCGAGATCATCGACCGGATGGGCTCGGCGATGGAGGGCAAGCAGGTCCTCGACGAGGAGGTGCTCGAGTACATGGAGGAGATCCTGATCGGCTCCGACCTGGGCGTCGAGACCAGCCTCGAGCTGATCGACGAGGTGAGGAAGGACCTCAAGGGGCATGAGATCCAGGACATCCTGCGGGTGCGCGAGCACCTGGTCGACCACATGTCGATCCTGCTGCTCGACGCTCCCCGGCCGCCGGCGCGGGTGGCCGGGCCGCGCGTGACGCTGGTCGTCGGCGTCAACGGCGTCGGCAAGACGACCTCGATCGCGAAGCTGGTCAAGCGCTCGCTCGACCAGGGCGAGTCGGTGCTGGTCGCCGCGGCCGACACCTTCCGGGCCGCCGCGATCGAGCAGATGGTCCTCTGGGGCGAGCGGCTGGGGGTGCCGGTGGTGCGCTCGAAGCCGGGGGCGGATCCGGCCGCGGTGGTCTACGACGCGCTCCACGCGGCCAAGGCGCGGCGGATCGACCACGTGCTGATCGACACCGCCGGGCGGCTCCACACCAAGGAGCACCTGATGAACGAGCTGGGCAAGATCGGTCGCGTAGTCGAGAAAGAGGCCGGCGACCGGCACCGGCGCACGCTCCTGGTGCTCGACGCCACGACCGGGCAGAACGCCCTCTCCCAGGCGCGCCCCTTCCGCCTGGTGGTGCCGGTCGACGGCGTGCTCCTCGCCAAGCTCGACGGCACCGCCAAGGGCGGCATGGCGGTCGCGATCTCGCGCGAGCTGCGCCTGCCGATCCTCTACCTCGGCGTGGGAGAGAGCCCGGAAGACCTGGTCGAGTTCCGGCCGCGGGAGTTCGCCACTGCCCTCCTCGGCTGACCTCCTCCGGAAGGCCCTGCGGCTCGCGGCGAGAGGCGGCTACCGCGTCTCCCCCAACCCGATGGTGGGCGCGGTGGTGGCGCAGGGCGAGGAGGTGGTCGGCGAGGGGTGGCACCGGGAGCACGGCGGGCCGCACGCGGAGGCCGAGGCGCTGGCCGCCGCCGGTGAGCGGGCGCGCGGCGCCACCCTCTACCTGAACCTCGAGCCGTGCGCCCACCACGGCAACACGCCGCCGTGCGCCGACGCGGTGGTCCGGGCCGGCATCGCCCGCGTGGTGGCCTGCCACGGCGATCCCGACCCGCGCACGGCCGGCTCCGGCTTCGCCAGGCTGCGCGAGGCCGGCATCGAGGTCGAGGTCGGGCTGCTGGCGCGGGAGGCGGTCGAGCTCAACCTCCACTTCCTGGTCTCGAACGTCCTCGCTCGCCCGGCGGTGACGCTCAAGTGGGCGATGAGCCTCGACGGCAAGATCGCGACCGCTGCGGGCGAGAGTCAGTGGATCTCCTCGCCCGAGGGCCGGCGCTGGGCGCTCGACCAGCGCGAGCGGCACGATGCGATCCTGATCGGCAGCGGCACGGCGCTCGCCGACGACCCGCGCCTCGATCGGCGACTGGGCAAGGCTCGCGGGCCGATCGTGCGGGCGGTGCTCGACCGGCGGCTCCGGCTGCCGCCGACGGCGCGGATGTTCGGCGTCGCCGGCCCCGTGCTCCTGTACACTGAGCTGCGGCACCATGCGGAGTCGGCGGAGACGGCGGACGAGCGGAGGGCGAAGATGGCCGCGCTCGAAGCGGCCGGCGCCGAGGTGGTCGCGGTCGAGCGGCTCGACCCGGCGGCGGTGCTCGCCGACCTCCACCGGCGCGGCCTGCGAAGCGTCCTGGTCGAGGGCGGCGGCGAAGTGGCGGCGGCCTTCGTGGCGGCCGGGACCTACGACCGGGTGGCGGTCGACTGCGCCCCGGTCCTCCTGGGCGGCGAAGGCGCGCCCGGCCCCGTGCGCGGAGTGGGCGCCGCGAGCCTCGAATCCGCTCCGCGCCTCGAACGGCTGCGCGCCCGCCAGCGCGGCCCCGACCTGATCCTCACCGGATACCGAGACGGATGTTTACCGGACTTGTTGCGGAGCGTGGGCGCGTCCTGAGCGACCCGGCGCCGTCCCCGCACGGGGGCGTGCTGCTGCGGGTCGGTCACGGCGCGGCGCTCGGCCAGCGGCTGTCGATCGGCGCCAGTCTCGCCGTCTCCGGCGTCTGCCTGACGGTGATCGAGCTCGCGGAAACCCGGGACGCCTCGCTCGTCGAGATGGGGGAGGAGACCGTGCGGCGGACCACCCTCGGCGGCCTGCGCGAAGGGGCGGCCGTCAACCTCGAGCCGGCACTCCGGATGGGCGATCCGCTCGGCGGCCACTGGGTGCAGGGGCACGTCGACACGACTGTCGAGCTGCTCGCGCGGGACGACCGGGAGGATCACTCGATTCTCACCGTCTCGCTGCCGGAGGCGATGGCGCCGTTCGTGGTGGAGAAGGGGTCGGTGACGCTCGACGGCGTGAGCCTGACCGTCGCCTCGCTCGATCGCGACCGCTTCACCGTCTGGCTCGTCCCCCACACGCTCGAGGTGACCACGCTCGGGCTGGCGGCACCCGGGGGCCGGTTCAACTTCGAGGCCGACGTGCTGGCGAAGTACGTGGTTCGGAATCTCGAGCGGTTCGGCGGGCCGTTCGCCGAGCGCACCGGCCGCCCGCCCGGAGGGACCGGGTGAGCCGCGCCACGACCGCGGCCCGCCCCCGGCTCCTCCTGCCCGAGCTCGACCGGCTCTGGATCCGCTACGCGCCGCGGGCGCGCGACTGGCGAGCGGTGGCGCCGCCGGGAGAGCTGCGCTGGTTCGACCTGGCGGCGGGCGAGCTGGGAGGGGGCGGGGAGGCGACCGGGACGGGTGGTGGTGGAGCGGTCGAGGCGGCGCTGCCTGCGGGACCGTTCGACGACGTGCTCTACCTGCCCCCGATCGCACCGGGGCACCCAGAGCACGCCGCCGCGCGCGACGCCGCGGCGGCCGCGATCGCCGCCGAAGGGACGCCGGTGCTGGTTCAGGTGCTCGCAGGCGAGGCGGGCGGCGCGCTCACCGAAGGCGTCGTCCGGGTTTACGACCTCCTGGAGGTGCTGCTGGGACGGGGTGGGATGGTGGGCCAGATGGGATTCGAACCCGGTTTCCGTCCGGCGCCGGAAGATGTCGCCCTCTGGCCGCTCGTCCCCGGCCTCACCGACGACCCGGAGCTCGTCGACGAAGGCTGCCGCCGCCTCGCCGCCGCCGGCTTCCGGACAGTCCAGGGCATCGCTCCCGACCTGCCCGCGGCGCAGCGGCGAGAGCTCTACGAGTGCGCGTCCTCCGGCGCGCCTGACGAGGGCACGGACGGCGACGACCCGCTCTTCCAGGCCCTCTTCCACGGTCCAGGGGCGGACCCCCGGGCCTTCGCCCGCGCCGCCCACCGCCACGGCCTCTCCCCCTTCCTCCCGCGCCCGCTCCCCCGGCCGCCGCTCACCGGCGCGCCCGAACGCGAGGCCGCCGGCCTCCTCGCCACCGCCGGTGAGCTCTGCTTCCGCCTCGGCCACGTCGGCCGCGGCCAGGCCCACCTGCGCGCCGCCCGCTGGATCGATCGCACCGCCTACGACCTCCGCGCCCTCGCCCGCGAAGGCAACCTCCCCGTCCTCCACTGGCTCGACCCCGAAAGCCGGCGGATCGTCGAGGAGTGGGCGGAGGCGGGACGATCGGCGACGGTCGGCGACCTAATGTCGGCGTACGGGACGCCGCCCTGACGCCGCCCGAAGTCCGGGTGCGGCGATCCGCCGGTACGGCACCGGATACGGGTCGGACCCGAAGGTTCGCTCAGGAGTAAAAAAGTTTCCATGAAAATCGGTCCACCATATGGCTCCGATGGTACGGAGTCTCGTCTCCACCGGCTCCAGCGAGCCGTCGATAGGTAACCGGTGGTCCGCGTAAGTCATTGAGCGGTAGTCTTTTGTGGCTTGACAGTTCTCGTTCGGGGGCTACAGTCACGCCATGGACCGCCGAGCCCGCGAGGCCACCACGGAAGGGGAAGGGCGGCGCCCGATCGACGGGCGGTCGCTGGTCCTCCTGCGCGCGTATCGCGGCATGTCCCAGCGCGAGCTCGCCGAACGCTCCGGAATCGAGCGACGAGCGATCTCCAAGATCGAGAAGGGCAAGGCGGTGATGACGCCGGAGGAACGGTCGCAGATCGCACGGGCTCTGCGAGTTCCGCCCTTCCTGCTAGATGACTTCTCCGAGAGCGTCCGGCACGCCGATCAGGTCTGTGCAGCGCGGCCCGATCTCGGAGGGGATCTGGGCGAGGACCACGGCGACTCCCGTCGCTTACTGCGATACGAGAAGCATGCTCGCATCGCCGAGTCGGTCGGCCGCTCGACCACGACCGCCTGGCTCACCCTCCTCGAAGCGGCCGCCGGAGGCACCTACGACGACCTGTGAGGGATGGGCCGCCGTGGTCGTCTTTCGCTCGACGGAGTCGAGTCGGAGCGTCCGGCGGCGCTGCTAGGATCGGCGGCGATGGCCGCCGAGACCAGAGCGCCGCGGTTTCCGCGCATCACGGTCGATCCGAAGGCGATGGACGGAGAGCCGTGCATCCGCAGCCTGCGCATCCCGGTCGCCACCGTCGTCGGCATGGTGGCGGACGGCCTGTCCGTGACGGAGATCCTGGACGCGTATCCCGACCTGGAGCCGGAGGACGTGCGAGAGGCGCTCCGGTTCGCCGCCGAGGCGGTCCGGGAGCGGACCCTGCCCCTGACCCACGCGGGTTGAGGTTCCTGATCGACAACGCGCTCTCGCCCCGCGTCGCCGCCGGCCTCGCGAAGCTGGGCCACGACGCCGTCCACGTGCGCGACCTCGGGCTCGGGCGGGCCGACGACGAGACGATCTTCGACCGGGCCGCCGACGAGCGGCGCGTCCTGGTCTCCGCCGACACCGACTTCGGAACGCTTCTCGCGCTCCGCGGGACCGCGCGCCCGTCGGTCGTGCTCTTCCGGGGTGGGACCGAGCGCCGGCCGGAGCGGCAGGTCTCGCTCCTGGCGGCGAACCTCCCGAGCCTCCGGGACGCTCTCGCTTCCGGTAGTCTCGTGGTCGTCGAAGAGGATCGCATCCGCATTCGCTCTCTGCCTTTCGGAGGACCCTGACCATGGCCGACTCGATCCCCGGGCGCCGGCGCGGGCCGACGCGCTTCGCTACGACTATCCTCTGCTTCGCCGCGGCCCTGGCTGCCGCCCCATCCGCCTCTGCCTGGGAGCCGGACGGGGAGGCTTCGCCGGTGGCGCTCGAGGCGTTCCACGACCAGTTCGCGTCGTCCGCCTACTTCTACCCGCGGCACAGCGCCAAGCCGCTCGGGTGGATCGGCTTCGACGTCTGGGCCGACGCGGCGGTGACGCCCGACTTCGAGGACGAGGTGCGGACGGAGGAGGGGACCGCGCTGACCGACGACCTGCCGAGCGGCCACCTCGGCATCTACCGGGTCGGGGCGCGCAAGGGGTTGCCGGGCGGCTTCGACATCGGGGCCGCCGTCGGCAAGGCGTACGACTCCGACCTCGAGTTCCTCTCCGGCGAGCTCTCCTGGGCGATCCTCGAAGGCGGTCTGGCGGTGCCGGCGGTCGGCCTGCGGGTGACCGGCCAGCAGGCGAGCGACGATTCCTACGAGCTGCGCCAGGTCGGCGCCGAGGTGCTGATCTCGAAGGGGTTCACGATCCTCACGCCGTACGCCGGCGCCGGCTGGGCGCGGAGCGAGAGCACCTTCGAGCGATTCGGCAGCGACTATGACGTCGAGACCGATCACGGCTTCGTCTACGGCGGCGTGATCCTCAACCTCTGGGTGCCGAAGATCACCTTCGAGCTGGAGCAGGGCGAGAGCCTTCAGGGCGCGGTGCGCATCGCGATCGGGTTGTGATTCCCGTCGATCTCAGGTCCGACACGGTCACCCGGCCGGACGCGGCGATGCGCCGCGCGATGGCCGAGGCCGAGGTCGGCGACGACGTGATGCGGGAGGACCCGACCGTCCGGCGGCTGGAGGAGCGGGCGGCGGAGGCTACGGGGCAGGAAGCGGCGATCTACATGCCGTCCGGCACGATGGGCAACCAGGTCGCGCTCCACGTCCACGGCACCCCGGGCGGCGAGGTGATCTGCGACTCCCGCTCCCACGTCCTGCACTACGAGATGGGCGGCATGGCGGCGCTCTCGGGTCTCCTGCCGAAGGCGCTCGAGACGCCTTGGGGCCAGCTCAATCCGACAGCGGTCGACCGGGCGGTCGCGGCGGACACCAGCCTGCGCGCCCGCACCGTCCTGGTCTGGGTCGAGACCAGCCACAACGTCGCCGGCGGCACCGTCTACCGGCCGGAGGAGCTCGACGCGGTCGTCGCGGTCGCCCGCCGGCACCGGCTGCCGATCCACCTCGACGGCGCCCGCGTCTTCAACGCCGCCGCGGCGCTCGGGGTGCCGGTCGCGCGGCTCGCCTCCGGCGCCTCGTCGGTCATGTTCTCGCTCTCGAAGGGGCTCGGTGCGCCGGTCGGCTCGATGCTCTGCGGTCCGGCGGACTTCGTCGGCGAGGCGCGGCGGGTCCGCAAGATGTTCGGCGGCGGCATGCGGCAGGCGGGGGTGATCGCCGCCGCCGGGCTGGTCGCGCTCGAAGAGGGGCCGGCCCGGCTGCCGGAGGACCACGCCCACGCACGCTTGCTGGCCGAGGCGCTGGCCGAGCTGCCGGGGATCACGATCGACCTCGATCGGGTGGAGACCAACCTCGTGGTCTTCGGGGTCGGGCGGGAGCTGTTCGGCTCTTCTGGGGCGGGCCCGCCGGAGGACCGCGACCCGGTCGACGAGCTGCTCGACCGTTTGAAGGCCGGGGGCGTGCTGGGCGGCCGGATCAGCGAGACCCGCGCCCGCCTCGTCACCCACCGCGACGTCGACCGGGCGGGCATCGACCGTGCCGTCGAGGCGATCCGGGGGCTCGCGCGGTGACGAAGACGGCCGAAACGACCGGCGCGATCGACGCGACTGGCGAGCCGGCGCCCGAGGTCGTGCTGTGCGCGGACCTGCCGGCGGGCCTCCTCGCGGCGCTCTTCGGCGACTTCGGCATCACGGTCGAGGAGCATCCCGACGGGGCCGAGATCCCGGGCAGCTACTGGGGGGCGCCGGAGGCGGGGATCGTCGGCAAGACGCTCCACGTCCGGCCCGACACGCCGGTCCACTCCGCGCTCCACGAGGGGTGCCACGTCGTCTGCGCCGCGGCGGCCGGCCGCGAGGATCTGCACACCGACGCGGGTGGCACCGACGTGGAGGAGAACGCGGTCTGCTACTTCCAGATCGTTCTCGCCGACCACTTGCCCGGCGTCGGCCGCGAGCGCCTGATGGCCGACATGGACGCCTGGGGCTACTCCTTCCGCCTCGGCTCGGCCCGCGCCTGGTTCGAGGAGGACGCCGAGGACGCGCGCGAGTGGCTGATCGAGCACCACCTCCTCGTAACCAACACAACGCCCCTCTGAACCCCGTCCCACGCACGTCGTCCGGCAGGACGCCGTGAAGAGGCGCGGGGAGAAAGGGCGCCCCCACCCGAACCGTCTTCTCCGTAGGGCGGGATCGTATCCCGCCGCGCCCGGCCGGCCGGAGCGTGCGTGCTACCGTTCCCGGCCATGCCGACGATCCGCCTGCTGCCCGATCCGCTGGTCTCTCAGATCGCCGCGGGCGAGGTGGTGGAGCGGCCGGCGTCGGTGGTCAAGGAGCTGGTCGAGAACGCCCTCGACGCCGGGGCCACCTCCGTCGAGGTCGATCTCGAAGCGGGCGGCAAGCGTCTGGTCCGGGTGACCGACGACGGGGGCGGCATGGGGCGCGACGACGCCCTGCTCGCCTTCGACCGCCACGCCACCTCGAAGATCGCCTCGTTCGAGGATCTCGAACGGGTCGGCACCCTCGGCTTCCGGGGCGAGGCGCTCGCCTCGATCGCCGCCGTCGCGCGGGTCGAGCTGCTGACCGCGGAGGCGGCCGGCGAGGGGCAGCGGGTGCGGATCGAGGGCGGCCGGGTGCGGGTGGCGGAGCCGGCGAGCCGCGCGCGGGGCACCACGATCGAGGTCGCCTCACTCTTCTTCAACGTCCCGGCGCGGCGCAAGTTCCTGAAGAGCCCGGCGACCGAGCTGCGGCGCGCGGTCGAGGTCGTGCAGGGCTACGCGCTCGCCCGGCCCGACGTGCGCTTCACCGTCCGCCACGGCGGCCGCACGCTCCTCGACGCCCTGCCCGCCGCGGAGGGGCCGGAGGGCCTGCGCGACCGGGTCGCGCGCATCTTCGGCGACGAGCTCGCCCGCGAGCTGGTGGCGCTGCCGCGGCGCACGCGCGAGGAGGGCGAAAGTCTTTGGGGGCTCCTCGGCACGCCGGAGACGACCCGGGGCCGGCGCCTCTTCGTCTTCGTCAACCGGCGTCTGCTCCGCGACCGCGCGATCCTCGCCGTCTTCTACAAATCGGTGCGCGAGGTCTGGAAGCGCGACGACTTCCCGGCGCTCTTCCTCTTCCTCGACCTGCCGCCCGAGGAGGTCGACGTCAACGTCCACCCGCAGAAGGCGGAGGTGCGCTTCCGCGATCACCGCATCCTCGACCGGGTGGCGGAGGTGGTGCGCGCCGGTCTCGACCTCGCGCGCGGCGAGGAGGAGGCGCCGCTCCGTGCGCCGCAGGGCGCGCCGACCGTGCCGTTTGCCTGGCAGGGGCTGGGCGGCCGGAAAGTCGATCCCTTCGTGGCGAACCCGGCCGGGGCCGGCGAGTGGCGGGTCGAGCCGGGGCCGGTCGGCTACCCGGCCGGCACCGGCTGGTACCGCGAGCGGGAGCGGGGCGCCGGCGGCGGCGAGCTGGCGGAGGCGAGCGCGCCGTACGGTGAGCCCGCGGGCGCCGGCGGTCCGCCCGGCCGCCTCGCCGGCCCCCGCTACGCCCCGCTCGCCGAGCGGCCGATGGTGCCGCTCTCCGGCCGCTCGGGCGAGGCGCGGCCGTTCCGGCTGCTCGGCCAGTACAAGGGCACGCTGATCCTCCTCGAAGGGCCGGACGGGCTCTACCTCGTCGACCAGCACGTGGCGCACGAGCGCATCCTCTACGAGCGGCTGCGCCGGAGCCTCGCGCGCGAGACGACGCCGAGCCAGGGGCTGGTCGATCCGCCCCTCCTCGAGCTCTCGGCGCCGGAGCGCATGCGGCTGCTTGAGCTGGCGGACGAGCTCGAGGCGTGCGGCTTCGGCGTCGCGGAGCTCTCGGGCGGTTCGGTGGCGCTCACGGCGGTGCCGCCGCCGCTCTCGGCGGAGGCGGCGGAGCGGCTGCTGCTGGAGCTCGCGGCGGACGAGTCGTCGAGCGCAGAGGGCGTGGAGCGCCGGATCCTCGACGCGATGGCGGCGACGCTGTCGTGCAAGGCGGCGGTCAAGATGCACCATCCGCTGTCGCCGGAGGAGATGGAGGCGTTGATGGCGGAGCTGTTCGCGGCGGAGAACCCGTACGCCTGTCCGCACGGGCGGCCGACGACGCTCACGATGACCGACGCGGACCTGGAGCGGCGGTTCGGACGACGGTAGACGAGCGGCGCGGCGGTCCGGGAGCTCCCGATCCGGGGGACGGCGGGCGCTGTCGAGCTCCGAGGGCGCAGGGCGCCCGCCTCGGCACGGTCCGCGCTTTCCCGAAGTGCACCGACACTGCTCGTGGCACGCGCGGCCCGTGACGCCCCCGGCTCGGGAGCTCCCGGACCGCTTGGGAACGTGCGACAATCCTCTCGTGTCCCGTAGAGTCTTTCTGGCCTTCTTCGCCGCTTGCTTGGCCGGTTGCGGCCATGCGGTGTCGCCCGATCTCGATTTCGACCAGGCGCCGCGGTTCGACTTTCGTGAGCCGGATTGCCCCGCCTCCACCCGCCCGGCCGAGGTCGGTCCGGACGACGTGCTGGTGCGCTCCCTGGGCGCCGGCGGGCTCTACGTCGAGTGGCGGGGCGAGGCGCTCCTCGCCGGGCCGTTCTTCTCGAACCCGGACCTGATCGAGGTCGGCTTCGGCCGCGTCCGCACGCGCCGGGGGGACGTCGTTCGCGCGCTCCGCGGCCTGCGCACGGGGCGGGTGGGGGCGATCCTGGTCGGCCACTCGCACTACGATCACCTGGGCGACGTGTCGTTCATCGCGGAGCGATTCACCCGCGACGCCCGCATCTACGTCAACGCGTCCGCCCATACCGTCCTCTCGGAGCACGCCGGCCTTTCCGGCCGGGTCGACTGCGTGGAGCCGGTAGCGGGAGAGGAGGGGGCCGGGGCGGCCTGCGAGCCGAGCACCGACCCGGAGGGCCCTGCCGGCTCGATCCGGCTGCGCGACGCCGCCGGGCGTCCGTTGCCGTTTCGCGTCCACCCGCTGCCGTCGAGCCACGCGCCCCACCTCTGGAAGGTCCACCTGATGAAGAACGAGACGAAACCGCGTCCGCCGGACGAGTGGGGGCGGCCCCGCCGCTACTCGAGCCTCAGGGAGGGCCGGCCGCACGCCTTCGTCATCGACCTCCTCGACCCCGAGCGGCCGGAGGCGCCGCCCCTCTTTCGCATCCACTACCAGGACTCGGCGAGCGACGCCGGGCGCGAGCCGAACGGCATTCCGCCGGAGCACCTGCTGGAACCCGCGTCCGGCGTGGCCTACGACCTGGCGGTGACCTGCATGGCCTCCGCGAACCTGGTCGAGGGCTACCCGGAGGTTCTGCTGAAGAGCCTGAAGCCCCGCCACGTCCTCGTCACCCATTACGAGGACTTCTTCCGCCCGCGAGACGCCCCGTGCCGGTTCGTGCCGGCCCTGACCGAGGGGATGGCGAACCGCTTCCTGGAGCGCACCGACTGCGCGCTCCGGCAGGGCGAGCAGACGCTCTCGCGCCCGCTCTCGAAGATCTGCGGCGCCACCGCCCGCGGGTGGTCGATGCCGCGGGTGGGGGAATGGATCGTGTTCCGTCGTTCACTACAGGCAGGGACCTGACAGAAGGGGACCCGTACCGAACCGAGGTAGTCCATGCGACAGCGTTCGAGCCCGATCCGCCGCGCCGCCCGGCGCACCGTCCTCCTCCTGGCGCTCGCCGGAGCCGCCGCTCCCACCTTCGCCGCCTCCACCACGGAAGGGCTCGCCTGCCGGCCGCCGGCCGTGCCGCCGCCCGAGTGCGACAACCCGCTGCCGCAGATCCTCAACATCGGACTGCCGGTCGTCGAGGGCGTGACGCTCGAGGAGCTCGAGGCGTCGCTGCGCTCGGTCGTAGGAGAGCGCTACCTCGCCTGCGCCCTCTGCCCCGCGCGGCCGCTGCGGATCAACGTCGCCCTCGGCAGTGACTATCAGATCCTCGACTGGCTGGACCGCGGGCTGGTCGACATGGGCGTGGTGCCGGTCCTCGGCTTCGAGCTGCTGCGCCGGGACGGGCTCGACCTGCTCGAGATCGCCGACCCGGCGGCGCGGGAGATGGCGCAGCTCGTCGGGCGAGTGCCGCGGTTGACGCACTCGGCGGTGGTCGACGGAGCGTTCGAGGAGCGAAGTGGACACGGCGGCGACCTGGAAGAGCTCGCCCGGCGTATCTGGCAGGCAGAGCGCGGCGGGCACGGCGCGGGGTCGTCCACCGACCCGGGCCACCTGGTGATGCCGTCCCACCTGTCGACCGCGGGGTTCCTCATGCCGATCCTCGCGGTCGACGAGGCCCTCGACGCTCTCGACCCCGAGCGTGAGGCCTCCTCCGAGACGCGGCGCGCGTTCTGGGACGCCTTCTACCGGCGGACCTGCTTTCGGTTCGGCTCCGATCTCGGCCGGCGGGACGGCACGGCGTGCGCGGCGGCGGCCGGCTCGCCACGGCTCGAGGTCGCGGTGGTCGACGAGCTCTCCGGCGAGGTCGACCCGTACGGGCCGCCGGTGCTCGGCCCTCGGCTCGCGTACCGCGACCGGCTGGTGATCCGGCGCGGCGCCGCGGACTCGGTCTTCGCTCCCGACTCCTTCCCGGAGTCCGAGCCCCCACCGTGGGGCGAGCTCCACCGCCTGCGCGAGGTCCTCGACCGGGCGGTCGGGGGGCCGGCCCAGGCGCCGATCCCTTCGGCCTTCGACGGCTTCCTCACGCCCGACGGCTACTTCGGCACCCGCACCTTCGCCTTCCGGATCGGCGAGACCCTCGACCTGATCGAGCTCCACCAGCGGATCTCGAGCCGAGGGCGGCTCGCGCTGGTGCTCCCGGGCGGCGGCGTCAAGGCGGCCTACCAGTCGCGGGTGCTCGACGACCTCTACGCGGAGGGGGCGCGCGGGCTACCGCTGCTGCGCAATGCGGGGGCGAATCCGGAGACCCTGCCGGCACCCGACCGCGACCGGTCGCTCGTCTTCGCCTCTTCCTCCGGTGGCGCCCGAGCCGGCGTCCAGCCCGGCGACGTCGCCATCCCCGCGGCCACCCCGCTCGAGGTCGACTCGGTGGTGGGCACCAGCGGCGGCGCCCTGCTCGGCTTCTTCGTCGCCCGGCTGGGACCGCACGGACCGGGAGAGCTCTCGAGCATCCTCTGGAAGCCCGACGCGGACGACGACGAGCGCTACCTGACGGCGTCGGAGATCTTCGGCTGGACCGACCTGCCGCGCTACGTGAGCCTGGTGCTGATCTTCTGCATCTTCGGTCTCGCGCTCGCCCCCTTCTCCTGGCGCCACCGGGGGTTCCTCGCGCCGGAGCGGCGGCCGGCCGGCGAAAAGCCGGAGGCCGAGCCTTCGGTGCGCCCGGTCCTCTGGCTCTCGCTGCTCGCGCTCCTGGGTCTCACTCCACTCGTCGTGCGGTGGGTCAGTGGCCCGCTCGCCGAGGAGCACGTGCCCGAGTTCGAGGGGCTTCTCTACGCCGTCCTGCTGGTGCTCGGCATGTACGCCGACCAGTGCCTCGTCCGGCGCGAGCGGCACCTTCCGAAGGACGCGCCGCCGTTGCGCGGGCCCGGGCGGAGGTTTTTCCTGGCGGACCTGCGGACCGTCGTCCCGATCGCCCTCCTCCTGGTCGGCGGCGTCCTGGTGGCGATCCCGGTGCTGGTCCGGCTCGCAGCACCCGAATCACAGGCCCTCGAGACACTGGTGACGACCGGCGGCTCTTATCTGGTGCTCGGCTCGATGGCCGCCGGCGTCGGCCTCCTCGCCGTCGGTGCGGGGCGGCTGCGGCGCTTCGGGTGGTGGAACGTCCTCGCCTGGCCGGCCACTTTCACGGTCGGCACCCTGGCCTCGTGGTGGATCCTCCAGGCCGCCGATGTCCGGGTGCTCGCCTGGATCGACCGCACGCCGCTTCTCTTCCTCGTCCTCGGCCTCGGGCTCCTGATCGCGATCGCGGTCCGGGTCGCGGCAAGCGTCGACCACGGGCCGGAGGCCCGGCGCCGATGGGAGCGCGGTTTCTGGGGGAGGGCCTATGCCGTCGGCGTCGACGTCGTCCAGGACGTCCTCGGGCACCGCGCGGCGCGCCTCTTCGGGCTCGGCGCGGTCGCGTTCCTGGGCTGCCTGATCGTGCTCGACCTCACGCGGCCCGAGGCGGCGGAGTTCGATGGCGCCGGCGTGGTGGAGGTCTTCACCGCCGAATCGAAGCTCCAGGCGCCACGGGGGCCGCTCGCCGTCTGCCTCGGCGCCGTCTTCCTCCTGCTCGGCACGATCCTGGTCCTCCACCGCCGCCGCAACGCCTATCGACTGGAGGACGAGGGGCGCTTCCGCGACTCGGTGCTCCTGGTCGTCACCGGCCTCGCCTTCGCGGTCTACGCCGGCCTCTGGCTCGTCGTGCGACTGATCTCGGTCGTGGACGCGACCGGCTGGCTCGCGGGCTCGGCCGGCTTCCGGCGGCTCGCGGCGCTGACCCTGTTCGAGCTGACGCCGTCCTTCTGGATCGGGCTCGCGGTCGCCAGCCTCGTCGGGTCTCTGGTGCTCGTCCGTTGGGCGTGGAAGGGGAACCGCGAAGGCGCCGGTGCGTTCTCGCGCGGGGTCACCGCCGCCCTCGCCTACCTCTGCTCGATCCACCCGAACGCGCACCTGGTGCCGCGCCGCGTCGTGCGGCTGGGAGCGATGGCCCTGGGCGGCCTCGTGTGGTGGAACTTCCTGCTCGCGCCGGCGCTCTACGGCAACCGCTACGCCTTCGACTACATGGAGAGCGCCGAGGAGCGCTTCGAGGCGGAGTACCGCAAGAGCCACGACCGCTCCTCGTACCGCCTGACCGCCCGCTACCTCGCCCCCGCCAACGCCCTCGCGCTCGACGGCACCCGCTTCGTGCTGGCGGTGCCCGACGACCACGCGTGCCCGGCGGTGCCGACGGCGCCGGGGGTGACGTGGCGAAAGTTTCGGGCGGTCCGCGAGGGCGGCTCCGCCGGCACGAGCACGCGAGCGGACGACTGCACTCCCCTGGCGCTGGGGACGCAGGCGGACCGGGAGGAGCTCCAGAACTACATCTTCGCCTCCGGCTCGCCGTTTCCCGCCTTCCCGCCGAAGCTGGTGCGCATCCACGGCGAGGAGGGCGCCGCGCGCGAGGACGCGTCCCCGACCCGGGAGGCGCTGGTCGACGGCGGCTACAGCAACAACGTGCCGATCGAGGCGGCGGCGAAGATCGGCGCTCGCCAGGCGCTGGTGATCCACTCGTCGAACCCGCGCCCGGATTCCTCCGATGGCGGCTGGCTGACGGCGCTCGGCGGGCCGCTGGTCGACAACGTCCCGCGGCTCCTCGGGTTCCTCTACGAGCGCTCGCAGCAGCTCGACCGGCGGAGCCGTTCCGACCTCTTCGTCGCCTCGATCGCGCCGCCGCCGGCCGACGACTGGCCGATCCTCACCGACTTCCGCGCCACCACGGTCAAGCGGATGATCGACCAGGCCGGCGAGGACCTCGACGAACGGATCGGGATGGTCGAGAGCTGGGGGCCGCCCGAGTTCCAGAGCAGCCTGCGGGTGCCGATCGAGTGTCCGGACGAATGTCGGGGTGAGGCACCGGACGGGTTATAGGCCGGCCAGCCAGGCGAGCAGCTCCCCGACCACCCGCTCGCGCCCGAGCTCGTGGAGGATCTCGTGGCGGAAGCCGTCGAAGGCCACCTGGCGCTTGCGCTCGCTCCCGAGCCGCTCGAAGACCTCGCGCGACCGCTCGACCGACGCGATCGGGTCGGCGCCGCCCAGGAGCAGCAGGACCGGCAGGCGGATTTCGTCGGCCCGCGAGCGCACCCGCACCTGCGCCGCGAGCACCTCGAGCAGCCAGCCGCCGGTGACCCGCCGGACGATCATCGGGTCGGCGACGTAGGCGCGCACCGCCTCCGAATCGCGCGACAGCCCCTCCGGGTCGATCCCGGCGGAGAAGGTGGCGCCGGGCCGGAAGCGGACGGCCAGGTTCGCGAGCGGCCGGGCGTAGAACGGGAGCTCGGAGGAGGGGGCGAGGAACGGGTCGCTCAGCGCGAGCGAGGCGAAGCGGTCCGGGTGGTGGAGCGCGGTATCGAGAGCGATCAACCCGCCGAGACTGTGGGCGACCAGGTCGAGCGGCCCGTCAGGGGCCACGTGGTCGGCGACGCGCAGGAGGTCGCGCCGGTACTCGGCGAAATCGTCGACGTGGCCGCGCCGCCCTTCCGACTCGCCGTGCCCGCGGAGGTCGAAGCGGTGGACCTCGTGGCCGGCCGCCGTGAGCTCGCCGGTCAGCGTGTCGTAGCGGCGGTGGTGCTCGCCGAAGCCGTGGACGATGAGCACGCGGCGTCCGGGCTCGGAAGTGGTCCGGGGGGCCCGGCTCGGAGCCCGACTCGGAGTCCGGCTCTCGACGATCAGGTCGAGCCCGTCGCGCGTCGCGACGGTGAAGGGGCGCGGCCGGCCGGGAGGGGCGCCGGGTGGGCGGGCGGGCTGTGCCATGGGAGGAAGCGAGTCTACCGGAAGCTCTCCGCCCCGGCACCCGGACGCTCTGCTACGATTTCCGCGATGGCTCTCCTGCGGTCGAAGTCCGAGCTCGAGCGGTCGCTCGGCTACGGGTTTCGCGACCCGGATCTCCTCACCCTCGCCCTCACCCACCGCTCCTACGCCAACGAGAACGGCCTGCCCGACCACAACGAGCGCCTGGAGTTCCTGGGCGACGCGGTGCTCGGGACGATCGCGGCGGAGTGGCTCTTCCGCATCCACCCGGAGCTGCCCGAAGGGGACCTGTCGAAGCGCAAGAGCCACCTGGTGAGCGCACCGGTGCTTGCCGGGCTCGCCGACGAGCTCGGGATCGGCCGGGCGCTGCGCCTCGGGGTGGGGGAGGAGCGCTCGGGTGGGCGGCAGAAGCTCTCGCTCCTCGCCGACTCGGCGGAGGCGGTGCTCGGTGCGATGTTCCTCGACGGCGGTCTCCAGCCGGTGCGCAAGCTGGTCACCCGCCTGCTCGCCCGGGTGGTCGAGGAGCGGCCCCGTCTCCACGAGATCGACACCAAGACCCGCCTCCAGGAAGAGCTCCAGGGGCGCGGGCTGCCGCTCCCCGAGTACCACCTGGTGGCCGAGATGGGGCCCGATCACGAGAAGCGCTTCGTGGTCGAGTGCCACGTCTGTGACCGCGCCGCCGGCCGCGGCGAGGGGCGGAGCAAGAAGATCGCCGAGCAGCGGGCCGCCGCCGAGGCGCTGGAGCGGCTGGTCGCGGGCGATCCCGCGCCCGGGAGTGCCGAGTGACCGTGCCCGGTTTGACCCCCCGAACCCGCTGATCTAGTCTTCGGCGTTCCACCCTCCGGAACCGCCGTTCCGCGAGGCCTTCCACGACCGGCCAGGATCCACGACCATGCCCGAAACCTCCACCGCCGCGCCGCCGACCGTCGCCATCCGTCACCTCGCCGACCACGCCGACCGGGAGGTCCGCCTCCTCGGCTGGCTCGAGAACCAGCGGTCGAGCGGCAAGATCGCCTTCCTCCAGGTGCGCGACGGCTCGGGGAGCGTGCAGGCGGTGGTCAGCCGCAAGGAGGTCTCCGAGGCAGCGTGGGAGGAGGTCCAGCGGGCGACCCAGGAGTCGACGATCGCGGTCACCGGCACCGTGCGCGCCGACGCCCGCGCGCCCTCCGGCTTCGAGCTCCACGCGACCGGCGTCACGGTCCTCGCGCTCACCGAGGACTACCCGATCACGCCCAAGGAGCACGGCACCGCCTTCCTGATGGAGCACCGGCACCTCTGGCTGCGCTCGTCGAAGCAGCGGGCGGTGCTCAAGGTGAGGAGCGAGGTCGAGCAGGCGATCCGCGACTTCTTCTACGAGCGCGACTTCGTGCTGATCGACTCGCCGATCCTTACCCCGGCGGCCTGCGAGGGGACCTCGACGCTGTTCGAGACCGACTACTTCGGCGATCCGGCCTATCTCACGCAGTCGGGGCAGCTCTACCTCGAGCCGGCGGCGGCCGCCTTCGGCAAGGTCTACTGCTTCGGCCCCACTTTCCGGGCCGAGAAGTCGAAGACCCGGCGGCACCTGATGGAGTTCTGGATGGTCGAGCCGGAGGTCGCTTTCCTGGAGCTGCCGGGGCTCGCCGAGCTCGCCGAGGAGTTCGTCGTCTCGCTCACCGCCCGGGTGCTCGACCGCTGCCGGACCGAGCTCGCGACCCTCGAGCGCGACGTCTCGAAGCTCGAATCGGTCGTCGGCCCCTTCCCCCGCATGACCTACACCGAGGCGGTCGAGACGCTCCGCGAGCGCGGAGTGGAGAAGGAGTGGGGCGACGACTTCGGCGGCGAGGACGAGACGATCCTCGCGAGCCTCCACGACCGGCCGGTGATGGTGACCCACTACCCGTCGAAGGTGAAGGCGTTCTACATGCAGCCCGACCCGGAGAACCCCGACCTCGCCCTCGCCCTCGACGTGATCGCGCCCGAGGGGTACGGCGAGATCATCGGCGGCAGCCAGCGCATCCACGACCACGACCTCCTGCTCCGGCGGATCGAAGAGCACGAGCTCCCGGTCGAGGCCTTCCAGTGGTACCTCGACGTGCGCAAGTACGGCGCCTTCCCCCACAGCGGCTTCGGCATGGGCATCGAACGCTTCGTCGCCTGGATGTGCGGCGTCCCCCACCTGCGGGAGACGATTCCCTATCCGCGGATGCTGTACAAGATCTACCCGTAGGTTCGTCGGATCGACCACGGCCAGCGTCACGGCCGGCTGCCGCGAGTGCCCGGCAGATCCTTACGACGGGTCGAAGCCGTCCCGGTCGAAGAGGCCGTTCAACGTGTCGTCTCCGGGGCCCGCGCCGGTGAGGTCGTAGGACTTCACCACTCCGGACGAGGTCTGCTCCACGTCGATCTCCACCGCGGAGGTCGTGAACTTGGTGAAGGTGGGCCACAGCTTGCCGTTGGGCTTCGGGCCCGAGATCCGGAGCTGGACCTCCACCCGGCCCGCGATGGCGCCGCTCACGCACAGAGTCTCCGCCAGGCAGCCGTCCTCCTTGGCGCCGGGGACGGGCTCGGCGTCCCCACCGGGGAGGATGGTGACCCGGAACCGGAAGCCCGGAATCTCGCGGGTGGTGAGCCAGCCGTCGGACGGCTCCTCGCCACCGCCGTCGTCAGCCTCCGGGTAGAGCGTCCTGACGGCGGCGCGATCGTCGTGGCCCAGGCTCGCCCCGTGAACCGCCCGCGCCGAGACGGAGGCCGCCATGATCGCGGCGGCCGCCGCCGGATTCGAGCAGCCGGGGTCGTTGCCGGGGTTGCCGCAGGAGTGGCCGATCCCCAGGGTGTGGCCCGCCTCGTGCCCGAAGACGTACTCGCCCACCTTGCCCCCGGCCGCCCCGTAGGCGCAGCCGGCGCCGTCTTGGGTGAGGATGTCCCCTTCGCTGATCCGCCAGTACTGCTTGCCCTCGAACGTCCCGGTGCCGTTCACGCACCCTCCGCCGATCGCGAGGGTCCCTCCGCGGTCGCAGTCGTAGCTCCCCGAGATCTCGTCGTGGGGGTCGTCGAAGAGGACGAGGTTGTACCCGTCGCAGTAGCCGAAGCGCCCGGAATAGCTCGTCTCGCCCCGGTTGCGCAGGGCGACGTTCGACTTCTTGTCCAGGTTCCACACCCAGAGTCCGTGGGTCACCTCCGCGAATCCGCCCCCGGCCATGCCGGACTGCCCGGAGGCGTTGGCCCGGAAGTCGACCGTGAGCCCCTGGTCGAAATCGAACCAGCGAAAGTTCCTGCCGGACTCGTCCTCGAAGAGAGTGAAGCGCTCGGCGAGCCGGGCGACCCCTCCCGCCGGCGGGTCGGTGAAGTAGTCGGCCGGGCGCGAGATCCCGCGGGCGCGGTCGGCGAGCCAGTCGGCGAATGCATCGAGGTCCCGGACCCGGTCCGGGCCCCCCAGGCCGTGGGCCGAGAGCTCCGGCCGGACGGCGAAGCGCCGCCCCTCGCGGGCGACGCTTCGGAAGGCGCCGAGGGCGAGCTGGACCAGCTCGAGCCGGGCGTCCGGCCGGGGCGAGAGGAAGAGCAGGACCGCTTCTCCCGGCTGGAACCGTGGCACGCCCCAGGCGTGGAACCAGGGGCCGTCGTCCCGGGGGAGCCCGCCCAGGACCCGGACCTCGACGGTGTCGCCGGAGGTAGTCCCCTGGATCGTCCGCGTCACCGCGACCGTGTACTCGGTGGCGGCATAGGGAGCGTCCGAAGCCCGGGCCGCGGATTCGATCCGACCCTCGACGATGATCGAAGCCTGATCGGCGAGCGCCGCGTCCTCCATCATCACGTAGGTGGTGGCGGCGGCCGGCAGGGCGGCGGCGAGACAGAGGGACCCTGCAAGGAGGGCGGGACGGAAGGCTGCTTTCATGAGACCTCCAGCGTCAGTGGATTGGATGGCTTGCTTGATTCCTTCAGGATATGGCGGCGCTCCCGGAATCGTTTCGGCCCCAGCCCGCTCCGGCGGTGAGCCCTGGAGAGACGTTCATCCCCATCAGGTTCGCCCGACTCTCTGAGTCGCGACTCCTCTCGGCAGACCGCCTGCTCTCGGTCTCTCGTCCACCGATACACTCCGCAGCCATGAAGGATTTCTTCGTCAGCTTCTCCTCGGCGGACAAGGCCTGGGCGGAGTGGATCGCGTGGCAGCTCCTGGAGGCGGGGTACTCGGTGGAGCTCCAGGGGTGGACCTGGGGGCCGGGGGCGAACTTTCCGCTGGAGATGGACCGGGCGGCGCGGGAGACGCGGCGGACGCTGCTGGTGCTGTCGCCGAGCGCACTGCGCTCCGGGTACGTGGCGCCGGAGTGGGCGGCGCGGTTCCGGGAGGATCCGGAGGGGGGCGGGTGGCGGCTGGTGCCGGTGAGGGTGCGGGAGTGCGATCCTGGAGGGCTACTGGGGTCGCTCGTCTACATCGACCTGGTGGGTCACGAGGAGCCGGAGGGCGCCCGGCGGGCGCTTCTGGACGGTCTGGAGCCGCCCGGGCCGCCGGAGGAGGAGCCGGCGTATCCCGGGGGTGGGGCCGGCGGGGCCGGTGTCGGCGGGAGCGGGGAGGCCGGCCTGCCGGTCTCGGAGCCGGCGTTTCCGGGGGCGTTGCCGCCGCACTTCAACGTGCCTCATCGGCGCAATCCGCACTTCATCGGGCGGGAGGATCTGCTGGCGCGACTGGAGGAGGCGCTCGCCCCGGCTGGGTCGTCGAACCACCGGGCACCGGCCCATGCAGCGCTGACCCAGGCCATCCGGGGCCTCGGCGGGGTCGGAAAGACGCAGCTCGCGCTGGAGTACGTCTACCAGCACGCGGGGGAGTACCGGGTGATCTGGTGGGTCCGGGCCGCGGACTCGGAGACAATTGTCCGGGACCTGGCCGCCCTGGCGGCGGAGCTGGGGCTGGCCGATCCCCCCTCGGAGCAAGGACCGCCGGACCCGCAGGCCGAGGTGGCCGCCGTCCGGCGGTGGCTGGAGACGAACGGCGGCTGGCTGCTGGTCTTCGACAACGCCGAGGACCCGGCGGGGCTCGAGCCCTACCTGCCCCGGGGCCGGACCGGGCCGGTGCTGATCACCTCCCGCCGGCGCGACTGGGACGGGATCGCCGCGGAGCTGCCGGTGGACGTGCTGCCGCTGGACGACGCGGTAGAGTTTCTCCTGGAGCGGACGGCGCCGGGCAAGGCGGACGATCCGAGCGGGGAGCGCCCCGGCGGGGAAGGCCCGGGAGAGGACGCCGCCGCCCGGAGCCTGGCGGAGGCCCTCGGCCGCCTGCCGCTGGCGCTGGAGCAGGCGGGGGCGTTCATCCGGGAGGACGGGGCGCTGACGCTCGCCGCCTACGAGGAGCTTTTCCGGGAGCGCCGGAGCGAGCTCCTCGCCCGCGGGGCGCCGCGCTCCCACCGGGAAGAGCCGGTGGAGATCACCTGGGACCTCTCCTTCGAGGCGATGGAGAAGGAAGCCCCCGAGGCGGGCGACCTGCTGCGGCTGCTCTCCTTCTTCGCCCCCGAGGACCTGCCCCTGGCGCTCTGCGCCGAGCACCCGGAGGTCCTCCCGGAGCCCCTCGCCACCGCCGCGCGCGACCGGCTGCGCTGGCACGACGTCCTGGCCGCGCCCCGCCGGCTCTCGCTGCTCGAGATCGAGGCCGGCAGCGCCGGCATCCACCGGCTGGTCCAGGCGGTGCTCCGGGACCGGCTGGGCGAAGAGGAGGAACGCACCTGGGCCGCGGCGGCCGTCCGGCTGCTGGACGCCGGCTACGGGTATGACGGGTACGACCTCGCCACCTGGGATTCGGCCCTCCGCCTGCTCCCCCACGTGGCCGCCGCGACCGAGGCGGCCGAAGAGCTCGGCGTGGAGCCCGAGGCGACCAGCCGGCTCCTGAACGAAGCCGGCTTGCAGCTCCTGGACCGGGGCGTGCTCGACCGGGCCCAGGACCACCTGGACAGGGCGCTGGCGATCGCCGAGGCGGTGTACGGCCCGGAGCATCCCGAGGTGGCGATATGCGCGAGCAACCTGGGCCAGATCCTTCAGGATTGCGGGGACCTGGCGGGTGCGGAGGATCTGACCCGGCGGGCGCTGGCGATCGGCGAGGCGGTGTACGGCCCGGAGCATCCGACCGTGGCGATCCGCGCCAACAACCTGGCGACCATCCTTCAGGCTCGCGGGGACCTCGCGGGTGCGGAGGAGCTGACCCGGCGGGCGCTGGCGATCGCCGAGGCGGTCTATGGTTCGGAGCATCCGCAGGTGGCTATCTACGCGAACAACCTGGGCCAGATCCTTCAGGCTCATGGGGACTTGGCGGGTGCGGAGGAGCTGACCCGTCGGGCGCTGGCGATCGACGAGGCGGTCTATGGCCCGGAGCATCCCGAGGTAGCGACCGACCGCAACAACCTCGCCGGCATCCTCGAGAAGCAGGGCCACCTGGACGCGGCCGAGGCGGAGTACCGCCGGGCGCTGGAGATTGCCGAGGCGATCCTCGGTGCGGAGCACCCGAACACCCGGACCGTCGCCAAGAACCTCGCCCGCGTGCGGGAACGGCTCGAGGAGGAGTGACCCCCCTCGCCACGACTGCATGATCCACCGGCCCGGGGCGGGGTCGGACCGCCCCGGCCTCGGTGGCCGCGTCACCTCAGCCGGCGCATGACGGCCCTCCCGAGGAGCGCCACGGTCTCCGGGTCGAGGGCCTCGATGAAGAGTGCTGCCGCGTCCGGGTTGGCAGCGAGGCAGCGCAGCGTGTGGTAGGCAGCGAGAAAGGCCTCCTCGAAGCCCTCCACCGCCGGGCTGATGTGGCCGATGGAAGGAGCATCGCCTGTGTGCTAGTATGAGCGTATGAGGCGCTTAACCATCAGTTTGCCTGACGATCTGGACAATCTTCTGAGGGACGAGGCGCGCCGGAGAAGCACGCCGGTCTCCGAAGTGGTGCGGAAGCTCGTCGCTCAATTCCTCCTCGGGACCGAGAAGAAGCCCCGGGAGATCCCGTTCGCCGGGATCATGGACGATCCAGGCATGGTCCAGAGCGACCAGATCGAAGAGTTTCTCGACGAGACGTGGACCGATGCCATCGATCGCGATCGTCGATAGCGGTCCCCTGATCGCCGCCACGAACCGGGCCGACAAGTACCACGCGGCGGCGATCTCCGCCCTCCGCTCGCCGAAGCTGCGCCTCGTCATTCCCGCGCTGTGCGTTGCGGAGGTTGCCCACGTCCTCCAGCAGAGCGGAGGTTCCGGAGTGGAGGCGACGTTCCTCCGTTCGTTGGAGGCTTTCGACGTTCGTTCACCGAGCGCCGAGGACTGGCCCCGGATCGCGGAGTTGGTGGAGAAGTATGCCGACTTCCCACTCGGCGGCACGGACGCCTCGATCGTCGCCCTGGCCGAACGGTTGAAGACCGACGTGATCCTCACGACCGACCACCGCCACTTCCGGGCCGTACGCCCTGACCACTGCGACACCTTCCGGCTGCTGATCGAAGAGCGGTAGCTTTCTCCAGACCCCACCCTGCACCTGCTCCACCTCGCCCCGGCCGAAGCGCTCTCATGCCCTCCCCCGCCCTCCGCTTCGTCGCCCTGGCCGCGATCACGCTGATCTGGGGCTCGACCTGGGCGGCGATCCGGTTGGGTTTGGAGGGGATGCCGCCGTTCGCGGGGGCGGCGTTGCGGTTCGCGGTGGCGGCGGTGTTGCTGCTTGGGTTCGCGTTCTTCCGGCGCCTGCCGCTCGGGCGGAGCCGCCGGGAGGTGGCGCTCTGGTGGGTCAACGGGCTGCTGACCTTCGTTTTCACCTACGGCATTGTCTACTGGGCCGAGCAGCGAGTGCCGTCGGGGTTGACGGCCGTCCTCTTCGCGACCTTCCCCCTCTTCGTGGCCCTGCTCGCCCAGGTGATGTTGCCGGCGGAGCGGCTGACGGGGCGGGGCGCGGTCGGCGTGCTCGCCGGCTTCGCCGGGGTGGCGGTGATCTTCTCGGAGGACCTGGCGAGCCTGGCGGAGCCGGGGGCGCGGCGGGCGGCGGGGGTGCTGCTGATCGCGCCGCTGCTGGCGGCGGTGGCGAGCAACGCGGTCAAGCGGTGGGGGAGAGGGGTGCACCCGGTCTCGCTCTCGGGCGTGCCGATGCTGATCGCGGCGGTGGTGCTGGGCGCCGGGTCGCTGGCCTTCGAGCGCGGCCGGCCGGTGGTGTTCGACGCGCTGTCGGTCTCGACGGTCCTCTACCTCGCGGTCTTCGGCTCGGCGATCGCCTTCTACCTCTACTTCTGGCTGCTCGAGCACATGGAAGCCACGCGCCTCGCGCTCACCAACTACCTGTCACCGGTCGTGGCGGTGGCGCTCGGGGCGCTCCTGTTCGACGAGGGGATCACGGCACGCATCGTGCTCGGTGCTCTACTGGTGGTTGGCGGCGTCGCGGTGACCGCGACCGCGCGGGCACGGTAGGGGCGGCGTCCGGCGGGCGGACGAGCGCGGTATGATGTCGGTACCCCTCGTGACCCCGAGGGCGTGTGCACGGCGAAAAAACGAACGTTCGTGCTTGCCGCAATGCGGCCCTTGTGCCGCGACGCGGCGGATGCTACGATGGACGAGTAGAGAAACGACGACACCCGAGGAGAGCGCAGATGAAAGAGCAGAAAGTCCGTCACGTCAGCGAAGCCGAAGCGATGGAGGTGGCCGAGGCGTCGCGCGAGAAGGGTTGGTCCAAGCCGAGCTTCATGCGCGAGATGTTCCTCGGGAACTTCCGGCTCGATCTCGTTCACCCCTACCCGCTCGCCGCGGCCGAGGACCGGCCCGAGTTCGGGGCCTTCTACAACGCCCTGCGCGAGTTCCTGAAGAACGAGGTCGACCCGGGCGCGATCGACCGCGAGGGTGAGTACCCCGATCACGTGGTCGACGGGCTGAAAAAGCTCGGCGCTTTCGGTATGAAGATCCCGAAGGAGTACGGCGGCTTGGGGTTTTCCCAGCGCGAGTACCAGAAGGTCATGCACCTGCTCGGCACCTACGACGGCAACATCTCGGCGCTGCTCTCCGCCCACCAGTCGATCGGCGTGCCGCAGCCGCTCAAGCTGTTCGGCACCGAGGCGCAGAAGAAAAAGTTCCTGCCGCGCTGCGCCCGGGGCGAGATCTCGGCTTTCGCCCTGACCGAGACCCAGGTCGGCTCCGACCCGGCGCGCCTGCTCACCACCTACGAGAAGACCGCCGACGGCGAGCACTACATCCTCGACGGCCGCAAGCTCTGGTGCACCAACGGCACGATCGCCGACCTGATCGTGGTGATGGCGGCGCAGAAGGAGAGCCGCAAGATCAGTGCGTTCGTGGTCGAGATGGACAGCCCGGGCGTCATCGTCGAGCACCGCTGCCACTTCATGGGCCTGCGCGCCCTGGCCAACGCGGTGATCGACTTCGACCAGGTGAAGGTGCCGGTCGACAACCTGATCGGCGACGAGGGCAAGGGCCTGAAGATCGCCCTCACCACGCTCAACGACGGCCGCCTGTCGATCCCGAACGGCTCGGCGGGCGTCGCCAAGGCGTGCCTCGAGATCGTCCGCAAATGGTCGAGCGAGCGGGTGCAGTGGGGCAAGCCGATCGGCCAGCACGAGGCGATCGCCCACAAGGTGGCGGACATCGCCGGCTTCGGCTTCGCCATGCAGTCGATGGTCGAGCTGGCGACCGCGATGGCCGACGACAAGGGCTTCGACATCCGCCTCGAGGCCGCCGCCTCGAAAGAGTGGAACACCCTCCGCGGCTGGCAGATCATCGACGAGACGATGCAGATTCGCGGCGGCCGGGGCTACGAGACGGAGGGGTCGCTGGCGGCGCGCGGCGAGGAGCCGGTGCCGGTCGAGCGCATGATGCGCGACTACCGGATCAACAAGATCTTCGAGGGGTCGAGCGAGATCATGCACCTGTTCATGGCGCGCGAGGCCGTGGACAAGCACCTCGAGGTCTCGGGCGAGCTGATCGACCCGAAGAAGAGCTTGGGCGAGAAGGCGGCCGCGCTGCCGAAGATCGCCGCCTTCTACGCCTCCTGGTACCCGACCCGCTGGCTCGGCTGGAGCCTGCCGCCGGCGTTCTCCGAGTTCGGGCCGCTCGCCGGCCACCTGCGCTTCGCCGAGCGGAGCTCGCGGAAGCTTTCGCGAGAGATCTTCCACGGCATGGTCGTCTTCGGTCCGAAGCTCCAGAACAAGCAGGCGTTCCTCTTCCGGCTGGTCGACGTGGCGAACGAGCTGTTCGCGATCACGAGCTCGGTCTCGAGGGCGCACGCGATGGTGGTCGAGGGGCACCCCGAGGCCTCGCGGGCGGTCGAGATCGCCGATCTCTTCTGCCGCGGGTCGCGGCGCACGGTGCAGCGGTTGTTCCACGAGCTCTGGCACAACGACGACGAGCTGAAGTACCGGGTCGCCCAGCGGGTGCTGAAGGGTGAGCATCTGTGGCTGGAGGAGGGGACGATGAAGGTGGTGAGACCGGGCGAGTCGCTGGCCCCGAAGGGCTCGGAGGAGGCGACGTCGGAGGACGAGGACGCCTCGCTGAAGCCGGAGCCCGTGACGACTTGATCGCCCCTCTGAACCCCTTCCCTTTCTCCCCGCGCGGGGAGAAAGGGCGCCCCCTCCCGAGCCGTTTGCTGAGGAGAGTGTGGTGCTGGCCTTGACGCCTGTCGGCCGCGGTGAGCGGCCGGCCGATCCGGAGCCCCGGCTCGTGGAGGTCCCCGAGCCGGGGTTTTCTGCGTTCGAGGTGCGGGTCGCGGTGCGGGCGGCGGGGCTCAACCGGGCCGACCTCCTCCAGCTCCGCGGCCTCTACCCGCCGCCACCGGGCGAGAGCGCGGTGCCGGGGCTCGAGTGCGCCGGCGTGATCGAGGCGGTCGGCGGCGAGGTCGAGGGCTGGCGCGCGGGCGACCGGGTGATGGCGCTTCTCGCCGGCGGCGGGATGGGGGAGAAGGTCGCCGTGCCGGCGGGGCAGCTCCTGCCGTTGCCGGAGAGCCTGTCGTTCGCGGAGGCCGCCGCGGTGCCGGAAGCCGCGATGACCGCCTGGACCAACCTGGTGAAAGAGGGCGGGCTCGAAGCGGGCGAGACGGTCCTGATCAACGGCGCCAACGGCGGCGTCGGCAGCTTCGCCGTACAGCTCGCCCGGGAGCTCGGTGCGCGGGTCCTGGCGGCCGGCCGGAGCCTCGAGCGGCTGGAGCCGCTCCGTGAGCTCGGCGTCGAGGAGCTGCTGATCGACGGGCCGGGTCTTGCCGAAGCGGTGCGGGGGCACACCGGCGGCCGGGGCGCCGATCTCGCGCTCGACCTGGTCGGCGGCGAGCACTTCGGCGAGCGGCTGGCGGCGCTCCGGGACCGCGGCCGGCTGGTCCTGGTCGGCGTGCTCGCCGGGAGCCGCGCGGAGGTCGACCTGGCCGACGTGCTCCGGCGCCGGCTCCGGGTCCGCGGCTCGGTGCTGCGCGCCCGCTCGCGGGAGGAGAAGGCGGAGCTGGTCGGTGCCTTCCGCGCCTTCGCCGAGGAGCGGCTGGCGGACGGCAGGCTGCGGCCGCTCGTCGCGCGCACGTTCCCGTTCGAGGACGTGGCCGGCGCCTACCGCGCGGTGGTCGAAGGCGGCACGGTCGGGAAAGTCATCGTCACGATCCCCTGACTGCCCGCTCGCCGGCAGACCGCTTGCGGCGGGATGCGATCCAGCCTTACGGAGCAAAGGGTTCGGGTGGGGGCGCCCTCCCTCCCCGCGAGGGGAGGAAGGGTAGGGGTTTGGAGGGGAGATCCGTCGGCCCCTACCGGCGTCTCCCGGACGCGAAGAGCAGGATCACGACCACCACCAGGGCGACCAGCCCGATCAGCACCCAGAGCGGCTCGCGATACCAGGCCTCCTCCTCGGCGTCTCCGTCGAGCACGTCGGTGGTCTCGTCCGCCTGCTCACCCGCGTCGTCGATCACCGGCGACTCGATCTCGACCTCGGTGCCGACCTCCGTGTCCTCCGCGTCCGTCTCCGAGTCGTAGGGCTCGACGTCGGCGGGCGGATCTTCGGGAGCCGGCTCGGCCGGCTGGACCTCGTCCGGTCGCCGCTCGGCGGGCGGCTGCTCGGGCTCCGCCGGGAACGGCTGGGGCTGGACCTCCGGCGGCTGCTCCGGTGCCTGGGTCGGCTGCTGAGCGTGCAGCGGGGTCGAGGGGGCGGCGAGCCCGGCGACGGCGAGGAGCGCCAGCAGGGCGAGGACGTACGGGGTCGGTCGTCTCATGGATGAATGCCTCCTGGCCGCGGAGGAGCAGCAATCCCTGTGCCCGATCTCGCCTACGACGACGCCGGCCCCCGGCGGTCTGCTCCCTCTCCATAAAGGGAAGGCCGACTTCCCGGGGGCCGGCCGTTACATCGAGCTCGACCGGCTCAGAACGCCGCGAGGTCCGCGTCGCCGCAGAGCGATGCCGGCGGCGTGTAGATGTTGGTCGTCGAGGTGACCGTGTCGGTGACCTCGACCTGGTACGACTGATCGGTGAGAGAGCCGTAGAACACCCAGTAGTTCCCGTTGATGCCGGTGCCGTCGAGGGTCTTGACTACCACCTCGGGGGTACTCCGGTTGACGAACCAGAAGATGCCGGTGAGCGAGGTGATGTCGTCGCCGCTCTGGTAGACCCCGCCCTTCTTCACGCGCACCGCGAACCGGTTGGAGAGCAGGCAGACCGTGGTGGTGTTCGCCGTGCACGAGCCGAGTTGCGCGATCGGGCCTTCGGGGTTCGCGCCGCCGCCCGCGCCACCGGCCTCGGGAAACTCCTCCTCGAGGATCGGTCCGGGGATCTCCAGCGCGAACGCCCCGGTGTCTCCGGCGCCGCAGTAGCTGCTGGCCGCCTTGGTGTAGGTCTTCACCGTCTTGTTCGTGGTGTCGCGAACCCGGAGCGTGTACTCGGTTCCGGTCAGGCTGCCGTGGAACAACCAGTACTTGCCGTTGACGGAGGTCCCGTCGAGGATCTTCAGGGCGGTCTCTACGTTCGAGCTCCCGAAGAACCAGAAGTAGCCCGACGAGCTCGTGTCGGAGATCGAGGTCGCGATCCCGCGGGCACCATCGGACGGGTTGTACCAGGTCACGTTGGCCTCGAACCGGTTGCTGTGCATGCAAAGGTTCTTCGAGGTCGACGAGCAGGCGGCACCCGAGTCGCGGAAGTTGGCGACGGTGGTTCGTACGTTGTTGAGGGACCGCGCGTTGTCTTGGTCGGCGTCGCCGGTAGCGTGGCCCATGTAGAGAATCGTGTCGTCCGACCAGTGGCGGATCCGCGGGCACGAGCCGGCGCAGGGGTAAGCCATCACGGTGCGGAAGCCGTTGGTGGCGTCCTGGTAGCCGTACGAGTAGGAGAACACCGGGGTGCTGCCGGCGTTCGCCGGATCGTGGTGGCTCCCCATGTTGTGCCCCATCTCGTGGGCCAGGGTGTACTGGATGAAGCAGTCACGGTCGGTCACCGAGAAGGCGTTCGACGCGAAGCTCGTGCTCTCGGTCTGCATGAGGTAGCCGATGCCGCAGGCGCCCGACAAGCTGGACACTACGAGTGCCACGAGATCGGCGCGGTAGATGTCGCGCAGTGCGTGGACGGTGTCCATGTGGCCGTCGCTGGTGTTACGGAGTCGGCCGAGCACGGTGGACGCGCTCCCGGACTCGTCGTAGTCGACCTCGGCCGTGTGGATCAGGTTCACCCGCTGGACGACGTTGCTGTTGGAGAAGGCGGTGTTGGTGTCGGAGATCGCACCGGCGATCTCGGATTGGATGGCGGAGGTTCCGCCGGCCGCCGAGCGGGCCGCTGCCGTGTAGACGACGAGGACGTCGATCGTGGCGCCGCTGTCCGCCTGGGCTGTCAGCTCGGGCTCCCCCGCGGAGAGAGCCTCGGAAAGGCCCTGCGGTGGGACGATGGGCTCGGCCTCGGCGGGGAAGGCGGCCGGGTCGAGCTGCTCGACGACGTGGAGGTCACCGCCCAGGTAGCGGATACGGTAGGCCTCGTCGCCGTGCCACAGGTGACCGACCAGGACGCCGTCGCCCCACACCAGAGTGACCTGTCCAGCGCGCTCGCCGATCAGGTGGCCAACCCAGGATAGCGAGGAAGGAGTCTCGGAGCGGAGCTCGTCGAGCTCGGTGACCGGCGAGAAACCGGGAAAGAGGTTGAGAGTGAGGCGTCCGGCCGAAGCCCGGCGACCACGTGTCGCCCGCTCCGCGGCGTCGTCGAGGGCCGTGAAGTCGACGCGGACCACGCGCTGCCGCAGGATCCGTTCGTCCGCTTCGGGGGCCGCCGGAAGCGGATCGGCGTCGAGGAAGAGGCGCGGTGGATCGGCCGTGGGTGGCGCGGCGGCGGCTGGAGGCGTGAGGATCGGGAGAGAGAGTGCCAGGACGGCGAGGGCGAAGATCGAACGGATCGTGGGCTGCATGGGCGGAGCTCCTTTCGTAGCGCCCGTTTATTTGTGTAGGCGGATATATGCATAATCTAAAGAGAATGTCAACGAGGGACAATGAGTCCCGGGCTACCGACCCCCGTGGGTCGTGGGTCGGCCTAGAGGTGCGGGTATGGGACGTCGAGGTGGGTGCGTTACAGTCCGCCGGTGATGACCGACCGGACCAAGCACCCCCGATTCGACTCCCTCTCCGACACCCCCTGGAACGGCGAGCCGCCGGCCGACCTCCTGGTCGAGTCCGCGGTCACGCCGAACGAGCTCTTCTACGTCCGCAACCACGCGCCGGTGCCGGCGATCGATCCGGAGGGTTTCCGTCTCGAGGTCGGCGGGCGGGTCGAGCGATCGCTCCGCCTCTCGATCGACGAGCTGCGCCGCGACTTCCCGGTGGCCGATGTCGAGGCGACCCTCCAGTGCGCCGGCAACCGGCGCGACGAGCTGATCGCCGTCCGGCCGATCCCGGGCGAGACCCCGTGGGGCCGCACCGCCCTCGGCAACGCCCGCTGGCGAGGTGCGCCGCTCGCGGCGGTGCTGCGGGCCGCGGGCGTCGAGGCCGATCTTCCGGGGGGCGGCCACGTCGCCTTCCTGGGGCTCGACGAGATCGAGAAGGAGGGCGAGACGATCGGCTTCGGCGCCTCGATTCCGCTCGCCCGCGCGATTCGATCCCATGGAGGGGGGAACGACGTGCTCCTCGCCTACGAGATGAACGGCGCGCCGCTCGAGCCGGTTCACGGCTTCCCGCTCCGGGTCGTGGTGCCGGGCTACATCGGCGCCCGGAGCGTCAAGTGGGTGGGCTCGGTGACGGTCCAGGACGAGCCGTCCGAGAACTACTACCAGGCGCGCTCCTACAAGCTCTTCCCGCCCCACGTCGGGCCGGAGACGGTCGACTGGCGGCGCGGCCTGATGCTCGGCGAGCTCTCCGTCACCTCGGCGATCTGCTCGCCCGCCCCCGGCGCCGAGGTGCCCGCCGGCCGGGTAACGGTTCGCGGCTACGCCATGGCGGGCGGCGAGCGGACGGTCGAGCGGGTCGAGGTCTCGTCCGACGGCGGCGAGCGCTGGGTCACGGCGGAGCACGATCCGGCGCCGCCCGGCGTCTGGTCGCTCTGGCACGCCGAGATCGACCTGCCTCCGGGCGAGCACGAGCTCGCCTGCCGCGCCTGGGACTCTTCGGCCAACACCCAACCCGAGAGCGTCGCCGGCGTCTGGAACTTCAAGGGCTACATGAACCACGCCTGGCACCGGGTGACGGTCCGGTGCTCGTGATCCCCGCCTGAATTCGATCCGAAGTTCCCGGTGGAGGCGGGGCGTCGGCGCGCGTAGTGTGGCGGTCACGAAAGGAGCTACCATGACCGCGACGATGGCGATGATCGAAACCACCCCCACCCTTCCACCCCGCGCCGAGATGCTCTCGGCCTTCTCGGGCCGCGATCCTTCGTACGAGGGCGTCTTCGTGACCGGCGTGCGGACGACCGGCATCTTCTGCCGCCCGTCGTGCACCGCGAAGAAGCCGCGGCCGGAGAACGTCGAGTTCTTTCCGACCTGCCGCGAGGCGCTCTTCGCCGGCTACCGGCCGTGCAAGCGCTGCCGGCCGATGGAGCCGGCGGGCAGCCCGCCGGGGTGGCTGCGCGAGCTGCTGGCGGCGGTCGAGGACGAGCCGGCGCGGCGCTGGAAGGACGAGGACCTGCGCGCGCTCGACCTCGAGCCGGACCGGGTGCGCCGCTGGTTCAAGGCGACCCACGGCATGACCTTCCACGCCTACACCCGGTCGCGCCGGCTCGGCCTCGCGCTCACCCGCATAAAGGACGGCGACAAGGTGATCGACGCCGCCTTCGACCACGGGTTCGACTCGCTCTCCGGCTTCAACGAGGCGTTCCGCAAGCTCGCCGGCGTGGCGCCGACCGGGGCGGCGTCGGCACCGCGGATCGTGCTGCGCCGCTTCTCGACGCCGCTCGGCAGCATGGTGGCGGCGGCGACCGACGAGGCGCTGGCGCTGCTCGAGTTCGCCGACCGGCGGATGCTGCCGCTCCAGCTCCGGCGGATGAAGGAGCGGCTGTCCGGTACGGTGGTGCCGGGGGAGAACGACCTGCTCTCGCGGGTCGAGGCGGAGGTGGCGGAGTACTTCTCCGGCACCCGGCGGGAGTTCTCGATCCCGATCGAGGCGCCGGGCACGCCCTGGCAGGAGGCGGTCTGGGAGCGGCTGCTCGCGATCCCGTGCGGCGAGACGGTCACCTACGGCGAGCTGGCGGCGGAGATGGGCCGGCCGACGGCGTCGCGGGCGGTGGCGCGGG
>CAZLLV010000406.1:0-5772 GCA_964560325.1 uncultured Thermoanaerobaculia bacterium | reverse complement strand
CGCGACTGGATCAAACAGGCCTACCTGGCGCTCGCCTCGAACTCGCTCGAGGCGATGCCCGAGGGCGGCCGGCTGGAGGTCCGCCTGGCGACCGAGGGCGACGACGCGGTCCTGTCCGTCACCGACTCGGGCGCCGGCGTCCCCGAAGAGCTGGCCGAGAGCCTGTACGAGCCGTACACCTCGACCAAGGCACGGCACGAAGGAATCGGCCTCTACGTCGCCCGAATGGTGGTAGAATCTACAAACGGCTCGATTCGCCACGACGCGCTGCCCGACGGAGGCAGCCGGTTCACCCTGACCCTTCCGCTCGCCGCCTGAACGAGCCGGCCGAAACGACCTGGAGCCACGCTGATCGCCATGCCCATGCCCCGCGCCCTCGCCGTCGACGACGACCCGAACTTCCTCTCCGCGCTCGAGGAGATCACCGCGCAATCCGGCTTCGAGACCACGACCGCGAAGAGCCTGAAAGACGCCAAGGAGAGGTTCTCCGAAAACATCCCGGACGTGATCCTGATGGACCTGGTGCTGCCGGACGGCAGCGGTTTCGAGCTGCTGCGCGACCTCGACAAGGCGGCGGCCTCGACCGAGGTGGTCCTGATCACCGGCCACGCGAGCGTCGACAGCGCGGTCGAGGCCCTGCGCCTCGGCGTCACCGACATCCTGCTCAAGCCGATCGACGTCGAGCGGCTGCGCCAGATCCTGCTCCAGATCGCCCGCTCGCGCGAGTCGCGCACCCAGATCGAGGCGGTCGAGGAGGAGGTCAAGCAGTTCGGCCGCTTCGGCTCGCTCTTCGGCTCCTCGCCCGCCATGCAGCGGATCTACCGCCTGATCTCGCGGGTGGCGCCGACCGACGCGACGGTGCTCGTCACGGGCGAGAGCGGGACCGGCAAGGAGCTGGTGGCCGAGACCATTCACAACCTCTCTCGACGCGGCAAGAACACCTACCTGCCGGTCAACTGCGGCGCCATCTCGCCGACGCTGATCGAGAGCGAGCTGTTCGGCCACGAGCGCGGCAGCTTCACCGGCGCCCAGAAGCGCCACCACGGCTACTTCGAGCGCGCCCACCACGGCAGCCTGTTCCTCGACGAGATCACCGAGATGCCGCTCGAGCTCCAGGTCAAGCTCCTGCGGGTGCTCGAGTCGAACCAGATCGCGCGCATCGGCGGCGACCGGGCGATCGACGTCGACGTGCGGATCATCACCGCCACCAACCGCAGCCCGGAAGCGGCGGTGCGCGACGGCAAGCTGCGCGAGGATCTGCTCTACCGGCTCCAGGTCTTCCCGATCCACCTGCCGCCGCTGCGCCACCGGGGCCGCGACCTCGAGCACCTCGCCGACCACTTCCTCCAGGCGCTCAACCGGGCGGAGGACACCGAGAAGCACTTCAACGCCGAGGCGCTCGACAGGCTGCGCCAGCACACGTGGCCGGGCAACGTGCGGGAGCTCAAGAACGTCGTGCACCGGGCGTTCATCCTCTCCGACGGCGAGATCGGCCCGGACGACATTCCGATCGAGAGCCACCGGACGATCGACGAGCCGGCGCCGAGCGGGGACGTCATCCAGGTGTCGGTCGGCTCCTCGATCGCGGAGGCGGAGAAGAAGCTCATCCTGGCGACCCTCGACCGGTACGACGGCAACAAGAAGGAGGCCGCCGAGACCCTGGGGGTCAGCCTGAAGACGCTCTACAACCGGCTGAACGCCTACAAGGAAGAAGAGGACGCCGCCGCCGCCGAAGGGGATTGACCCGGCCGACACCGGCTCCGGTGTATACTGCGCGCGACGAAAGACCCCTGCCCCGAAACACAGCCCCTGGAGGGCGACCGGGCGCGGCGAGCCGCCGCCCCAGACCGAGCGCGAGAACGGAAGTCGTGCGCTCGGCGTCGCTCCCATGGGCCGGGACGCCGGGGCGAGTGACTTTGAAATCGGATGGAGACGCCCGGACGAGCGTCCGGGCAGGAAAGATTTGCGGAGGAGCGGGAGCATCGAACCGCCGTGGCGTGTGGCCGCGGCGATCGTCCTCGCCCTGGCCATCGGATGCAGCGGAAGCGGCAACCGGCCGGTCGAGGAAGCGGTCACCGACGCCACGATCGCGTCGGCGGCGAGAGCCCGGCTGTCCTCCGACGAAGAGCTGGCTCCCTACCGGCTCGGCGTCGACGCGCTCCACGGCGTGGTCACGCTGACCGGCAGGGTCGAGCGGGAAGCCCAGCGGGAACGGGCCGGCCGCTTGGTCGAAGAGCTCGAAGGAATCGAGTCAGTGAGGAACCTGATTCGAGTGGGCGGTCGCGGGCCTTCCGCTGCGCGACCGAACGTTTAACCTGTAAGGGGGAAGATCCGAAATGAAGAAGCTTCTGGTGAACCTGAGCATTCTGAGCGTCCTCGCGCTCGTCGCCCTGCCGATGGTCTCGTGCGCTCCGAACGAGGAGGCCGAGATCGAGGCCGAGAACAACATGATGATGGAAGACGACGCCGCCATGGACAACTCCATGGAAGAGATGGGCGAGGAGATGCAGGATGAGGGCGAGGCGATGGAGGAGATGGGGGACGAGCTGGACGACCCCATGATGGAGGAGGAAGGCGAGATGATGGAGGAAGAGGGCGAGATGATGGAGGAGGAGGCGGAGGAGCCGCCGCCGCCGTCCGTCTGAGCGCCGATCCCCACAGATCGTGACGTTTCCGCCGCCGTCGTCGCCTTCGAGGTGACGACGGCGGTTTTCGTTTCAGGGGGCGATTCGCCGCAGGAATCGGCCCGCGGCGCCGTAGAACGCGTCGCTCCACTCGTGGCCGCCGTCGAAGACGCAGGTCTCGACCGCCACTCCCGCCTCGGCCAGCCGCCGCAGGTCCGTTTCGCGCTTCGCGTCGGTGTACCAGGTGTCCGCCCGACCCTGTCCCAGGAGCACGGGCGGGAGCCGTGCCGCGTCGACCTCCGGCGGCACGTCGCCGGCGAGCGCGATCACCCCCGAGCCGTCCTCGACCGCCGCCGCCGCGCGGTAGGCCATCGCCACCCCCTGCGAGAAGCCGGCGAAGACCAGCACCGGCGAGGGCGCGAGCTCGTCGCGTAGCGCCGCGACCGCCGCCTGGGCGTAGGCGACGTTGTCGGCGATCGCGAGCTCCCGGTCGAAGCGCGTCATCCACCCGGCCACGACTTCGCCGGACCGGGTGTAGAACGGATGGAGCCCCTGCACCGAGGCGAGGTGCCAGGCGTCGGCGCCGGGGATCGCCTCCAGGCTGCCGAGGAAGCCTTCGCCGGTTTCGCCGTAGCCGTGGAATCCGACCAGGAGGGGCGCGGGCGCCCCGTTCGCGGAGCGCGCGGGGCGCACCCAGTAGTGTCCGTGCACCCGGGTGGGCAGGGCGCGGTCATAGCGGCCGCCGGGGCGGTTCGTTGCCTCGTCTCGATGAGTCATTTGGTGTGGAGTTTATCTCGCCTCTCCCCCCCCCGGGCCGGAGCCAGGGGCTCCCGCCCGGGCGTCGGCTCCCGAGCCCGCATTCGGCGGAGGTGGTGGGTGGGAGGCCGGTGGCTTGGCAGGGGTGCTCGTGCACTTTCACCGCCGCGACCCTGGTCGGGCTGTTCCGGGCGGTTTCGGAGCCTCTTGGTGTTCGGCCTGTTTTGGCTTCGGTCGGAGTCTGTCTGCCCGGGCGCGGTGGGGCGGGCGCGTCCGCCGAGCGACCCGGTTCGGGACTCCTGGCTCCGGCCCTTCCCCCCTCCCCGTCCTTTTCGGCGTGGGGGTTTTCGCACGCACACCCGGGGTGGTGGATCGTTGCCCCCCCCTCCACGACAGCAACGAACGGTGACGGCGAGCGGGCGGGGCGGGGTCCCCTCCGGCGGGCGTTGAGCGGCCGGCCGCTCTGCGGCGGAGCGGCGTGCACTCACTCTCCGCGCCGGACGCGAATCGAGGCGAGCGCCCTACGGCTTGGCTTTCAGCGCTGTTGCGCTCGCCGTCCCAGAGGAGGGGACCCCGCCCCGCCCGCTCGCCCCCACCGAACCCACCAGCGAAGCCCTCTCCCACGCCCACCAACCCGTACCATCGACCCATGATCGAAAGCTTCCAGACCGAGCTCTCCCGCTACCGTGCGATCGGCGAAAAGGCCCTGGCCCAGGTTCCGGACGACGCCCTCGCCCGGGCGCCCGTGCCAGACGCCAACTCGGTCGCCTCGCTCGTGCGCCACCTCTCCGGGAACTTGAAGTCCCGCTTCACCGACTTCCTCACCACCGACGGCGAAAAGCCGTGGCGCGAGCGCGATCGGGAGTTCGAAGAGTGGCAGCCGACGCGGGGCGAGCTCGAAGCCGCCTGGAACGAAGGCTGGGGCGTGCTCGAAGGCACCCTCGCCGGCCTCTCCGACTCACAGCTCCGGCGCCAGGTCACCATCCGCGGCCAGAACCTCACCGTCCACGACGCCCTCTGCCGCGCCCTCGCCCACGTCGCCTACCACGTCGGACAGATCGTCCTCCTCGCCCGCACGCACGCCGCCGGCGAGTGGGAGTGGATCAGCATCCCGAAGGGCGGCTCGGCCGCCTACAACGCCGATCCCACGATGGAGAGGGGATACCGCAAGCCGTAGGGGCGACTACCCCGGGGCGATCCAGTCGATCACGCTCTTCGGCGCTTCTTCTCCGCCACCAGCGGCTCCGACAGCTCCCGCACCCGCTCCTCCAGACGCGCGGCCAGCCGCTCCACGTCCCCGCCCCCCTCCTCCACCAGCCGCACCAGGGCGCTCCCGACCACCACGCCGTCGGCGAAGCTCCCCACCGCCTCCACCTGGTCGGGCGAGGAGATGCCGAAGCCGACCGCCACCGGCTGGTCGACCTTCCGCCGAACCCGCTTGACCTCCTTCGCGAGGCTCTTGGTCAGCAGCTCGCGCTCGCCGGTCACGCCGGTGCGCGAGACGTAGTAGACGAAGCCCTTCGACACCTCGCTCACCAGCTTCATCCGGTCGGTCGTGCTGGTCGGCGCGAGCAGGAAGACCGGGTCGAGACCGTTCCTCTCCAGGGCCGGCAGGTAGGTCGCCTCCGCCTCCTCGGGCGGCAGGTCGACGCACAGCACCCCGTCCACGCCCGAGCTGCCGGCCTGCTCGGCGAACAGCTCCACGCCGCGGGCGCGGATCGGGTTGTAGTAGCTGAACAGGACGATCGGCACGTCGACCGTCTCGCGCGCGGTCGCGACGGCACCCAGGATGCCCGCCACCGTGGTCCCGGCGGCGAGCGCGCGGTTGGCGGCGCGCTGGTTGACCGGGCCGTCGGCGATCGGGTCGGAGAAGGGCACGCCGACCTCGATCAGGTCGGCCCCGCCGGCGGCGAGGGCCTGGAGCAGCCGGGGGAGCGACGCGAGATCGGGATCGCCGCCCATCAGGAACGGGATGAACGCCGCGCGCCCCTCGCCCGCGCACCGCTCGAACACCTGGTCGATCGCGCTCATCCCTCGCCTCCTTCGCTGCCGTTCGAGCCGCTCCCGCCGCCGTTGACCCCCGCCGGGGCGACCGGCTCGCGGGCGCCGTGCGGCCGCTCGCGCGGCTCGGCGCGGGGGATCGACTCGAAGCGGCTCCTCAGCCGCCGGCGCTCGAGCGTCTCGGGGTCCGAGGCCGCCGCGGCCCGCTCCTCGTCGAACTCGATCACCGACTCGACGTCCTTGTCGCCGCGGCCCGAAAGGTTGACCAGGATCGTGTGCTTGGGCGACAGCGCCGGCGCCCGGCGCGAGACTTCGGCGAGCGCGTGCGCGCTCTCGAGGGCCGGCAGGATGCCCTCGGTCTCGGCCAGCAGGTGGAAGGCGTCGACCGCCT
>CAZLLV010000405.1:0-11207 GCA_964560325.1 uncultured Thermoanaerobaculia bacterium | reverse complement strand
TCGAGAACTCGATCGTCCTCGCCGGCAGCCAGATCTGCGACGTGCCGCTCAGGATCGACGCCTCGCTGATCGGCCGCGACGTGAAGATCGTCCACACCGGCTCGAAGCCGAACGCCTACCGCTTCATGCTCGGCGACAAGTCCGAGGTCGGCATCCCGTGAGCCGCGCCCTCGTCCTCGGCGGCACTGGCATGCTCGGCCACCGCGTGGTCGCCGAGGGCCGGCGCCGCGGCCACGCCGTGGTCGGCCCGTCGCGCGCCCAGGCCGACCTGACCGATCCGGAGCGGCTCGCCTGGTGGATGGAGCGCTTCCGGCCGGAGGTGGTGATCAACTGCGCCGCCATGACCGTGGTCGACGACTGCGAGAGCCAGGAGGAGCGGGCGACGGCGGTGAACGGCGCCGGCGCGGGCGCCGCCGCCGAGGCCGCCCGGCGAGCCGGTGCGCGCTTCGTCCACGTCTCGACCGACTACGTGTTCGACGGCGCGGGCGAGCGGCCGTACCGGACCGACGACCCGACCGCCCCGGTCTCGGCCTACGGCCGCTCGAAGCTCGCCGGCGAGGAGGCGGTGCTGGCGCACGCCGAGGAAGGTGCGGGCGCCGCCGTGGTGCGCACGAGCTGGCTGTTCGGCCCGGGACCGGGGCCGAACTTCGTCAAGACGATGCTGCGGCTGATCGAGGCGGGCAAGACGCTCCGGGTGGTCGACGACCAGGTGGGCGCGCCGACCTACACGCCGTACCTCGCGGCGGCGCTTTGGGATCTCGCTGAGATAGGGGCTGAGATAGGGGCTGAGATAGGGGCGGAGAGCGACGGCGCCTCCGGCGTCTTCCACTACCAGAACCGCGAGGCCCTCTCCTGGTACGGCTTCGCGCGCGAGATCGCCCGGAGCTGGGCGCCCGCCGCGCCGGACGATCCGGGGGTCGAGGTGGTGCCGGTCACCACCGAGGAGTTCGCCCGACCCGCCCCGCGCCCCGCCTACTCCGTCCTCGACGTGAGCCGTTTCGAAGCCCTGACCGGGCGGCCGGTGGAGAGCTGGCGCACCGGGCTCGGGATCTACCTGGACCACCTGCGCGGCCGCCCGGGGCGGCGCGCCGCATCGACATAGAGAACGAGGAGTCTTCGCGATGAGAGCGCTGATCACCGGGGTCACCGGCTTCGCCGGTTCCCACCTGGCCGACTACCTGCTGGCGGAGCACCCCGACGTGGAGATCTGGGGCACCTACCGCTGGCGGAGCCGGCGCGACAACATCGAGCACCTGACCGAGCACGGAGGAGAGAAGCTCCACCTGGTCGAGTGCGAGCTGCGGGACGCCTCCTCGGTGAACGACGCCGTGGCGAAGGCGCGCCCGGACGTGGTCTTCCACCTGGCGGCGCAGAGCTTCGTGCCGTCGTCGTGGACGCAGCCGAACGACACGATCACCTCGAACCTGACCGGGCAGGTCAACCTGTTCGAGGCCATCCGAGCCCACGACCTCGATCCGGTGGTGCAGATCGCCTGCTCGTCTGAAGAGTACGGCCTGGTCCACCCGGACGAGACGCCGATCCGGGAGACCAATCCGCTCCGGCCGCTGTCGCCCTACGCGGTCTCCAAGGTCGGGCAGGACTACCTCGGCTACCAGTACTTCATGAGCTACGGCCTCAAGGTGATCCGCACCCGCGGCTTCAACCACACCGGTCCGCGGCGCGGCGACGTGTTCGTGACCTCGAACTTCGCCCGCCAGGTGGCGCGCATCGAGGCTGGGCTCGCCGATCCGGTGATCCGGGTCGGCAACCTCGACGCGGTGCGCGACTTCACCGACGTGCGCGACATGGTGCGCGCCTACTGGCTGGCGGTGACCAAGGCGAAGCCGGGCGAGGTGTACAACATCGCCACCGGCGTCGGCATGACGATCCGCGAGCTGCTCGACCAGCTCGTGTCGCTCGCCCAGGTCGAGGTGAAGATCGAGACCGACCCGGCGCGCCTGCGGCCGTCGGACGTCGAGATCCTGATCGGAGACGCCTCGAAGTTCCGGGCCGACACCGGCTGGGAGCCCCAGGTACCGTTCGAGCAGACCCTGCGCGACACGCTCGACTTCTGGCGCGAGCGGGAAGGCCGGCGCCAGTTGGACCAGCGGGATCAGCTGGACCAGCAGGACCGGGTGTGACGGCTCCGGGACGAGCGGAGGGCTCGCGATGCGGGTCCTGATCACCGGCGCCTGCGGCTTCGTCGGCCGGCACCTGGCGCGCCGGCTGTGCGCCGCGGGCGACGAGGTGGTCGGCACCTGGTGGCCGCAGCCGCCGGCCGATCCGCCCGCCGGCGTCGAGCTGATCGCGGCCGACGTGGAGGACGCCGCCCGGGTGGCGGAGATCGTCGGCCGTGTGCGGCCCGACGCGATCGTCCACCTCGCGGCCCTCTCGCACGTCGGCGAGTCGTGGGAGCGGCCGGGGAGCTACTACCGGGTCAACGTCGCCGGCACCGAGCACGTCGTCCGGGCGGCGGGCCGCGCCCGGGTGCTCGTCGCCTCCTCGGCCGAGGTCTACGGTGCCGTGCCCGAGGACGAGCAGCCGATCGGCGAGGACCGCCCGCTCGCGCCGGGCACCCCGTACGGCGTCACCAAGGCCGCGGCCGAGCGCCTCGCCCTGGCGCTCGCCGGCGAGGGGCGGGCCGAGGTGGTGATCGTGCGCTCGTTCAACCTGATCGGTCCCGGCCAGGCGCCCCGCTTCGCCCTGCCGTCGTTCGCCGCCCAGCTCGCGGGCGTCCGGCGGGGCGAGAGCGAGCCGGTGCTCCGGGTGGGGAACCTCTCTGCGCGGCGCGACTTCGTGCACGTCGAGGCGGCGGTGCGCGCCTATGAGCTGCTGCTTCGCGAAGGGATCCCCGGCACCGCCTACAACCTGTCGAGCGGCCGCGCCTGGTCGATCCAGCAGGCGCTCGACGCGCTGATCCGGATCTCCGGCGTCCACGCCCGGGTCGAGACCGACCCCGAGCGCTTCCGCCCCATCGACCAGCCGCTCCTGTGCGGCGACCCCGCGCGCCTCTCCGCCCTCGGCTGGCGCCCCGAGCCCGGCTTCGACCGCGCGATCGAAGACATCTGGCACGAGGCCGCGGGTTCGTCCTAGCCCGCGCGCCGCTTCGGCGCGAGCGACGTGGCAAAGTGCCACGCCATTCCCGCGAAGGTCGCCGTCCAGGCGGCGAGCGCCACGAAGACGAACCACCGGGGCACCGCGAGGAGGAAGTCGAGCCCGGTCGCGCCGGCGAGCCGGTACGTGCAGACGGTGTACATGCCGAGCGGGAAGACCATCCCCCAGTACTGTGGGTCGTAGCGCAGCGGGAAGCGGCGTACGAGGTGCCGCCACACCCCGAGCACGACGAGCAGCGGGATCCACCAGGTGGCGAACGACCAGAAGAAGAGCGTGAAGCCGACGAGGAAGGGCCGGAGCTCGGCCAGGAGCGGCCAGGCGTCGGCGGCGAGGAGCAGGGTCGAGCCGGCGAGCGTGGTGATCGCGACCGCGCCCATGTTGATCCAGTACGGGGGTGTCAACCGCTCGGTCGAGAGCGCCAGGAAGGTGAAGCGGTAGAAGATGAGCGTGATGATCGTCAGGTAGAGCATCGCGCCCAGCAGATACATGGCGAGCGTGAAGAAGAGGGCGAGCGCGCGCCGGTCCGCGTCCATGGCCGGAGCGAGCAGGGTCCCCAGGATCGAGACCGCCTGGGTCGCGACGATGGCGATCAGCCAGGCGCCGTTGATCCCCGCCTCGAGGGTCGGCTTCTGCTCCCGCACGACGACCGCCGTGAAGAAGGAGTACATGACCGCCACCCAGAGCGCGATGCCGGCGATCCAGAGCCCCCGCGCGATCCCCGGCCAGTCCACCACGAGCAGGACCTGGCTGCCGAGCACGCAGGTCCCGGCGACCACCGTGAAGAAGCCCGGGCCCCTTCCGTGGTCGGCGAGATCGGCGAGAACGCGCCGGGGGTAGAGGACCATGCGGGCGAGCAGGAGGAGCCAGAGGACGACGAAGGCCGCGAGGTTGACGGCGAGGAGCCCGCGCGCGATCCCCGGCATCCCCTCGACGTGCGCGGCGATCGAGACGATGCCGGTCGCCATGACGAGCGCGAAGTAGCCGGGGAACAGACCCGCGAGGCCGGTCGCGATCCGCCCACTCACGCCGGTCGACGGCGGGCGAGCCTGCGCTGCGCGTGGCAGGTCGCTACTCCAGTCGGTACAGGTACCAGAGCAAGCCGATGTTGAGCGCGAGGCAGACCAGGCTGGCGGCGGCGGCCGGCAGGACGATCCCCGAGTCGCCACCGAGGTAGGCGTTCATGGTCGCCGTCAGGAGCCAGAGCTGGAGGACGGTGATCAGCACCACGAAGACGAGGATCGCGTTGACGATCGTCATCCTCTGCCGTCGCACGAGACGTTTCCCGGTCCTCACGCGGCGCCTCCCTCGATGCCGGTCGCGTAGACGGTGCCGTCGCGCACCTCGAGGACGACGCGGGCGAGCGGCCGCTGCGGCGGACCGGCGAGCACCTGGCCGGTGGCGAGGTCGAACCAGCCGTCGTGACAGGGGCAGTGGAGGCGGCCCGAGTCGACCTTCGGTACGACCGGACAGAGCAGGTGCGTGCACTGCTGGTCGTAGGCCACGAACCGCCGCTCGTCGATGCGCACGAGGAGCCGCGGCGAGCTGCCTTCGGGGTACTCGAAGGTCTTGGCGCCGCCGATCGGCAGCTCGTCGACCGCGGCGATCGCCGTGCCGGCGGCCGGCGGCCGGCCGCGCCCTCCGAAGAGGCTGCGGGTCGCGATCCAGAGCTGGCCGACCGCGAAAGCGCCGCTTGTCAGCACGATGAACTTCACGAGGTCGCGGCGCGAGACGTAGTCGTCCCGGCTCCAGTCGACCGGAAAGTCCCGCCGCCACCGCGGCTGCTCCGAGAGCGGCCGGCCGTCCGGCGACTCGGTGCGGCCGTCTTCGTCGTGCGGTTCCCGCGGTCCCTGCTGAATCATCCGTCGGTCTCCCAGCCCTCGGTGAAGAGGTCGGCGAAGACGTCGTGCCCGATCGTGGGCTCGAACATCGCCGCCGTCACGTCCACGTGGTCCTCCGGCGCCTCGCGCGGCACCATCATGTTGACCTTGGTCCGGATCGTCTGGCCGCCGAACCGGAAGGTGTTGACCGCGCGCGCGTTCGGCCTCAGGCGCGCCATCTCGCTCCGGGTTCCGTAGGCGAGGGCCTGGCTCGGGCAGACCGAGGCGCACATCGGTTTCAGGCCGACCGAGGTGCGGTCGTAGCACATGTCGCACTTCATCATCAGGTGCATCTCGGTGTTCATCTTCGGCACACCGAAGGGGCAGGCGAGCACGCAGTTGTTGCAGGCGATGCAGCGCGGCTTGCGCGCCGTCTGAACGACCCCGTCCTCGGTCCGCTTGATCGCGTCGGCCGGGCAGACCTCGGCTCAGGTCGGCGAGTCGCAGTGCATGCAGACGACCGGTACGGTCTGCGTGGAGCGTGCGCGGTCCACGGAGTCGAGCTGGATCATCGACTGCCCCTTGTGGGTGTCGCACTCGGTGCACGCCTGGACGCAGGCCTGGCAGCCGATGCACCGGCTGGTGTCGACGAAGAACTCGAGCGGCTCGGGGGCGTGGCTCATGTCGTGGCCTCGGTCATTGCTGCGGCTCGAGCAGCTCGGCGTGCTCGGGCGGGCCCTCGGCGCGCCGCAAGCGCACCGCGCAAACCTTGTACTCCGGGATCTTCGAGATCGGATCCTGGGCCGAGATGGTGAGCTGGTTGGCGCTCTTGCGCCCCGCCCAGTGGTAGGGAATGAACACCGTGTCGGGCCGGATCGTCGTCACTACCGACGCGCGGAGCGTGCAGTGGCCGCGCCGGCTCTCGGCGGTCGTCCAGTCGCCGTCGGCGATGCCGAGCCGCTCCGCGAGGCGCGGGTGCATCTCGACGCGCGGCTCGGGGTAGTGGTCGACCAGTGGCCCGATCCGCCGAGTCTGGTTGCCGGAGAGGAACTGGCTCACGACGCGGCCGGTCGTGAGGATGATCGGATACTCGTCGTCGACGTCCTCGGCGGGACCCTGGTACGGGGTGACGTGGAAACGCGCCTTGCCGTCCGGGAAGTAGAACGGACCGGCGCCGCGGGCGACCGGGTTCCAGGAGCCGGGCTCGAAGAGCCGCACCGTCCCCTGGGGGCCGGGCGCCTCGACGCCCGCCGGCACCTCGTCCGGACAGGGCCAGAAGACGCCGTAGTTCTCCTCGACCCCCTCCCAGGTGACGCCCGAGTAGTCTGCGACTCCGCCGCGCGACGCGACGCGCAGCTCCTCGAAGATCTCGCGCGGGCTCTCGAAGGTCAGCCCCTTCTCCCGCCCGAGCGCCTCGGCGATGTCCTGCACGATCCGCCAGTCCCGGCGCGCCTCCCCCGGGCAGTCGACGACGCGGTTGATCTTGACCACCCGGCCCTCGACCTGCGTGACCGTCCCCTCGTCCTCCTCCTGGAGCGACCCGGGCAGCACGATGTCGGCGTAGCGGGCCGTCTCGCTCAGGAAGAAGTCGATGGCGACGTAGAAGTCGAGCTTCTCGAGCGCGCGGCGCACGAAGTTGTTGTCAGGCAGCGAGACGACCGGGTTGAAGCAGATCGACAGGAGCCCCCGGATCTCGCCCCGATCGATGCGGCGCACCATCTCGTAGGCGTCGACCCCGGGCTGCGGCAGCTCGTCCGGTTCGATCCCCCAGACCGACGCCACGTAGGCGCGGTGCTCCGGGTTGCCGAGATCGCGCCCGCCCGGGAGCTGGTCGGTCTTCTGCCCGTGCTCGCGCCCGCCCTGCCCGTTCGCCTGGCCGGTGATCGTCGCGTAGCCGCAGCCGGGTCGCCCGATCCGGCCCGAGGCGAGGACGACGTTGATCGCCGACAGGACGTTGAGCACGCCGTTGCTGTGGTGCTCGAGGCCGCGCGCGTGGAGCAGGAAGCTGCTCTTGGCCGTCCCCCACCACTGCGCGGCCTGCCGGAGGCTCTTCTCCGCGATGCCGGTCACCTCGGCGGTGCGGCGTGGCGTCCACGGCCGGACCTCCTCGGCCACGGTGTCGAAGCCCACCGTGTGCGCCTCGACGAACTCGTGGTCGATCCAGTCGTTCTCGATCATCAGGTGGAGGATGCCGGCGAACAGGGCGGTGTCTCGGCCCGGCTTGACCGGCAGGAAGAGATCGCAAGTGCGCGCGATCGGAGTGATCCGCGGGTCGACCACGATCACCTTGGCGCCGTTCTCCCGCGCCTGCCAGACGTAGTTGGTGGTGATCGGTGCGCACTCGGCGACGTTCGCCCCGCTGATCCAGATCACCTCGGCCTCGAGGATGTCGCTCCACGGATTGGCGGCGCGGTCGATCCCGAACGCCTTCTTGTTGCCGGCCGCGGCGCTCACCATGCAGAGCCGGCCGTTGTAGTCGATGTTCGACGTCCGTAGGCACATGTGGGCGAACTTGCCCATCAGGTAGGTCTTCTCGGTCGTCAGGCTGGCGCCGGAGAGGACGCCGAAAGCGTTCGGCCCATGCTCGCTCTGGATGCGGTCGATCTCGTCGGCGACCCTCCGGACGGCCGCCTCGTACGGCATCTGGCGGAAGCCGCCGGCAGCGGCCGAGTCCCTCTCGTAGGCGTGCAGCAGGCGGTCCGGGTGCGCCTGCTGGAGGTAGCGCTTGACGCCCTTCGGGCAGAGCATGCCGCGGTTGAACGGGAACTCGTACCACGGCTCGACGCCGGTGATCACGTTGCCCTTGACCTTCAACTGCATTCCGCACTGCTGGCCGCAGAAGCAGCAGTGGGTCTTCACCACGCGGTCCGGCTTGCTCGCGCTGTCGACCCGCACGTCGCGGGCGTACTGGAGGAACGGCCCGAACTCGCGGATGGCGTCGAGATCGAGCGACGGGGTCGGGGGAGCGGTGCGGTCGGTCATGGTGGAGTCGATCCGGGTCGAGGGAAGCGTTCGGGCCTCAGGGGTGGAAGTTGGTGGCGTCCTCGACGCCGAGCGGTCCCTCGCCCGGACCGTCGTTCGCGTAGACCGGCATCGGCAGCGCCCGCCCCGGCTCGGCCAGCGGTCCGCCGCCGCGGCGCCCCTGCCAGAGGAGGCCCTGGGCGATCGCCAGCATCGCCCGGCGGCAGGGCGGGCAGGTCCACTGGTAGTGCTCGGCCGGGCTGCCCGGCATCTCGTAGCTGTAGCCGAGCCGGCGTTCGACCTCGATCAGATCCTCGACGTGCATTCGCGAGGTGAAGGGGTGGCCGCAGCGCCGGCAGTGCGCCTTCTCCTCGGCGCTCCCGACGTCCTTGTAGAAGCCGACGCCGAGCTGTGCCGGCCGCTGGAAGACGTGGAAGAGCTTGCCGAACGGGAGCCAGAGAAAGGTGGCGATGACCGTGACGGCGTGCAGGATGGCGATGAACGTGTAGGCGTAGCCCTTCATCCAGGTGTAGCTCGCCGTCAGCATCAGGCCGGTCAGGCTGACGGCGAACAGCAGGATGAGCGGCATGAAGTCCTCGACGAACCGCTGCACGGCGGCGGCCCCCTCGTCGCGCATGCGGCGGCGCATGGCGAGCATCACCCCCGCGATGACGAGGAACGACGACCACACGAGCCCGTGGAAGAGGAAGAAGGCGACGGCCGAATCGTGGGGGAACCGGAACGCCGGGAAGCCGAAGATCACCGCCTCGTAGAGTGAGAGGTCCCCGGGCACCGGCTGGAAGTAGAGCCAGCCGAAGACCAGCGGAAAGGTGATGACGACCGCCAGGATGCAGCCCCACATGATGAGCAGGTGGGTGATCCCGCGCAAGCGGTCGCGCCGCACGATGAAGCGGTTCGCGGCGACGTCGGTGAGCGTCCGCCACGCCCACGTGCCGAGGTTGCGGAGCCGCCACCCCCGGCGGAAGAACGCCTGCCATCCACGGCGCCAGTAGAGCCCGGTCGGCGGCCGCTGGAGCCACATCGAGTAGCGGTAGGTCAGCCCGAAGGTGGCGAAGAGGATCGAGAAGGTGTAGGCGACGAGCGCCGCGTCGAAGTGCGCCAGGTTGCGCGATCCGACGACGATCGAGATGCCGAGGACGATCGTGGCGACCAGTCCCCAGCCCGTGGCTCTGACGATCTCGCGGCTCATCGGCGACTCTCTCGGGCGACTCTCTCGCACCGTCAGGCTACCACCCGCCCCGCGGCCGTCTCAGGCCCCCGTCGCGCGTGGGAAGAGGACGTTGTTCTCGAGGTGGACGTGCTCGTGCATCTCCCGCTCGAGCGCCTCCAGCCCGGCCCACAACGCACGCCAGGTGTTGCATGCGTCCGCCGGCGGGCGGTAGTCGTCGGTCAGCTCGCGCAGCCGGGCGAGCGCCGCGCCCGCCTCCTCGTGATCGTCGACGTAGGGCGCCACGGGGACCTCGGAGTCGGCCGCGAGCAGACGCGGGAACAGCTCGCGCTCCTCGCGCTCCATGTGGCTCTCGAGCTCCGCCTTCAAGGCCACCAGGGTGTCGCGGATCGCGGGGAGCCGCCCCTCCGGGTCGCGGTCGGCGTGGACGCGCGCCACCTTGCGTGACATCGCTTCGAGTCGGGGGAGCTCTTCGTGCAACGGGACGTGGAAGGCGCCGACGATGTGATCGACCAGGTCGACGAGCGGCGCCTCGAGCCAGCCGCCGGGATCGCCGGACGCTCCGGCGATCTCCTGCTCCATCTCGGAGACGATCTCCTCCGGCGATAGCCCGCGGCGCTCGCAGGCGCGCCGGAGCTCGACCCCGCCGCCGCAGCAGAAATCGATGCCGTGCCGGGCGAAGACGCGGGTGGCGAGGGGGTGGTGGGCGGCGATCTCTCCCACCCGGCTTTCGACAGTGATCTGCATGTTCGGTTCTCCTCGAAGGGTCAGGCCGCCCCGTTCGCCGGCGCTTCGGAAGCGGCGGTTTTCACGAGACGGTAGGTACAACTGGAATCGCCGTGCGGCATGAACGACTCGCGGGCGAGAGACGCGCCGAGGAGCTCCTCCACGAGGGCGAGCTCGGCCCGGCAGGGGAGCCGGGAGACGGCGACGAGGTCGCGCAGCGGACAGTGGCAGAGGCGCAGACGGGCCTCTCCGCCCTCTCCTACAGGCTCGGCGAGGTAGCCTTCCTCCGAGAGGATCGCGGCGACCTCGCGCAGCAGGGCGTCGCCGGAGAGCCCGGCGACCCGTTGCCGGAAGGCCGGCCGGCGGCGCTCGGACCGTTGGGCGAAGAACCGCTCGAGCAGCTCGTCGCGCTCGTCCTCGGCGAGGAAGCGAACCAGCTCGCCGAGCAGCTCTCCCTCGCGCCGCGGGAACAGCTCTTCGCCCCGCGCGGTGAGCCGATAGACCACCCGGGGCCGACCGGCGCCGGCGCGGCGCACCCCCGCCCGTTCGAGGAGACCCTGCGCTTCGAGAGCCCGGCAGTGGTCCCGCAGGCTTTCGCGGGCGAGTCCCATCTCCTCCTCCAGCTCGGCGAGCGTCGCCTCCCCCAGCCGCTTCACGTCGCGCAGCAGGCGGGACTGGCTGTCGCCGAATCCGGTGTGGCTCAAGTCGGTCACGGATTCGAGGTTAGGTGTGTCGGCGAGGATTGTCAACGTTTTTTGGTATAAAAACGCCAAAATATTGTCGCCCTCGTCTGAGACGCACTCGCTCGGCGGCCGGCTGGCGCGGATCGTGCTACCTTGAACGGGGCCGAAAACGTCCCAGGGAGAACAGCACATGCCGAACCGCGCCGACGGAAACGACGACCTCACCCCCACCACCGACAGCACCTCCGAGCCGTCCGCCGGCGGCACCGCCAAGGGCGGTCCGGGCGACGCCCCGACCGACGAGGAGCTCGAGCGCCGCTCCGACGAGGCCCTCTCCGCCGCCGACGGCGGCGAGCTGCCGAGCTCCGGCCTGCTGTCGTTCTACGACCGCTTGCGCGAGAGGATCCTCTCCAAGATCGAAGGGCGCGGCCACCGCTTCGCCGAAGGCACCGTCCGCGCGCTCCTGCTGGTGCCGGACGTCTTCATGCTCCTGGTCCGTCTCTCGCTCGACAAAGAGGTCCCGACGCAGGCGCGCATGCTGATCGGCGGCGCGCTCGCCTACTTCGTGCTGCCGATGGATCTCCTGCCGGAGGCGCTGGTGGGTGTCGGCGGCTACGTCGACGACCTGGTGCTCGCCACCGCCGTGCTGTCGCAGGCGTTCAGCGGCGAGCTCGAGCCGTACGCCCGCAAGCACTGGAGCGGCTCCGAGGACCTGCG
>CAZLLV010000404.1:0-17915 GCA_964560325.1 uncultured Thermoanaerobaculia bacterium | reverse complement strand
GGGCCGCCGCCGTCCAGGGATTCGAGCGCGTGAGCGACGTGGAGAAGGAGGTGGCGGCGAGCGTCGCCGCCATCCGGGAGCGGATCGCCGCCGCCGCTCTCCGGGCCGGCCGCGATCCGGGCGAGATCGTCCTCGTCGGCGCCTCGAAGCGCCAGCCGCCCGAGCGCCTGCGCGCCGCCGCCGCGGCCGGACTCGCCGTCTTCGGCGAGAACCGCGTCCAGGAGGCCGAGGAGCACCAGGCGGTCATCGCCGGCCGGCCGGCGGTGGCCGGCGCGGTCGATTGGCACCTGATCGGTCCCCTGCAATCGAACAAGGCGAAGCGCGCGGCGGAGATCTTCTCCACCGTCCACTCGATCGACCGGGTGAAGATCGCCCGGCACCTCGACCGCCACGCCGGCGACCTCGGCAAGGTGCTCGACGGCTTCCTGGAGGTCAACCTCGCCGAGGAGGACTCGAAGGCCGGCTTCCGGCCGGCCGAGCTCGCGGAGCGCGCCGCCGCCGTCGCCCGGCTCCGGAGCCTGCGCGTCCTCGGGCTGATGGCGATCCCGCCGTTCCCCGACGACCCGGAGGAGTCGCGCCCCTGGTTCCGGAAGCTCCGCGAGCTGTCGCACGAGATGGCCGAACGGCCCGAGTGGCGCGAGCGGCCCGGCGGCTGGCCGGGCGCGCTGTCGATGGGGATGAGCGCGGACTACGAGATCGCGATCGAGGAGGGCGCCACCCACGTGCGGGTCGGCACCGCCCTCTTCGGGGCGCGGTCGTGAGGGTGGGAGCGAGACGATGAACGACCTGCTGATCGAGAACCTCTCCGAGATCGCCACCGCCCGTGGCACGACACCCCGCCGCGGAGCCGACCAGGGGAAGGTCGAGCGCCTCCGGGGCGAGGAGGTTCTCTGCCGGGACGGGCGGATCGCGTTCGTCGGGCCGCCGGAGGAGCGGCGGCGGCGCTTCGGCGAGCTGCCCGACGCCGAGCGCCTGAACGGCGACGGCGGCACGCTGGTCCCCGGCTTCGTCGACCCGCACACCCACCTGCCGTGGGCCGGCAGCCGCGAGGAGGAGTTCCGGATGCGCCTCGCCGGCTCGACCTACCAGGAGATCGCCGCGGCCGGCGGCGGCATCCTCTCGACCGTCGCCGCCACCCGCGAGGCGGGCGAGGACGACCTGCGCCGGCTGGTCACCCGCCGTCTCGACCTGATGCTCGCCCACGGCACCACGACCGCCGAGGCGAAGAGCGGCTACGGCCTGAACCTCGACGACGAGATCAAGCAGCTCCGGGCGATCCGCGACGCCGCCGACGCCCACGCGGTCGACCTGGTGCCGACGCTGCTCGCCGCCCACGAGGTGCCGCCCGAGCACCGGCAGGCGCGTGAGCGCTACGTCGACCTGGTGTGCGAGGAGATCGTGCCGGCGGCGGCCGAGGCGGGGCTCGCGCGCTTCTGCGACGTCTTCTGCGAGAACGGCGTGTTCAGCGTCGAGGAGTCGCGCCGGGTGCTCGAGGCGGGCGTTCGCTGGGGCCTCTCCCCCCGCCTCCACGCCGACGAGTTCGAGGACTCGGGCGGCGCGGCGCTCGCGGCCGAGCTGGGCGCGCTCTCGGCCGACCACCTGATCGCGATCTCCGAGCCGGGGGTCGAAGCGATGGCGGCGGCGGGCGTCACCGCCGTGCTCCTGCCCGGCACCAGCTTCTTCCTGATGAAGCACAAGTACGCGCCGGCCCGGCGCCTGGTCGAAGCCGGCGTGCCGATCGCGCTCGCCACCGACTGCAACCCGGGCTCCTCGCACACCGAGTCGATCCCGATGGTCTTCGTGCTCGCGGTCTTCGAGCTCGGCCTGTCGATCGAGGAGAGCCTGACGGCGGTCACGCTGAACTCGGCCTGCTCGCTCGGCCTGGGCGAGGAGATCGGCACCGTCGAGGAGGGCAAGCGGGCCGACCTGGTCCTCCTCGACGCGCCCAACCTCCTCCACCTCGCCTACCACTACGGCATCAACCCGGTCCGCGCGGTGGTCAAGGCGGGCCGGGTCGTGCACGGCGGCTGAGCCGCCGGCGGAGCGCTCAGCCGCCGGCGGAGGCGTAGATCGGCCGGATGTCGACCGGCACGTCCTCCAGCCGCTCGATCGCCGCCAGCAGCTCTTCGCCCGGCTGGCCGTAGCGCTCCAGGAACTCGGCGGTGCCGGCGTAGTCGCCCTCGGCCTGGAGCATCAGCATCTCGGCGAGGAGCGACTCGATCGCCCCCGGGAACTTCTCCGAGACGGCGTGGAACCGCCCCTCCTCGTCGACCGTCAGGGCGCCCTTCTCCATCAGGTAGTTGAACTGCGCCACCACGCCCTGGCCGTGCGCCTCGTGAACCCCGAAGCGGGCGGAGCGGAAGAGGCCGGCGACGTAGGTCGGCTCCAGGGTCTGCCGCAGCTCGGCCGGCATCTCCCCCTCCTCGATCAACGCCAGGATGTTGTAGACGCCCATCACGTCGGCCTTCGCCTCCTCGAGCGTCGAGTAGAGCTCCTTGAGCTCCAGGCGCACCTCGGTCTCGCGGCCGCCGACGGTGATCGTGCCGGGGCCGAGGCCGTGCGACAGCTCGTGGTGGAGCACCTCGTCGAAGTATGCGTCGAACGAGACGTTCTCGACGTCTTCGGCGGTGAGCACCCGCTCGGCGATCGGCACCAGGATCTGGTCGTACTTGGCGCGCATGACGTTTCGCAGCAGCACCTTCTTCGACCCCTTCGCCTCGCGCACCCGCTCGTCGTTCGGCAGGTTGAAGGCGATCGTCTGGACGCCGGCCTTCGTGTCGCCGCCGGTGAACACCTCGTCGACCACCCGGATCGGGCTCTCGGCGCCGCGCTCGAGGTTCTTGTGCGCGTCCGGGATCGGCAGGTTGCGCTCCAGCCAGGGCAGCCGCTCCTCGTAGCGGGCGAGCGCCGCCGACTGCTCCGGCAGGTCGACCGTGACGAACGCCTCGAACGCCGCCTTGTAGCCGAACAGCTCGTCCTCGTAGGTCTCGTACGGGCCGATCGTCACCTCGACCGGGGCGTCGAGGTCCATCCACGCCATGTCGCTCTCGTAGTAGTCGTCGGACAGGAAGGCGTCGGCGCGCAGCCGCAGGAAGCGCTGGAGCGACGGGTGGTCGGTCTGGCCGGCGGCCTGGCGCAGCAGCTCGGCCGCCGGCACGAGCCACTGGCGGTACTCCTGCGAGTAGGGGACCGCGACCAGGTCTTCGCCCCGGCGGCGGACGACGGTGAAGAGCGAGGTCAGCGCCTCGCGCTCCTCCGGGTGCTCGGCGAGCCAGGCCTCGAGCTCCTCGGCGGTCAGGTCGCTCGGGTAGTACCCGGCGCCCGGCGGGTGCGGCATCTGGCCGATGAACGGCTCGAAGGCGGCGAGCCGGTCCCAGGGGCCGAAGTTGATCTCGTAGTACTCCCAGGCCGCCTCGGCGCCGGGGCCTTCGAGCCCCTGCAGGCGGTCGCGGAAGGCGGGATTGCCGGTCCAGACCTGGCGCAGGAAGATCTCGTCCATGAGCTGAGCGGCCTGGATCAGCGTGTCGAGCACCCTCCGGTCCCGGTCGGAGAGGGCCGACAGGTCGGCCTCCAGCCGGGTGGGTGCGAACTGGGCGAGGCGCTCCTCGACGTCGGGGGCGATCTCCATCTCGATCCGGTCTCCTCTGCGGGCGCCATCGGGCGCCGATTCGGGCTCCTCGGCCGGGGTGCAGGCGACGGCCCCCGCGAGGGCGGCACAGGCGCCGGCCGCGAAGGCGAGGACCGCGAAGGGTCGGGTGACGTGGCGGTGGGTGGGTCGCATGGCTCTCTCGCTTCTCCTGTCCCGGTACAATGATCGCGATGACTTACTGGCTACTGAAGACCGAACCGTCCGACTACAGCTACGACGACCTCGAGAGCGAGCCCGGAGGCACCGTCTGGGACGGCGTCAAGAACTACGGCGCCCTGAAGTTCCTCCGCGACATGAGGAAGGGCGACCGCGCCATTGTCTACCACACCGGCAACGTCCGTGCGGCGGTGGGCGTGGCGGAGGTCGTCTCCGACCCCTACCCCGACCCCCAGGCGGACGACGAGCGCATGATGGTGGTCGACGTCCGCGCCGACTTCCGGCTGAAGAAACCGGTGCCGCTCGCCGACCTGCGCGACGATCCGGACCATGCCGACCATCCGCTGATCCGCCAGCCCCGGCTGTCGGTCATGGACCTGACCCCCGACCTGTGGGCCGAGATCCTGCGGCGCGGCGGCGGCCGATGAAGGCGAAGTAGGCAAGCTCTCACTCGTCGCGGACCGCGGCGCGCGCCGCCCTCTCCAGCAGGTCCTCGCCGGCGAGGAGCGTCGTCTGGCGCGCCTCCTCGACGAAGGTCACCTCGACCGGAAAGGCGGCCTCTTCCTCCGCGAGCAGCTCGCGCAGGGGCCGCGGCAGGTCCGCCGGCTGGTAGCCCCAGACCTCGATCCGCACCCGCCCGGTGGTCGACGGCCGGTGGCCTCCGCGGCCGTCCCCCGGCTCCCACCGCGGCGTGCTGCGCTGGGTGTACCGGAGCACGCTCGGCGAGCCCAGCAGGATGTAGGCCCGCCCCCGGTCGCTCAGGCTGCCGGTCCGCCCTTCGGTCGAGTAGAGGAGGTCGGCCGCCTGCACCCGTTCGAAGAACTGTTGCGCGTACGGATTCGCCGGGCTCGAAGGGTCGGGATCGCGCCGGCGCCAGAACTCGTCGATGAAGGCGAGCACCTCGGAGGAGGAGGACAGGCGCCGGAAGCGCCGCGCCTCGTCGGGCAGGACGAGCCAGCGCACGGGCCCCTCGATCCACGCCCGGGCGCTCCCCGGGACCTGCGAGCCGAAGCCCGAGCAGCCGGTCGCCGCCAGGCCGGCGACGAGGAGGGCTCCGACGGCGAGCGCGACCCGCGGGGCGGCCGAGGTCGGGCGGTGGGCCGGAGCGACCCGGGAGGGCATGGTCGGGCGGGTGGGGGGCTTAGTGGATCGGGCCGCTCGAGCTCGGCTCCGGCGCCTCGGCGATCGTGCCGTGGCTCTGCTCGTAGTGGGCGAGATTGTTCGAGAGCGCCTTGATGATCCGCTTGAGGTGTCCCGGGCTGGTGACGATCCGGGCGGAGACGATTCCCTGGGGCGGCACGACGTTGATGAAGTCGAGAATGAACTCGTCGCGCGTGTGCGTGACGCGCAGGAGGTTCGAGTAGCGCCCCTTGAGCTCTTCGTCGGTGATCTTGACGTTGAGCTCGGGAGAGCCCGGGGAGGATGCGTTCGCGGGGTCGTCTGCCATGGAGCGATAGTACCCTACGGCCGGTTCCGCCAGGTGACGCCCTCGGCTTCCCATCGGTGCTCCGGGAAGTAGACGCCGACGCCGCGCTCGCGCGAGGTGACCGAGAAGGCGAAGAGCTTGCGGCGGTAGTCGTACGGCGTGCCGTCCCGTGCGTGCACCGCCACGTCGGCCAGGTACTCGCCGGGGGCGAGGCGCAGGCTCGGGCAGACCAGCCGCACCGTCGCACGCCCGGCGAAGCGCTCCCCCTCGAGACCGGCGAGATCGGTGTTGGTCCCCCAGCACTCGACACCGCGCGGGGTGTGGACCGCGACGCCGAACACGAAATCGTCGAGCGGCTCGTCGGTCTCGGCCTCGATCTCGAAGGCGACCGGGTCGCCGCACGCGAAGTGGTAGCGCTCCCGAGGTCCGCCGTCGACCTCGCCGTCCTTCCCGCCGACCAGGAGGCGGGCGCCCACGACCTCCGCCCGCCGGGAGCCCCAGCGCAGCCGCTCGTCATCGCCCTCCTCGGCACGCGCCCTCTCGTGGCGCTCCTTCTCCTCCCGGTGCTCGCGCCCCTCGGCCTCGGCGACCGACTGCCGGTAGGCGTCGACCACCCGGCGCGGCGAGCCGAGCAGGCGCGGCCGGCCGCCGTCGAGCCAGAGCACCCGGTCGCACAGATCCTCCACCAGGTCGAGGGCGTGGCTGACGAAGAGGAGCGCCTTGCCGTCGGCCAGGAGCTCCTCGATCCGCCGCAGACAGCGGTGGGCGAACGCCTCGTCGCCGACCGAGAGCACCTCGTCGACCAGCAGCACGTCGGGGTCGGTGTGGACCGCCACCGCGAAGCCGAGCCGCACGTACATGCCGGACGAGTAGTTCTTGACCGGCTCGTCGAGGAAGTCGCCGAGGCCCGAGAACTCGACGATGTCGTCGAAGCGGCGGTCGATCTCCTTCTTCGCGAGGCCGAGCACCGCGCCGTTGACGTAGATGTTCTCGCGCCCGGTGATCTCCGGGTGGAAGCCGGCCCCGAGCTCGATCAGCGCCGCCACCCGGCCGCGTGCCTCGACCCGGCCGGCGGTCGGCTTGAGCAGGCCGGAGACCACCTTGAGGAGCGTCGACTTGCCGGAGCCGTTGCCGCCGATCACGCCGACCGCCTCGCCCGGCGCGACGGTGAAGGAGACGCCGTCCAGGGCGCGGATCGCCCGGTGCTCGGCGAGGCCGCGGGTGAGCGTGCCTTCGAGCAGCGCGCTCTTGAGCGTCCGGAACTGGTCGCCCGGCGTCGAGCGCCGGTAGAGCTTGCTCAGCCCCTCGACCACCAGCACCGGCTCGCGGCCGGCGGCGCTCTCCGGATCGGAGCCGCTCATACCGCCTCCACGACGGTCTCGCGCAGGCGGCCGAAGAGCCACGCCCCGGCGACCCACCCGACCAGCGACACCGCCGCCATCTCGAGCCAGAGCGCCGGCTCCGGGAAGCGGCCGTGGAAGAGGGTCGCCTGATAGGCGAGAGTGAAGGAGGTGAGCGGGTTGAAGCGGATCGCCGTCCGCACCGCGTCGACCGGGACGGCGGAGAGCGGGTAGAGGATCGGCGTCGCGAAGAAGAGGAGCGTCAGGAGGTTCGCGAGCACGTCGCGCACGTCCTTGAAGTGGGCCGAGAGCGCCGCGAGGCCGAGGGCGAGCCCGGCGATCAGCGGGAGCTGCACCAGGATCACGGCCGGCAGCGCCAGGGCGCCCCAGCCGGCGACGGGATAGCCGAGGTAGCGGCCGACCGCGAGCGCCGCGAAGGCGATCGGCAGCGCGAGGAGGAGATGCACGAGGTTGGCGGCGACCGAGACGGTGGGCAGGAGCTCGGCCGGGAAGACCGCCTTGCGGATGAGCGGCGCGTTGGTCACCAGCGAGCTCGCCCCCTCGAGCAGCGAGCTCGAGAACCAGATCCACGGGAAGAGGCCGCTCACGAGGAAGAGCGCGTACGGGTCCATGCCGCCGCCGCGCACCGGCCGCAGGACGAAGCCGAAGACGAAGGTGTAGACCCCGAGCAGGAGGAGCGGGTTGACCAGCGACCAGAAGAAGCCGAGCACCGACCCGCGGTAGCGGGCCTTGAGCTCCCGGGCCGTCAGGGTGGCCAGCAGGCCGCGGGACCGGGCGATCCGGACAGCGCTTTCGATGGGGACTCCTACCCGTCTGTATCGCGCAGGCCGCGCTGCTGCCGCCGCAACGACTTCATCCGCTCCTCGATCGCGCGGCGGCGCTCCTCGAGATCCTGGCGGCGCTCGGTGAGCACCCGGTCGTAGTCGACGAAGCTGCCGTCGCGGATGACGTAGACGCGCGGGAACTTCTGCACGTCGCCCTGCTCGTCGAACTGGATCGGCCCGGTGACGCCGGGGAAGCTCGTGATGCCGCGCATGCCCTGCCAGAAGTTGCTCGGCCGGCGGCCGCCGCCCTCGACCAGCGCGCGGCCGTAGATTCGCATCGCGTCGTAGCCGTGGGCGGCGTAGAGGTCCGGGGCCTTGTCGTACTGCTCGCCGAACCGCGCGACGAACTGCTGGATCCGCTCCTCGTCGCTGCTGACGTCGTAGTTCGACTGCGTGAAGAGCACGCCGTTGGCGGCGGCGCCGACCGTGTTCACGAACTCGGGCGTGGCGATCGACGAGGTGGAGAGGACGGTCCCCTGGTAGCCGCGCTCGTCGAGGCCGGAGACCAGCCGCTCCAGGTTCGGGGCGTAGTCGGCCAGGTAGACCGCCTGCGGCGAGAGGGTCATGATCCGTTCGATCACGCCGCCCAGGTCGTCGGTGTTCGGCGGGTACTCGATCACCTCGGTGACGGTGCCGCCGTTACGCTCGATCTCCTGCGCGAAGACCTGCTGGATGCCCTTCGCGTACTGCGACTCGGCGGCCGCGATCACCACCTCGTCCACGCCCAGGGTCTGGATGGCGAAGTAGCCCATCTTGGTCCCCTCCTCGAAGTCGGAGGGGAAGACGCGGAAGAAGTTGGTCGAGAGGCCGGTGAGCTGCGGGCTCGACGCCGACGGCGACAGGAGCACCCGGTCGCGCTGGTCGGCGACCTCGACCATGGCGAGCGCCTCGGCCGTCGTCACTCCGCCGATCACCGCCGGTGCGCCGGCCTCGTAGAGCTGGGAGAGCTGGGCGGCGGCGGTCTCCGGATCGCTCTCGCTGTCGCGCACCTGGAGATCGAGCGGGTACGGGAAGTCCTCCTGGGCCTGGAGCTCCTCGAAGGCGAGCTCGATGCCCCGGCGGATCGGCTCGCCGTAGATGGCGAACTCACCGGTCAGGGGGAGGACCACGCCGACGATCACCGGCTCGTCTTTCGAGCAGCCGGTGAAGAGGCCGAGGGTCAGGGAGAGACACAGGATCGTGCGGAGCGTCCGGGCCATGGCTTGCCTACCGAGCTGAGATGGGCGGGAAGTGAGGATGACGCTTTCTAACCCAACCCCCGCCGAAGCGTCAAATGCCGGTGGCCCGTGACGGACCACTTCCACCCCCGCGCGAACCGACGCCGTCGGGGCGCTCCGGGGGACAGGGCATCCAATAGACTGTCGACCCGCATGTATTCCCTCGCCTCCGAGACGGCGTGGAACGCCCTCGCTCCCGGGGCCGCCGTCGCCCTGGCCGCCGCGGCGCTCTCGTGGCTCCTCGCGCGCTGGTACGACCGCGTGCCGCGCCGAGCTCTGGCGGTCTTCGCCCTCGCTCTCGCCGCCTTTTACGGCCGCGTGCTCGTGGGCGGCGGCGTGCTCCTGCCGCTCGACAACCTGCGCGGCGACCCGCCGTTCACCGCGCTGCCGGCCGCCGAGCCGCACGGCAACCTGCTCCAGGGCGACCTCGTCTACCTGGTCGAGCCGCTCCGCGCCGAGGTGCGCCGGGCGGTGGCGGCGGGAGAGTGGCCGCTCTGGGCGCCGCGGCTGGGGGCGGGGCAGCCGCTCCTCGCCGACCCGCAGGCACAGGCGGTGCAGCCGCTCGCCCTCCTCGACCTCCTGGTCGCCCGGGCGGCCGATCCGCTCGGAGCGCCCGCGGCGGTGGCCGCCCTGCGCACCTTCGTCGCCCTGGTCTTCGCCTTCCTGCTGCTCTCCCGGCTGGGCGCGGGGACCGGCCCGGCGCTCGCCGGATCGCTCGCCTACGGCCTGGGCGGGTTCCTCCAGCTCTGGCTCGGATGGCCGCTCGCGAACAGCGCCGCCTGGCTGCCGGCGGTGCTCTACGCGCTCGTGCGGGTGAGCGAGGAGGGCCGGCGGCGGGACGAGGCGCTCCTGGTCGCGGCGCTCTCTAGCGCGCTCACCGCCGGCCACCCGGAGACGATCGCCATGACGCTCGGCCTCGCCGGTGCGCTGGTGGCGCTGCGGCTCCTCCGGCGGGAGGCGCCGTCGGGTGGACGGCGGGCGCTCGCCCGGCGCGCGTCGGCCTGCCTCGCTCTCGCCCTGCTCCTCGCCGCGCCGGCGCTCCTGCCGTTCGCCGCCCACCTGCCGGAGACCCTGCGTTGGACCCGGGTGACGGCGGAGCGCGGCGGCCCGGCGGCCGAGGCGTCGGCCGGGCTCGCGGCGGAGGCGGGCGTCTCCTCGACCCCGGCGGCGCCGGCGACCCGGCTGGTCCAGGCGGCGGCGCCGAACGCGCTCGGCAACAGCCGCTACGTCCACTACTGGGGGCTCGCCAACAGCAACGAGGACGCCGCCGGCTTCGTCGGCACGGCGACCCTCCTGGCGGCCCTGCTGGCGCTGCCGCTCGCCGTTCGCCGCGGACCGGCGGCGGTGGCGCACGAGCGCGCGGCGGCGGGGCTCGCCCTCCTCTGCCTGCTGCTCCTCGCCCTGCCCGGCCCCTTCGGCGCCGGGCTCACCGGCCGCCTCGCCCTGCCGCTCGGCCTCGCCCTGGCGGGGCTCGCCGCCGCGACGCTCGAACGGTGCCGGCGGGGCGCGCTTCCCCGCGGGTGGACGTGGGGCGCCCTGCCCGCGGCGGCGCTCCTCCTGGCCGCGTTCCACGCCTGGGTCGTGCCGGCCTTCGCCCACCCGGCCGACCCGGCGCTCCTCGAGGTGCTGCGGGTGGGCTGGCGGCACTGGCACCTGCGCTTCCTGACCGCCGCCGGCGCCGCGCTCTTCGTGGCCGGGGCCGTGCTCGCCGAACGGCGCTCCGGCCGACGGCTCGCGCTCCGGCGCGGCCGGTTCGCGCTCCGGGAGATCGTCGTCGCCGCCGTCGCCTTCTTCATCGCGGCGGAGCTCTGGCTCGCCCACGCGCCGGTCAACCCGCCGATGCCGCGCACCCTGACCGCCGACGGCTCCTTCCCCCGGGCGCCGGTCCTCGACGCGCTCGGGACCGCCGGAGAGGGCGGGGCCGGACCGGTCCGGCTGGCGGCGGACGGGCGGGTCTTCCTGCCCAACCTGGCGGCGGTCTACGGCCTCGGCGACGCGCGGGTCTTCGATCCGATGGCGCCCGCGCCCTACCTGCGGCGGCTCGCGCCGGCGATCGAGCGCTGGAGCGGCGAGATCCCGCTCCTCGGCCCGGAGGGAGAGGACGGCGCGGGCGCGGAGCGCGCGGAGCTCTACGACCGGCTCGGCGTCGCGTGGTGGCTGAGCGCGCCGGAAACACCCTGCCCGCCGGAGACGGTCGTCGTGCACGCGGGACCGGACGCACGCTTGTGCCGGCGGCCCGGCGCCCGGGCGCTGGTGCGGGTGACGGGCGGCGATGGTGACGGCGATCTCCCGGCGCGGGCGGTCGCCGCCGAGACGGGAGACCGCTGGCGGCTCGACCTCGGGCCCGGCGGCGGGCGGAGCGGGCGCCGGATCGAGAGCGCGCTCTACGCGGCGCCCGGCTGGCGGGTGGTGGCGGACGGCCGGCGGGTCGCCGCCGGCTCGGAGGACGGTCTGCTCGCGGCCGAGCTGCCCGCCGGCACCCGGCGCGCCGATCTGCTCTACCGGCCGGCGCCCTTCGTCGCCGGCTGCCTGCTCGCCGCGCTCGGGCTCGCACTCGCTCTCGCGCGCTTCGCTCCGCCGCCGGCCCTGACTGCGGTCGATCGCGGTCGAGCGCGGTCGATCGCGGTAGACTGAGCCCGTGAGCACGAAGGACGGCAAGCTCTCGCTGATCTGCCCCGATTGCGGCTCCGACCTGGTGGTCGACGTCGCCACCGGCGAGGTGCTGTTCCACAAGAAGCCGAAGGGACCGATCGCCGGCGGCAAGGACTTCGACTCTCTGTTCGCCGACATGGACCAGCAGAAGGCGCGCGCCGAGCAGCTCTTCGAGCGCGAGCAGGCGGCGCAGAAGGACCGGTCGCGGCTGCTGGACGCGAAGTTCCGGGAGGCGCTCGAGCGGGCGACGGAAGAAGACGACGACGAACGCCCGGTGCGGCCGTTCGACCTCGATTGATCGGATCGCCCCTCCAAACCCCATCCCTTTCCTCCCCGCGCGGGGAGGAAAGGGCGCCCCCGCCCGAGCCGCTTGCTCCAGCCTCCGATCGAGTCGCGCGCGGCTCGGTAGAATCAATCGCGTCTCATGACGATCCGCAACAGGAGGACACATCCCTTGCCATACGCAGCCACGATCTTCCGACGATCCCTCGTTCCGCTCTTCGCGGTGCTGATCCTGACCGTTCCGCTGGCCGCTCAGGACGCGCCGGCCGAGGCCGGCGGCGACGAGATCTTCCCCTTTCCGGTCCACCAGACCACGCTCGACAACGGCCTCCAGGTCGTGGTCGTGCCGTACGACAGTCCCGGCATCGTCGCCTACTACACGGTCGTGCGCACCGGCTCGCGGCAGGAGGTGGAGGCGGGGCACAGCGGCTTCGCCCACTTCTTCGAGCACATGATGTTCCGCGGCACCGAGAGGTATCCGCAGGAGGTCTACAACGACGCCCTGAAGGCGATGGGCGCCGACTCGAACGCCTTCACCACCGACGACTGGACGAACTACCACATCGTCGGGCCGGCCGCCGAGCTGGCGACGATCGTGGAGCTCGAGAGCGACCGGTTCATCAACCTGGAGTACGGCGAGAACGACTTCCGCACCGAGGCGAAGGCGGTGCTCGGCGAGTACAACAAGAACGCCTCGAACCCGTTCCGGGCGCTCTACGAGGAGCTGCGCGAGCTCGCCTACGAAGAGCACACCTACGAGCACACGACGATGGGCTTCCTCGAAGACATCGAGGCGATGCCGGGCTACTACGACTACAGCCTGGGCTTCTTCGACCGCTTCTACCGGCCGGAGAACGTGGTCGTGCTGGTGGTGGGCGACGTGGAGCCGGAGCGGATGTTCGCCCTCGCCCGCGAGCACTACGGGAGCTGGGAGGCCGGCTACCAGCCGGTGGAGATCCCGGGCGAGCCGCCGCAGACCGAGCCGCGCTCCGGCGAGATCGCCTGGCCGAACCCGACCCGGCCGCACCTGATGATGGCCTGGCACGTGCCTGCGTTCGACGCGGCGACGCCGGACACGGCCGCCCTCGACCTGCTCGGTCAGCTCCTGTTCAGCGAGAGCGCGCCGCTCTACCAGGAGCTGGTGGTCGAGCGCCAGCTCGTCGACTTCATCGACGGCGGCGCCGGCTTCCACCGCGACCCGTACCTGTTCATGGTCACCACGCGGCTGCGATCGGAGGACGCTCTCGACGAAGTGCGGGCGACGATCGCGCGCCACCTCGAGGGGCTGAAGAGCGAGCCGGTCGACCCGGAGCGGCTGGAGCGGATCAAGTCGCACCTGCGCTACGACGTGGCGCTGGCGCTCGACAGCGCTCCGTCGGTGGCCAACCTGGTCGCCGAGTTCCTGAACCTGACCGCCGATCCGGCGACGATCAACCGCCTGTACCGGCAGTACACCGCGGTCACGCCGCGGGAGGTGCAGCGGGTGGCGCGGGAGACCTTCGAGGACGACCAGCGCACGGTGGTGACGCTGGTCCACCGTGAGCCCGCCGCCGGCGAGGCCGCGGCCGCGACGAGCGAGGGAGGAGAGTAGCCATGGCCCGGAAGAACCGCACGTCCCCGCACGTCCTGCTCCTGCTCCCGATCCTGGCCGCGCTCTTCGCCGGGGCCGCGGACCCGGTGGCGGCCCAGCCGGCGGAGGGCGCCACGCCGCCGATCGAGCTCGTCGAGCTCCCCAGCCCCGGCTCGCCGCTGGTGGCGATCCGCCTCATGTTCCGCGCCGGCTCGATCCACGACCCGGAGGGCAAGGAGGGGCTGGCCGCGCTCACCGCGCTGATGGTCGGCCAGGGCGGCACCGAAGAGCGCTCGTACGCCGAGGTCGTCGACGCCCTCTACCCGATGGCGGCCCGGGTCGACGCCGGCACCGACCGCGAGGTCACGGTCGTCGCTGGCGAGACTCATGTCGACAATCTCGACGCCTACACCGACCTGCTGGTCGAGGCGGTGACCCGCCCGGCGTTCCGCGAGGCCGACTTCTCGCGCAACAAGGATCAGCTCCTGTCGTACCTGACCTCGACCCTGCGGAGCGGCAACGACGAGCTCCTGGGGCTCGAGGCGCTCCAGCTCGAGATCTTCGACGATCACCCGTACGGCCATCTGCCCGCCGGCACCGTGAGCGGGCTCGCGGCGATCACCTTGGACGACGTGAAGCGCTTCCACCGCACGCACTTCACGCGCGCCAACCTGCTCCTCGGCGTCGCCGGCGGCTACCCGGAGGGCTTCCCGGCGAAGCTCCAGGCCGCGCTCTCGCGGCTGCCGGCCGGCGAGGCGGGCGAGCGGGTCGACCTGCCGCCGCTGCCGAAGGCGGCGGGCCGCGCCTTCACGCTGGTCGAGAAGAACACGGCGGCGGTCGGCATCCACTTCGGTCACCCGCTGCCGCTCACCCGTGCGGACGCCGACTACTACCCGCTGATGGTGGCGAACAGCTTCCTCGGCGAGCACCGCACCTTCAACGGCTTGCTGATGACCGAGCTGCGCGGCGAGCGGGGGCTCAACTACGGCGACTACAGCTACATCGAGCACTACGCGAACCCGCCGTTCACCTCCCGGCCGACGCCCAACGTGCCGCGGCGCCAGCAGTACTTCTCGGTCTGGATCCGCCCGGTGGTGCCGGACACGGCACACTTCGCGCTCCGCGCCGGGCTCCACTCCGTCGAGAGGACGGTCGAGGAGGGGCTCACGGCGGAGCAGTTCGAGCTCGCCCGGGACTACCTGTTGAACTATTCGAAGCTCTGGGCGCAGACGCTGTCGGAGCGGTTGGGCATCATGATGGACAGCCGGTTCTACGGGATGCCGTACTGGATCGAGGAGATCGAGCGGCGGCTGACCGGGATGGAGGTGGGGGCGGTGAACGCGGCCCTGAAGAAGTACGTCCATCCGGATCGGTACGAGGCGGTGATCGTGACCCCGGACGCCCGTGCGACCGCGGCCGCTCTCTTCCTCGACCAGCCGAGCCCGATCGAGTACGCCAACCCGGTCCCGGAAGAGGTGCTCACGGAGGACCAGGAGATCGTTCCGCTCGAGGTCCGGCCGACCGCGGTCGAGATCGTCCCGGTCGGGGAGATGTTCGAGTAGCCGGGGCGTAGGGGAGGAGCCTTGTCTCCTCCCGAGGTGGGTGGGGGGCCGACCCTGGTCCCCCCCGGGCCGGCGCCAGGGGCTCCCGCCCGGGGGTCGGCTCCCAGCCCGCATTCGGTGGGAGTGGTGGGCGGGGCGCCGGTGGCTCGGCACCGGCTTCCGTGCCCTGCGACCGCCGCGACCCTGGTCGAGGCGGCGGAGCGGTCACGGCCCGTCGTGGTGGCCGGCCGTCGTCGGCTTCGGTCAGCGTTCGTCTACCCGGGCGCGGTCCGCCGAGCCCCCGGTTCGGGACCCCTGGCGCTGGCCCTTCCCCCCGCCCCGCTCAGGCCAGCCGGCCATCGCTGACCCTGCGCCGGGAATGACCACCTGGCGCCAGGCGATCCGTCCCGGATCGGCGAAGCCGGCAGGACCGTTGGGGTGCCAGTAGAGGGTCAGGGCGTCTCCGGTCTCGTCCGGAGCTGCTTCGAGCAACGGCCAGCGCCAGGCCAGCGCGGCCGGAAAACGGGTGGTCAAGCCGATCGGGCCGACTTTAGGAGACCATCGCCGGACCGCGATCCAGCCCTCCTCCGGCGTGGCGACGCCGGGGGGTGTTTCATACCAGATCAGCAGCCTCACCGATCCGAGGGCCGCGAGCCGAGTCAGGGTCTGGGATCGCGACGGCTCGTCCACCGCGACCGGCAGTGCCTCGGAACGCGCCTTGCCGTCGATCGAGAAAAGGCGAAGGAACGTGCGGTCCGGCACTTCCGGACCCGCAGCCCCGGTGCCCCGCCGTTGCCAAGCAAGTGCCACCGTGTCGGGTCCGACGGCCTCGATCCGGATCGATCCCCGCGGCACGTGGCCTTCCGGGGTCGCCACGATCTCGGGCATTCTCGGTCGGCCCTGGCCATCGACCACCCGGAACCTAACCTCGCGGTTTCCTGAGCCGGAGGTGGCCAGCCAGCCCACGGCGGCCCCACCGTCGGGCAGGAATCGTAGCGACAGCTCGTCTCCCAGAGGGCTCGCCGTCGCCAGGGAAGTTGCAGGATCCGATAGGTCGATCGGATCGGACACCGGGTCACCCGCCGCATCCATTCGAAGCAGGCGGATCGTGCCACCGCCTTGCGACAAATGCTCGTTCTCGACCCACGCCAGCCAATAGCCTCCTCCAGCGGCGGCAACCAATCGCGGGGCCTTCTGGTCGACTCCGGGGGATGGCGCGATCGGTGCCGGGAGGCCGGCAGACCCTCCTGAACGACTGCCGGTCTGGGTCCAGAGCCACGTTTCCTCGCGACCGCTGCAGCCGGTGACGACCATGAATCGAGCGGCCTTGGACTGCGCGAGGGCCATTCGATCGACGCAACAGGACGCGAGCTCTTCGACTTCGGCGAAGTAGGTCCGTGATGCGACTGGAGCGGCGCGGTGATCCGTGTCGAGGTCGGAAAGCGACGAGATCTGGCAGAGGTTGCGGTGGCTGCCGCCGTCCGACTCGCTGAGCGCCCAGGCCACCACAGTCTCGCTACCGAGCGAAAGAACGGAGTCCGGACGCGTTCCTTGCGCTCGAAGGACTACCTCGCCCCCGTCCATCGGCCGAGGCGCGAGCCCGATCTGGACGAAGGCGAGGAGGCCGAGCAGCGAAACCGTCGGGGTCATCGCATCACTATACCTTCGCGAGTCGCGAGGCAGCGGCGTCCTGCCGGACCATGCCGTCGCGCTTCGCGTTTAGTAGACGATAGTGCAGCGCGAGCACTCGGGGGGACAGTATTCGCCGATTTGGATCGTGCAATCGGGGTTCTCCCCACCTCCACCTCCACCCGACGAAGAGCAGCTGTTGTGCACACCGTTGCATCCGGCCAAGCCTCCCTCCTGCCAGCTGGTACACCACTCCATGTTAGTGATCGTCGGAATATAACCCTGACTCGCCCACCAGTCGCAGTGGCCGCTCAGGCAGCATTGGGCATCTTGCTGTCCATAGGGGTCGGTCCCCTGATAGCAGTTGTCGCAGATGGATGGCCACGCACTCACCGGGGAGGGGACCAGCAGCATCACGAGAGCCAGTGCCGACAGCGCCACCAGGTATACGGAGACGTCTCGTCCGTACGCATTCTTCATCGTGCTCACCTTTCTGATCGGTGCCCATGGGTGGAGGAACGCGGCTCCTCCGCTTCGACGACGACTCTTACCGGGGTGCCAGGCCGAGCCAGCAGCTCGCCGTGGCTCTCGAGCGTGCCGCCCTGTCCGTAGAGCAGGAGCGCTTCGTCGGTGGGAGTGGTCACCCGAACGATGCGCCAGGCACCGACTGCCAGGCCCGGCGCCGTGCGCACGACGCGACACCCATCACCGGAGTCGGTCGTATCACCGAGGAAGAGGCTGGTGGCGGGCAGGAAGGCGCCGGTCTGCGCCACGAGAAAGTAGTTGCCAGAGATCCAGGCACCGGTGTGGGCGCAGGGGAGCTCGAGCTCCACGGCCCCACTCGCCGGTGGTAGCCGGAGCCGTAGATCGGGGACGAGTCCGATTCGAAACGCGTGGACGGCTCCCGCAGGAGTCTGAACCCGGAGGTTCGCCATGCGGCCGGCGCTTTCCACCGATATCCGGAAGCGGCCTTCGTGGCCCGTCGTCGCACGTGCGTAGGTGGGAATCTCGTGGGGGCTGCCGGGCTCCAGGCTGAACACGAGCTGGGCGCCGGCCACGGGCCTTCCCGCCTCATCGGTGACGATACCTTCCGCCTTCTCGGGTTGCTCCAGGACCAGCTCGATGGCCTCGGCCCGCTCGTCGGGGGCGATGGCGACGACCACCGATTTACTGTCGAGCTCGCCCGCGTTGGCGGTCAAGGTCCAGGCTCCGGCGTCGAGCCCCTCGGCGAGAAAATCTCCATCTGGAGAGGTGCGGGCGGTGATCTGTACCGTCCGAAACCGTTCGTCGGGCGTGTCTTGTCGGCTCTGGAGTAGCACCGTAGCGCCAGTCACCGGATTGCCCCGCTCGTCGATCACCACCCCGCCGATTCGTCCCTCCGGTAACCGGATCGTGACCTCTTCGTCGGGGTCGCTGAACTCCACGGCGGCGAGGGTGGCCCGGTCGAAGCGGCGGTCACGTTGGTCGTAGACGCGGACCGTGTAGGTACCGGGGCCCTCGAGTGGCAGCTGAAAATGCCCGTCCTCGTCGAGGAGCACAGTCATTCCGCGGCGGTCGGCCGGAGCGACCGGGGTCACGGACATCGACCCTGCGACGGGGATGCCCTCG
>CAZLLV010000403.1:0-7405 GCA_964560325.1 uncultured Thermoanaerobaculia bacterium | reverse complement strand
TCGCCCAGGACACGATGCAGATCCAGGTGGCCGACGCCGCGTACCCGACGGTGGCGCAGGACGCCTTCCTGCAGTGGACGATCTTCGGGCCGCGCGGCAACACCGGCACCTTCGAGAGCAACGTCTGGCTGCACAACGCCGGCGCCTTCCCGGCGCGGGTGACGATGACCTACCTGCCGCGCGGCGCCGAGCCGCCGCCGCCCTCGCGCACTCTGACCGTCGACCCGGCCGAGACCCTCTTCCTCGCCAACGTGGTCGAGAAGGTCTTCGACGTCGTCGCCGGCCAGGGCTCGCTCCGGCTCCACGTCGAGCAGCGGACGGCCCAGGACGGCGTCGGCCCGCGGGTGTTCGCGATCAGCCGCTCGTTCGTCGAGCTGCCGAACCGGGCGCTCGGGAGCTTCGGCCTCTTCGTGCCGCAGCAGCCGGAGGGCGTCTGGACGCCGAACGCGAAGACCACGACCGGCATCATCGAGGGCGACGCCTTCATCAGCACGCTGCTGGCGGTCAACGTCGACGACCACGCCGGTCAGGTCGAGATCGAGCTGTTCGACCGCGACGGCATGCCGGTGGGCGACCCGGCGGTCTACGGCCTCGGCGCGGGCGTGATGCGCTTCCAGCAGACCAAGCAGCTCTTCCCCGAGGTGGCGGACCACGAGGGTCCGTTCACCGCCCGCTTCACCTCGAACGGCATCGACTTCCTCGCCTCGGCGACGCTGCTCGAGACCGGCAGCGAGGACCAGATCTTCCTGCCGGCCCGCGAGCCGGTCGACGACCCGGTGCTGATCGTGCCGCGCGTGGTGCGCAGCCCCGGCCAGTTCGGGGTCTTCCTGACCACCGCCCTGTCGGTGCTCAACGAGGCTTCGGTCCCGACCGACGTGACGTTCCAGCTCCTCGAGCGGGGGCAGAACAACGCGAACCCGCGCGAAGCGACGCGCACCGTGCCGGCCGGCGGGGTGCTCTACCTCGACGACGTGATCGACGAGCTCTTCGAGCTCGAGACGGCGACCGGCGCGCTGCGCGTTCTCTGGAGCAACGCCCAGGACACCGCGCCGCGGATCGTCGCACTGACGCTGTCGGAGAACCCGCAGGGCGACACCTTCGGCATGGCGATCGACAGCCGCACGCCGGCCGAGGCCACGACCGGCATCGGCGTCGACTTCGGGATCGAGCAGTCGAGCATGTTCCGGAGCCAGTACGGCGTCGTCAACCTGCGGCCGGCCCGCACCGAGCTGCGGCTCAGCCTGCGCGACGCCAACGGCGACCTGCTCGGCCAGACGACCCTCGTGCTCCAGGCGCGCCAGCACCTGGAACTCAACCTGGTGACGCTGTTCGGCGAGGTCGCCGGCACGGGCGAGAACTGGTCGGTGACGACCGAGGTGGTCGACGGCGGGCCGGTGATGACCTACCTCGCCAACATCAACACCAGCGGCGACGTGTTCCTCGTGCCCGGCCAGCCGAGGACGGGCGCGACACACGAAGAGTGACGCTTCAGCGGTCCCGGTAGGGCGTCGCCTCGAGCTCCCGCGGCACGAAGGCGCCCGTACAGGTCGGCGGGAAGAGCCGCGGATCGGTGCCGGGGAGCGAGACGGCGGGCGGTAGGCCGGCGAAGCCGGCCGCCGCCGTGCCGAGCGGCACCGGCGCGAGCCGCGCCGGCCACGGAAGACGGCGGAAGGCGTGGAGCGAGAGCGAGCTCTCCGGCGTGCCGTCGAGCACCAGCGCCAGCTCGGCGCTCACCTCCTCCGGAGCCCGGCCGCCGGCGAGCACCCCCGCGACCCGCTCCCGGAGCGCCTCGCGCCACCCTTCGTCGATCCCCTCCGCCGTCGAGGCCCGCACGACCGCCCGCTCGAGCAGATCCTCCCGCCCCTGCCACCAGAGCGCCGCCGCCAGCCGGGGATCGGCCGCCAGCGCGCGCGCCGCGACCGACGCCGGGTCGTGGAGCCGGGAGCCGACCCGCGCCAGGCCGAAGGGCGCCAGGGCGCCGAGCGGATCGGCGGCGCACGCCCGCTCGTACGAGAAGGCGGCCGCCCAGTCCTCCCCGGCCGCCTCCGCCGCGGCCCCGGCGGCGAGCCAGAGCGCGGGCACGCCGCGCGCCGCCTCCGCGGCGCCGATCGCCTCCACCGCCACCCGCTCCGAGGGCCACGACGGCTCGTCGGCCTCCGAAGCGAGCCAGGCGCGGCGTGCCCGGTAGAGGGGAAAGCGCGGATCGAGCTCGACCGCGCGGTCGAGCAGGGCGAGAACCGCTCCGGTGCTCCGCCCGGGGCTGTCGAGGGCGGCGCGGTCGTACGCCGCCTGCGCGCGGACGAGCGGGGTCAGCAGAGCGGCCGCGGCGAGGGCGTAGACGAGAAAGAGCACCGGCGCCGCCGGTCGCCACCGCCCTCGCGCGGCGGCCGCGTCGCGGTCGGCGGGGACGGCCGCTCGTCCGCCCGCGAGCGCCGCGCCCGCCGCCATCGCGGCAGCGACCGGTAGAGCGGTCACCCGCCAGTCGCCGAGGGCGAGGGCGGCACCGGCGCCGCCCGCGAGCCCGATCAGCCCGGCCGCCACGAACCCGGGGTCGGCCGCCACCAACCCCGGGTCGGCCGCGGCGCTACGCCGCTCGACCCGGCGGCGCCAGGCGAACAGGCCGACGGCCGCGGCCGCGAGGAGCGCTCCGGGGATTCCGATCTCGTAGGCGATCGTGAGCGGCAGCAGATGGAGGTCGCCCACCACTTCGCTCGGCGGATTGACGCCCGGCACCGGCCGGAGGAGGAGCGGCAGCGTCCAGGCGGTGCTCCCCGGGCCGGCTCCCACGACCGGCCGCTCGACCACCCCCTCCCACCCCGCCCGCCAGTAGACGAAGCGCGCCGCGCCCGACGGATCGGTCCCGCGGAAGACCGCCCACGCCTCGGCCCCGCCGACCGCGGCGACCGCGAGCACCGCCGCCGCGGCGAGCACCGTCCGCCGCCGACCGCCCCCGGCGCCCGCGAGGCCCCAGCGCAGCGCTAGGACCGCCTCGATCCCGAGCGCGAGAAGCCCCGAGAGCGTCCGCGTCCCGAGCACCGCCGCCGCGCCGAGCGTGACGGCGATCGCCGCGACCGCCCGCCAGGCCCCGCGCTCGCGCCAGGGCAGCGCGGCGAGCGGCAGCAGCAGGACGATCCACGCGGTCAGGTGGAGGTGCTGCCCGACCGGCAGCGACGGCCGCTCGGTCAGACCGCCGAGCCAGCTCCGGAGCGCCGCGCCGGCGATCCCGGCGACCGCCAAGCTCGCCGCCCGCGCGCCCCATCGACGCGCCGCCTCCGACCGCCAGCAGCGCGCCGCCGCCGACGGCAGCCAGAGCCAGGCGGGCAGGAGGGCGAGACCGACCCACCCCGCCCGCGGCACCGGCGACGCCCAGGCCGCGAGACCGGCCGCGGCCGCGAGGGCCCAGGGGAGGAGGAGCCCGGGAAAGCCGAGGCGCCACGGATCGGCGAGCGCGCTCCGGTCGCGGCCGAGGAGGAGCGCACCGGCGAGGAGCACCAGGGCGTAGCCGACGCCCGCCGGCACCGCCGCCGCGCCGTCCCCGAGGCTGCCGCACCACGCCGCGAAGAGGAGCGCGAAGAGCACCGGGGCCGTTCCTGCGAGAGATCCCGGACCGGAGGCCATCGCGGCATTCTACGGGCAGGCGGTACAATGGAGCGGCGCGGACGGCCGCCGGCCCCCACACCCCGGCACGACCCTTCCCCGAGCGGCCCGCCGGCTCCCGAGCTCCGCGCGCCGACCCCGACCCGAACGATCACCCGAACCACCGGAGGCACCCCCATGGCCGTTTCCACCACCACCCGAGCCGACGAGATCCTGCGCCGCCTCGGCATCGACCGAGAGCACCCCGGCGCCTTCGCCGGCGAATGGATCGACACCACCGGAGAGCGCATCGACTCGGTGAACCCGGCGACCGGCGAAACCCTCGCCAGCGTCAACATGGCGACGCGCGAGGAGTACGAGCGCGTGGTCGAGGCGACGGTCGACGCGTTCCGCGAGTGGCGCACCTGGACCGCGCCCCGGCGCGGCGAGGTGGTGCGCCAGCTCGGCGACGCCCTGCGCGAGCACAAGGACGACCTCGGCGCCCTCGTCACGCTCGAGGTCGGCAAGATCCGCAGCGAGGGCCTGGGCGAGGTGCAGGAGATGATCGACATGTGCGACCTCGCGGTCGGCATGTCGCGCCAGCTCTACGGCAAGACGATGCACTCCGAGCGCCCGCTCCACCGCATGTACGAGCAGTGGCACCCGCTCGGGCCGGTCGGCATCATCACCGCCTTCAACTTCCCCGTCGCGGTCTGGTGCTGGAACGCCGCCGTGGCGGCCGTCGCCGGCGACTCGATGCTCTGGAAGCCGAGCGAAGTGACGCCGCTGACCGCCATCGCCTGCACCCGGATCGCCGAGCGCGTGCTGGCGGCGAACGGCGCGCCGCCGATCTTCAACCTGGCGGTCGGCGCCCGCGACATCGGAGAAGCGATGGCGGCCGACCGGCGCCTGCCGCTGATCTCGGCGACCGGCTCGGTGCGCATGGGCCGGGCGGTCGGCCAGGAGGTGGCGAAGCGCCTCGGCCGCTCGCTCCTCGAGCTGGGCGGCAACAACGGCATCGTGGTGACCGAGAAGGCCGACCTCGACATGGCGCTGCGCGCCGTCCTCTTCGCCTCCTTCGGCACCACCGGCCAGCGCTGCACGACCGCGCGGCGGCTCTTCCTCCAGAAGGGGATCGCGGCCGAGGTGAAGGAGAAGCTGGTCCAGGCGGTCCAGTCGATCCCGATCGGCGATCCGATGGAGGAGGGCGTGCTGATGGGGCCGCTGGTGCACGACGTGGCGGTCGAGACGATGGAGCAAGCGCTCGCGACGGTCCGGGAGCAGGGGGGCGAGATCCTGTGCGGCGGTGAGCGGCTCGACCGCGAGGGGTTCTACGTCCGTCCGACGGTGGTGGCGGCGGACCCGTCGATGCCGATCACCTGCGAGGAGACGTTCGCGCCGATCCTCTACGTGTTCGAGTTCGAGGATCTGGACGAGGCGATCGCGGCGCACAACGCGGTGCCGCAGGGGCTGTCGTCGGCGATCTTCACGCTCGATCTGCGGGAGGCGGAGCGGTTCCTGGCGGCGACCGGGAGCGATACGGGGATCGCGAACGTGAACATCGCGACGTCGGGAGCGGAGATCGGCGGCGCCTTCGGCGGCGAGAAGGACACCGGCGGCGGGCGCGAGGCGGGGTCGGACTCGTGGAAGGCGTACATGCGGCGGCAGACGTGCACGATCAACTGGGGAGCGGAGCTGCCGTTGGCGCAGGGGGTGGAGTTCGACGTTTGAGGGTGCAGTAGGAGGAGGGCGAGTCGTTCGGTGGCGCGGGCCGGAGCCAGGGGCTCCCGCCCGGGCGTCGGCTCCCGAGCCCGCATGGGGCGGGCGTGCGGTTCGAGTGGGCTCGGCCGGCTGCTGCGTCCGGTGCACTGCGAGCGCCGCGACCCTGGTCGGGCTGTTCCGGGCGATTTCGGAGTCTCTTGCGGGTCGACCGTGCTTGGCTTCGGTCATCGTCTGTCTTCCCGGGCGCGGTGGAGCGGGCGCGTCCGCCGAGCGACCCGGTTCGGGACCCCTGGCTCCGGCCCCTGAGACGATCGGTGGGCGTCGGGGACTCCCTCGCCCTGCGCCAGGTGGTGGGGGGAGGGGGAATCGGCGGGGTTGCACTCTGGCGAGCCTTCGGCCCCGGGTCCGGAGTGCACTCCGGTGGAGAAACGGCCCGGTGGCCGAGGCGGAGCTCAGAGTCGGCCGCCTTCTTGTCATCCCGCCTGCCGGGGACGAGCCCGCCTCGAAAGGCACGCCCGCCGATTCCCCTACTTCTTCTCCTCGACGTGGACGGGGGGAGCCCTCCGACCACCACCGAACGCCGAAGGCGTTTTCGGGGCCGGGGCTCGCGGGCCGGAGGGCTCTGGGCCCGCGCAGCCGGCACGGCCGGGGGGAGTGCACTCCCGCGCCACGCGCGGACGGCCCTGCGAGGCGAGGCACCCGTGGGAACACCCAGCAAGCCGAGCCGCCCCGGAGGCCCGCGAGCCCCGGCCCCGAAAACGCTTCACACCCCGCCTCGCCTACCTCTCCCCGCCCCCCACCACCCGCAACGCCCCCGGCACCACCTCCACGACCACCTCTCCACGCCCCCCACCCACCTCCTGCATCAACTCCCCGTCCCCCAGCACCCGCATCCCCCGGTCCACGTCCACCACCACCTCCCGGGTCCGGAACGTCTCCACCGCCGGATGCCCCAGGTGCGTCCCCCGGTAGACCCGCGGGAACACCCGCAGCAGCGTCGCCTTCGGGATCCGCCGCACCACCACCACGTCGAGCAGCCCATCGTCCGGCACCGCCTCCGGCGCGATCCGCATCCCCCCGCCGAACCGATGCGTATTGCCGAACGCCACCAGCATCGTCTCCCCCTCCCACCGCCCACCCTCGTGGACCAGCGTCAGACGCGGCGGCCGGAAGCTCCCGAGCGTCCGCACCACGCCGTAGACGTAGAGCGCGCTGCCGCGGACGAAGCGGCCGAGGCCGCGCGGATTCGCCTCCGTCTCCAGGATCGTCCGCCCCACCTCGCTGTCGAACCCCACGCCGGCCACCCCCGCGAAGCACCGGCCCTCGGAGCCGTCCGGCCGCCGCACCCGCCCCAGATCGATCGCCCGCACCGGTCCGGCGAGCGCCTGCTCGAACGCCTCCGGCAGCCGGCGCGGCACCCCGAGCGTCGCCGCCAGGTCGTTGCCGCTCCCCACCGGCAGCACCGCCAGCGCGGTCGCAGAGCCCGCGAGCGGCCCGAGCACGTGGTGGAGCGTTCCGTCGCCGCCGGCCACCAGCAGGCGCTCGACCCCCTGCTCGACCGCGCGCGCCGCCTGGGCGGCGAGCTCCTCGCGGTCACGGGTCACCACCAGGTCGATCCGGGGATCGGCGCGCCCCTCCATCAGCCGGGCGAGCTCCGGCAGCGCGCGGCGGGCCGCGCCGCGGCCGGCGGCCGGGTTCACCAGCACGCGCGCGGTGACGGGTCGATCCATGGCTCGGGGAGGGACGGCCGGGAGTCTATACAATCCGCCCATGCCGAAGCCCGACGTCCAGATCCTCGTCTGCCTGAACGAGCGTTCGCCCGACGCGACCAAGCCGAGCTGCGCGCCGCGCGGCGCGCTCGCGGTCTACCACCGGTTCAAGGACCGGGTCCGCGAGCTCGGGCTGCGCGACCGGGTGATGGTCAACCGCACCGGCTGCCTCAAGCACTGCAGCCAGGGGATCGCCGTCGCCGTCCAGCCGCACAACTTCTGGTACGCAGGCGTGACGATCGGAGACGTCGACGAGATCCTCGCGACCAGCGTGATCGGAGAGGGGCCGGAGGGTGCGCGCGAGCCCCGCGAGGTCGCGCGCCTGCGCATGCCCGACA
>CAZLLV010000402.1:0-2562 GCA_964560325.1 uncultured Thermoanaerobaculia bacterium | reverse complement strand
AGGTGCTCATGCCAGCTCCGCAAGATCAGGGCGCGATTCTCGAGGACGAGCTCTTCCGCGCGTCGAAGCTCCTGGAGCTTCAGGTCCACGGACTCGCGCAACTCCACACCGGATTCTACTTCGAAGACGGCCTCGCCTCCGCCCTTCCGGACATGAACGTGGATAGGGCGATGCTCGTTGCTGTAGAAGAAGAACCGGAAGCCGTCCTCGATGAAGACTGTCGGCATCGGTGGATTCTAGAGGACCGGGCCGCAGAGGACCGGGCCGCCGGACGACTCGATCACGTCCTGGTCGAGGTGGCGGCGATACCCGCGGAAGACCTCACGCCGCTCTGACAGTCGAGCTCGATCACACGATCTCGATTCGGACGCCGAACCGACGCCGAAGCGTGAGCACCTCCCAACTCCCACCCCTCGGTGAAGGGCCGGGGCCGGGGGTCCCGAACCGGCGCTCGGGGGGAGCGCCCGCCTGGGCGAGCGCCTGCGCTCGCCGGAACGCGGTGCAGCGAACGGAGAGGTCTGGCAACGGCAGCCCGCCGACCTCGAACGCCGAATGCGGGCTTCGACCCCGACGCCGGGCGGGAGCCCCCGGCCCCGGCCCCGCCACCGAACCCTCCCTCTACTCCCCCTCCGGCGCCTCCGGAGCCACCACCAACCGCCCGCGCTCGTCCCGCTCGAAGAAGAACGGCTCCCGCTCCACCTCCTCCGGCGCCACCTGGTTCAGTGTCGCCGCCTCGTAGAGCACCCCGCCCACCATCACCCGCTCCACCTCCCGCGTGTTCCGGATGTTCTCCAGCGGATTCGCCGACAGCACCAGCAGATCCGCCAGCTTCCCCTCCTCGATCGACCCCAGATCCCCGTCCATCCCCAAGTACCACGCCCCGTCGATCGTCGCCGCCCGCAAAACCTCGTGCGGGGTCATCCCACCCTGCTCGAACATCCACATCTCCCAGTGCGCGCCCAAACCCTCCCGCTGCCCGTGCGCACCCACCAGCACCTTCACCCCCTCCTCGTGCAGCTCCGCCGCCGCCCGCGCGTTCTCGAAGTGCCCCCACTCCTCCTCCGGCGCCGTCACCCGCCGCCGCGACCGCGCATCGATCTCCTCCCGCGGCACGAACGTCAGCAGCCGCTCGTCCTCCCACACGTTCGTCGTCGCGTACCAGTAGTTCTCGCCCCACAGCCCGCCGTAGCCCACCACCAGCGTCGGCGTGTAGCCCACCCCCGGTGTGGCACCCCAGAGCTGCAGCGTGTCCTCGTAGATCGACCCGACGGGGATCGAGTGCTCGATCCCCGTGTGACCGTCGACCACCATCGTCAGGTTGTGCTGGAAGAGCGAGCCGCCCTCCGGCACCACCATCATCCCCAGCTCGCGCGCCGCCTGGAGCACCTGCTGGCGCTGGTCGCGGCGCGGCTGGTTGTAGCTCTTCACACTGATCGCGCCCTGCGCCTTCATCCGGCGCATGTGCGAGCGCGCGTCCTCCAGGCTCTCGATCACCGCCCGGAACGGCGTCTCCGCGCCGTACAGGATCGTCCCGGTCGAGTAGACCCGCGGCGCCGTGATCAGCCCCGCCTTCGCCATCTCACCCGAGGAGAGCACCGTCGACGTGTCCGCCGACGGGTCGTGGATCGTGGTCACGCCGTAGGCCAGCGTCGCGAAGTAGTTCCAGTTCTGCTCCGGCTCCATCTCCGCCATGCCGTGGCCGCCGTGCCAGTGCACGTCGACGTAGCCGGGGACGATCGTCTTGCCGGTCGCGTCGAAGGTGCGGGCGCCCGCCGGCACCTCGACGTCACCGCGCGCGCCGACCGCGGCGATCCGGTCGCCCTCGACCACCACCACGCCGTCCTCGATCACCTCGTCGCCGTCCATGGTGACGATCCGCGCGCCGACGAACGCCGTCGCGCCGCTCGGCTTGGCCGTCTCGGCGGAGAGCTCGATGCGCGTGCCCTCCTCGGGCGGCTCCGGCAGCTCGTCGGGCGCCCCTTCGAGGTAGGCGAACGCCTCCGGCAGGTCGCGCCGGAAGAGCTCCGGCCCCTGCGTCCAGTAGAGGCTCTCCGAGCGCGGCCCCCAGTGCAGGAAGTTGCCGGCGTCGCGCGAGATGGTCGTGACCGGCATCGACTTCGAGTCCGGCCCAACGTCGATCGCCTTGCCGGTCGCGACGAACGGGGCGACGTGCGCCTGGAACCGCTCCTGCCAGGCGACCCACTTGCCGTCCGGGGAGACCCGGAAGAGGGTGGCGTTGGTCGCCTTCAGATGATCGCGCGCCTCGCGCTCGTCGAGGTTGCCGCCGAGCCCGATCGAGAAGAGGACCGAGGCGTCCCCGTCGCGGCGGGACAGGAAGAGCCGGTCGGAGGAGGCGCCGAAGTGCGGGTCGGAGCCCTGCTCGATCACCAGCTCCGGCGTGCCGCCGCCCGCCGGCACCGCGTAGACGCCGGTCTCGGTCGACCAGAGCGGGGTGGTCAGGAAGCCGCCGCCGATCTTGCGATAGACGATCGTGCTCCCGTCGGGCGAGAAGGCGGGCTCCACGTAGTGCCCCGGCGCGGTCACCACCGCGCGCCCGGCGCC
>CAZLLV010000401.1:0-25344 GCA_964560325.1 uncultured Thermoanaerobaculia bacterium | reverse complement strand
ATCGCGTCGACGCCGCCACCACGCCCGGGACCCCGGGCACCCCGGGCGGGCCTCCGGGCGGAGCGGCCGTGCACGGCGTCGCGCCGCAGGCGAAGATGCTCGCCTACCCGGTCTGCGACGCCTCCGGCGGGTGCGCCGGCGACATCGAGCTGGCGATCGAGGACGCCGCCTCGCCGGTCTCCCTGCTCGGCACCGGCGACGGCGGCTCGATCGCGACCGCCGTCCCGAAGCCGGTCGCCGACGTGGTGAACCTGTCGCTGGGCGGGGGCAACAGCCCCGACTCCTCGACCTCCCGCGTGTCGAACAACGCGGTCCTCGCCGGCGTGACCGTGGTCGCCGCCGCCGGCAACGACGGCCCGGGCGCCCAGACCCTCGGCGCCCCGTGCGTCGGAACGCTCGTGACCTGCGTCGGCGCGGTCCAGGACCCCGGCTCGATCGCGGGCGCCGACGCGCTCGCGGCGGGCTCCCTGCCGGCCGAGACCTGCGGCGGCGAGACGGCGTGCGGTACCCCCGGCCCGCCCGAGGAGACCGGCGCCGCCTCGGAGGCCAACGCCCCGGGTCCGGGACCGCAGGGCATCAAGCTCTACTTCATGGCCGGCGGCGGCGACATCCCGTCCGGCTCGGTCTCCGCCCACTACGTCCACGTCGACCGCGACGAGCCGACCGTACCCGCCGCGGTCGGCAACCGAGTGGCGCTGCTCCAGGGCGGCACGGGGACCTTCTTCCAGATCGTCAACCCGGTCGCCGCCAACGCGCCCCCACCGGCGGCGATCGTGCTGATCACCGACACCTCCGCCGCCACCGCCGTGGCGGTGGTCAACGGCGTGCCGACCTTCACCGTCTCGACCGAAGACGGCGCCGAGCTCCTCGACCTGATGCTGTCGGGCGACGACGACGAGGTCGACCCGCCGCACGGCACCGTCTCCGAGCTCCCTCTGCGGATCTCGCAGTCGATCTCGATCGCCGCCTTCGACGGCGGCATGGGGGACTTCTCCTCGCGCGGGCCGAACGCCGCTCCCGCCGCCCGCTACCGCACGGTGAAGCCGGACGTGGCGGCGCCGGGCGTCGGCGTCCTCGCGGCCACCACGACGACCGGCAACCCGGACGACGCGGTCGGCATGGCGAACCCGTCCGGCTACACCACCGCCAGCGGCACCAGCATGGCGACGCCGCACGCCTCGGGCGCGGCGCTGATCGCCCGCCAGTACCTCCGTACCCTCGGCTTCGACAGCACCGATCCGGAGGCCGGCGACTACCTGGACCGCCGCTTCGAGGCAGCGCTCCTGACCCGCGCGCTGCTGATGAACAACGCCACCAACCTGCGGAGCGGTCTCGGCGCACCCGACGCCGATCCGGCGCCGGAGAGCCTGAACGACATGGGGGCCGGCCTGGTCGACGTCGCCGCGCTCCTCGACGCCGACGCGGTGCTCTGGGCACCCGTCACCCTGCACGACGAGGAGCCGAACGAGTACACGCCGTTCGGCGCGGTCGGCCCGGGGGACCTCGAGGTGACGATCCCCAGCCACAGCTTCGGCAACGTCGCGGTGGTCGGCATCGACGGCGTCGTCGAGAGCGTGCACGAGGTGACGATCCGGGACATCAGCACCGCCGGCGCCGGGAACCCCGGGGCCGGGACCTACGACCTGGCGGTCCACGACAACCGACTCCCCGCCGCCGGGTTCGCGGTCGACTTCACCGACCTCGGCGGCACGCCGATCGGCTCGGTGGCGGTCCCCGCCGGCGGCGAGGCCACCTTCCGGGTCCGGGTCCAGGCCGACGGCAACCAGCTCGCCATCGACGGCGAAGAGGTGATGTGGCTCGTCTCGGCCGAGCACCAGTCGACGGCCAAGCGGCTGCGCATGCCGATGTACTACCGGGCGGTCGCGCCCGAGCTGCTCGAAGCGGTGGCTCCCGACCCGGGCGATCCGACCGGCGTCGAGGAACCGGAGGCCTCGCCCTGCCCGACCGACACCGACGGCAGCTTCGCGCTCACCTGGAGCTACACCCCGCCGAGCGAGACCGCGCCGGAGCCGATCGGATTCCGGGTGCAGCAGGGGACGTTTTCGACGCCGGTCTTCTCCGACGACGCCGCCGAGCCGCTGGTCGCCGGGGTCAACTCGAAGTGGACCGGCAGCGCCCAGTGGACCTCGCAGATCGACCCGCAGACCGCCTCGCTCGCCTACTTCGTCCCCGATCTCGCCGAGCAGGACGAGGCGCTCACCCTCGAGCCCGGCGTCGTGGTGCCGGCCGGCGGCGCGAGCCTCGGCTTCACCACCAACCAGAACACCGAGGCCGGCTTCGACTTCTTCTTCGTCGAGGCCTCCAAGGACGGTGGCCCCTTCCAGACGCTCGGCGTCTTCAGCGGCGTCTTCGTCGGCCGGCGGAGCTTCGACCTCTCCCCCTTCGCCGGCGGCGAGGTCCGGATCCGCTTCCGGATGCAGAGCGACCTGGTGGCGAGCGCGCCCGGCGTCTACGTGGACGACGTCGAGATCACGGCCGACGACTTCGAGGCCGTGGCGAACGTGGGAGCGGGCGCCACCAGCCACCCGGTGACGGTCGCCTCGGCGGGCGAGCACCTCTTCCGCGTCCTCGGCCTGTTCGACACGGACACCGGCACCGCCCCCGGCCCGGCCTCGGAGACCACCTGCGTCGCGGTCGAATTCGCCTGCGTCGCGGACGTCGTGCTCTCGAACGAGACGTTCTCGAGCGACCAGGTGGTCACGGCGTGCCAGACGCTGACCGCCGCGCCGGACGTGGTGATCGAGGCCCCGGCCGGCGTGGTCTTCCAGGCGGGCCAGCGGATCGTCCTCGGTGACGGGTTCCGGGTCGAGACGGGCGCGCGCTTCACCGCCCGGATCGACGCGGGGCTCCTTCCCTAGGCCGAGCGGCCGCGCAGGATCGGCGCGGGAGGCTGCCGATCCTGCGCCGGGCGGGCTCGCGAACGGCGGGTTTCTCTTCGGTTTCGGCGTGGGACCGGAGATTGCATTCCTTTCACCGGACCGAATGCAGAGACCCCAGCCAGCTTCAGGAGGCCTTCTCACCATGCGCCAGAGCCCTCTCCTCGCGCGTTTCCTCGCGCCCCTCGTGATCGTCCTCCTCGCCGCCTGCCAGCAGGCCGAGCCGCAGGAGGGTCTGCATCAGCCCGACGCGGCGCGTCTCACCGACTCTGTCCGCACCGAGCCGATCGACCCGACGGCCGGCCAGGAGCTGTCCCGCTCGTTCCGGGCGGCGGCCCAGGCGGCGCTGCCGGCGGTCGTCTTCGTCAGCGTCGAGCGCGACGCGTCGGCCCGCGACCCGCGTGGCGTCAACCCGTTCGACTTCTTCTTCGGGCCGCAGATGCCGGAGGGCGGCGGCGAGATGCCGCCCCAGCAGGGCAGCGGATCGGGCTTCATCTACAGCCGCGACGGGCACGTGATCACCAACCACCACGTGATCGAGGGCGCCGACTACGTCCAGGTGCGCCTGGTCGACGGCCGCGAGTTCCAGGCCGAGGTGGTCGGCTCCGATCCGCAGAGCGACGTGGCGGTGCTCCAGATCGAAGAGCGCGGGCGCGCCGACCTGCCGGTCGCGCGGATCGGCTCCTCCGAGCCGCTCCAGGTCGGCGACTGGGTGCTCGCCCTCGGCTCGCCGCTCGACCTCGAGGCGACGGTCACCGCCGGCATCGTGAGCGCCAAGCGGCGCCAGCTCACCGGCCGCCCGTCGGCACTCGAGGCGTTCATCCAGACCGACGCGGCGATCAACCCGGGCAACTCGGGCGGACCGCTGGTCGACCTGACCGGCAGCGTGGTCGGCATCAACACCGCCATCCTCGGCGGCCGCGGCTTCATCGGCTACGGCTTCGCCATCCCGATCGACCTGGCGAAGAAGGTGGCCTCCGACATCCTCGAGTACGGCGAGGTCCGGCGGCCCCAGCTCGGCGTCCAGATCGGCACCGTGACCGCGGTCGACGCCGAGGTCTACGGCCTGCCCGAGATCCGCGGCGCCGAGATCGTGCAGGTCGTGGAGGACTCGCCGGCCGCTCGTGCCGGTCTCCGCATCGGCGACGTGGTGCTCGCCATCGACGGCGAAGAGATCGCCGACCCGGCCGCCCTCACCACCACCCTCGCCCGGCACCAGCCCGGGGACGAAGTGGTGCTGACCGTCTTCCGCGACGGCCGCGAGAGCCGGATCGAGGTCGAGCTCGGCCGGTTCGAGAACGGCGAGGCGGAGCCGGCGGAGGAGCGCCGCCGGGGCCAGGCGTCGCGCGAGACGCTCGGCTTCCACACCGAGCAGCTCACGCCGGCGATCGCGGAGCGCCTCGGCCACGAGCAGAGCGAGGGCGTGGTGATCGCCGACGTGGCGCAGTTCGGCACGGCGTTCAACGCCGGCGTGCGGGCCGGACAGATCCTGCTCCGGATCAACGGTCAGCCGGTCGAGACGCCGGCCGACGTGGAGCGGATCGCCGAGGAGGTCGAGCGCGGCCAGGTCGTCTCGCTCCGCATCGTCGACGCGAACTTCGGCGAGACGATCATCAACTACCGGGTCCGTTGAGCTCCGCCAGGAACCGCTCGATCACCGCCGCCGTGGCCTCCGGGGCGTCGGCGAACGGGTAGTGGCCGGCGCCGGGGAGGAGCTCCAGGGTCGCCCCCAGGAGCCCTTCCGCCACCCGCCGCGCCTGCTCGGGCGGCGTGGTGCGGTCGCGCTCGCCGCAGACGACCAGCACCGGCAGGCCGGGATCGCACGGTTCCGGCGGCGCCACCAGCCGACGGTGGAGATCGCTCCCGAGCGCCGCGTAGAGCCGCGTGTCGCGGAGCCGGGCGCGCTCGAGAGCGGCCAGGAAGAGGGGCGAGAGCGGCCCGTCCGTCTCGGCCTCGGCGTGCGCCAGCACCTCGCGCCGCGCCCGGCCGTCGTGGCGGCTCGCGTGCCGGCGGCTCCCCTTCCTCTCCCGCCGTGCCAGGCTGCCGGCGCGCCGCAGCGCCGAGCCCCGCTCGCGCTGCCCGGCGGCCGGCGGCGACAGCAGCACCGCGCCTCGCACCGGCAGAAATGCTGCACCCGGGCGGATCTGCTCCCGGACCAGAAACGCCCCGAGCGAGTGGCCGACCAGGACGGTACCGCCGCGCGGCGGGGCGAGCCCCCGCAGCCAGCGGCCGAGCGCTCCTTCGAGGGCGCGCAGGCCGGGCCGTGACGCCTCTCCGCCCGGCGCGGCCGACTCGCCGTGCCCCGGCAGGTCGGGGAGCCAGACCTCGTGGCTCCTCGCGAGGACGAGCCCGAGCGGCAGCAGGACGTGGTGGTCGAGACCGGGACCGCCGTGGAGCAGGATCAGACGGAGGTCGGGCGGCGAGGTCGGCCCCGGAAGACGGCGCACCCGCAGGGTCACGCCGCCGGAGCGCACGGGCTCGGCCGGCGAGAGGTCGGCGAAGGGGTCGGGAGGCTTCAACCGTCGCCGGGTGCGATCCAGAGCCGGAGCTCGCTGCCCGCCGCCTCGGTGCGGTCGAGTCGGGCCGTCGGGTCCGCGAGGTCGACGACGACGTGCATCTGGCGGGTCCGGCCCTCCGGGTGGTACCCGAGCCGGACGCGCTCGACCAGCGCCGTGCCGACCGGGATCGTCGGCCGGGGGAACGGCCGGGCGACGCCCTCGATCCGCACCAGCTCACGAGCCGGGTCGCCGAGCCGTACGGTCGAGTAGTTCCACTCCTCGATCGCCCCGTCGAGGTGCACCGTCACCAGGGTCTCTTCGCCCCGCTCCTCCCAGACCACGTTCAGCACGCGGGAGAACGGCGTGCTCGCCTCCTCCGCCGGCTCCGGCTCGGGGACGGGCTCGGGTTCGCGTTCGGGCTCGGGTTCCGGCGCGGGGGCGACGGGCTCCGGCTCCTCGGCCGGCGAGAAGAACCCGACCTCCTCGTCCGCCTCCTCGTCCTCCCCTGCGCCCGCCGGCTCCTCCTCGGGGAGCTCGGCCGGCGGCGGCGTGAGCGGTGTCGCGTCCTCGGGAGAGACCGGCACCACCGGTTCGACCGTCCCGAGCTCGGACTCCCCGCCCTCCGGCTCCCGCGCCACCAGGCGCTCCTCGTCCCCGTCGCCCCCCATCAGCCAGCTCTGCACCGTCTCCGGCGCGAGCAGCGCGAAGGCCGCCAGGGCGGCGACCAGGGAGACCAGCACCAGCAGGACGACGAGCAGCGTGCGGCTGCGGCCGCCGCCGCCCTTCGAGTACCCCGCGCCCTGGTAGGTGCGGGAGTAGATGTACGGAGACGGTCCGCCGCGCGGGCGGGTGGGCTCTTCGAAGAGCGACGGGCCGAGGTTCTGGGCCGCGGCGGCGGACGGCACCGCGGGCGACGAGTCGTCCGGGCCGAAGTCGGAAGCCGCCTCCCGGTCGTCCTGCGCCTCGATCGCGACGGTCCGCGCCGGTCCCGCCTCCTCGACGCCCCACCAGGCCTCGTCCTCGCCGGAAGCCGCGCCGGCCGCCGCCCCGGCGCTCCCCCCGAGGCCGACCGCGAACGGCCGCGGCTCGTCGAACCCGCCGGCGCCGCCACCCCGTTCCAGCCGGTCGGCGACCATCCGGTCGATCAGCTTGCGGCTGCCCGGGTCGAGGCTCAGGAAGCGCACTCCCATCCCGGGCGGACGGTCGAACCCCTCGTCGCGCTCGCGCACCCAGACCACTTCGCCCAGGCCGTGAATGAGGGTGTAGTCGTCGCCCAGCGTGAACTCGAAGTCGAAGACCGTGCCGACCGGCTGGGGCGAGGTGGTGCGGATGAACATGCCGCCCGCCGAGACGTTCTCCGAGTACTCGTTGACGAAGCCCTGGAACTCCTTGAACTTGAGAGAGACCTTGCGGCGCAGGTCGGCGCGCGGGTAGCGCTGCGGCGAGGCGTCGCCGGAGCCCGGAGGCTCGGCGAACGGGTCCCGGCCGCCTGCGGCGCCATCGTCGTTGGGATCGTCGGGGCTCACGGTCAGGCCGGATTATAGACCGCGCCTGCCACGAGCCGGGCGTTCGTGAAAATCCGGGTTAACCTACGCGCCCATGACCGAGACACTACCGATCCGCGACGTAGCCCGACGCCTCGAGATCGAGGACCGCTACCTGGTCCCGTATGGCGACGACAAGGCCAAGATCCGCCTCGACGCCCGCGCGGCGAGCCGGGAGCGGGGCCGCGAGCCGGGCAAGCTGGTGCTCGTCTCCGCGATCACGCCGACCGGCGCGGGCGAGGGCAAGACCACGACCTCGATCGGGCTCGCGCAGGGGCTCGACCGGCTGGGCGAACGCGTCTGCCTGGCGCTGCGCGAGCCGTCGCTCGGCCCGACCTTCGGCATGAAGGGCGGAGCGATCGGCGGCGGCGCCGCGAGCCTCTCGCCCGGCGAGGCGATCAACCTGCACTTCACCGGCGACTTCCACGCCATCACCTCCGCCCACAACCTCCTGGCGGCGGTCCTCGACAACCACCTGCACCAGGGCAACGAACTCGGCATCGACCCGCGCCGGGTGTCGTGGCCGCGCGTGATGGACATGAACGACCGGGCGCTGCGGCGCATGGTGATCGGGCTCGGCGGTCCGGCGCAGGGCGTTCCGCGCGAGTCGGGCTTCGACATCACCGCCGCCTCCGAGGTGATGGCGATCCTCTGCCTGGCCGAGGACGAGGACGACCTGCGGCGGCGGCTGGAGCGCCTGCTGGTGGCGCAGACCGGCGCCGGCGAGCCGGTCACCGCCGGACAGCTCGGAGCCGTCGGCGCCATGATGGTGCTCCTCCAGGACGCCCTGATGCCCAACCTGGTGCAGGCGCTGGGCGGCGTGCCGGCGCTCGTCCACGGCGGACCGTTCGCCAACATCGCGCACGGCTGCAACTCGGTCCTCGCCACCAAGACCGCCCTCGCCCACGCCGACTGGGTGGTGACCGAGGCCGGTTTCGCCTTCGACCTCGGGGGCGAGAAGTTCTTCGACATCAAGTGCGCCGGCGCCGGGCTCGACCCGGCGGCGGTGGTGCTGGTGGCGACCGTGCGGGCGCTCAAGCGCCACGGCGGCACGCCGCAGGACCGGCTGGGCGAGCCCGACCCGGCGGCGGTCGAGCGCGGCCTCGCGAACCTCGAGAAGCACGTCGAGAACGTCGGCGCCTTCGGCCGCACGCCGATCGTGGCCCTCAACCGCTTCGACCAGGACTCCGAGGACGAGGTGGCCGTGGTGCGCCGGGCGTGCGAGGCGCTCGGCACGCCGTTCGCCGAGAGCGACCACTTCGCGCGCGGCGGCGAGGGCGCGGCGGAGCTCGCCCGCGCGGTGATGGCGAACGCCTGCAAGGGGGAGCACCCGTTCCGGCCGCTCTACGAGCGGGGGGCGCCGCTCGAGGAGAAGCTCGCGACGATCGCCCGCACCATGTACGGCGCCGACGGCGTGCGCTACAACCAGGACGCCGAGCGCGACCTGGCCGAGATCCGCCGCCTGGGCTATGGCGACCTGCCGCTCTGCGTCGCCAAGACCCCGGCGTCGCTCTCCGACGACCCGTCGAAGATCGGCCGTCCCGAGGGCTTTACCGTCACCGTCCGCGGCGCAGTCCTCGCCGCCGGCGCCGGCTTCGTCGTCCCGCTCCTCGGCAGCGTGCTCCGCATGCCCGGCCTGCCGAAGCGGCCCCAGGCGCTGGAGATGGACCTGCGGGACGGCGAGATCGTCGGCATGCGGTGACGGGCGGACCGAACCGGGCGGCCGGGAGCGTCGTACCATCGGGCGGAGAGGAGATCATCACCATGCCACCCACCCGCACGCTGCCCGCCGCCCTGATCGCCGCCGCCCTGGGCTTCCTGATCTGCTGCACCCCCGGCACCCCGCTCGACGCCCGGGCGGACGCCGCCGAGGAGGGCGCGTCCGGCGCACGGGCCGCGGCGGGCGCCGAGGGACCGGTGCTGGTCGAGCTCTTCACCTCCCAGGGCTGCTCGAGCTGCCCGCCGGCCGACCGCGTGCTCACTCGCCTCGGCTCCGACCCGGAGCTCGCCAACCGGGTGCTGCCGCTCGCCTACCACGTCGACTACTGGAACCACATCGGCTGGACCGACCCGTTCTCGTCGAAGGAGTGGTCCGAGCGGCAGCGGCGCTACGCCCGGGCCTGGGAGAGCGGCCGCGTCTACACGCCGCAGCTCGTGGTCGACGGCCGGATCGACGTGGTCGGCTCGAAGCGCGACGAGGTCGACCGCCTGGTGCGCGAGGCGCTCGACCGGCCGGACGCGGCGAAGCTCGCGGTCCGCCTCTCCGCGGGCGAGACGCCGGCCGATCTGCTCGCCACCGTCACCTCCGAGGTGGTCGAGCCGCCGGACGACGGCTCGGACGCGCCGCTCGACCTCTTGGTGGCGCTCTACGAGAAGGACCTGACCACCTCGGTGGAGCGGGGCGAGAACGCCTCGCGCACGCTGCACAACGACTACGTGGTCCGCCGGCTCGTACGCGCCGCCGAGGTGGCGCCACGCCCGGGCGCGAGCGTCGAGGAGCGAGTCGCCTTCGAGCTCGACCCGTCGTGGAAGGTGCGCGACCTGGGCGTCGTCGCCTTCCTCCAGGACCCCCGCACGCGGGCCGTCCACGGCGCCGCCCGCGCCACCCTCGCGGTGATCGAGTAGCGGCTCCGTCGAGCCGGACGCCGCTCCGAGGCTCTCTCGGTTTCCGCCCGAGCCCGGCGGGGGCTCGCCATCACTTTGCGCAAGTACCAGGCTTTTCCGTATGATTCGACCGGAACCCGGACACATCTGAGTATCGAATTACCTCGATAACTCCTCCGCTCGTCCCCGGGCTCAGGAGATGGGCGCGCCGCTTCAGCAACAGACGACCCCGGTCGAACCGGCCGCGGCGACGGTCAAGACCCTGGTGGTCACCGACCTCGTCGAGAGCACCCGTCTGCTCGGCGCGCTCGGGGACCAGCGCGCCGCGCGCCTCTCCGCACGCCACGAGCGGATCGCGCGCGACCTGCTGGCCCGCTGCGGCGGGCGCGAGATCGACAAGACCGACGGCTTCCTGCTCCTCTTCGAGCGCACGGTCGACGCCCTGCGCTTCGCCCTCGCCTACCACCGGGCCCTGGCCGCCCTCTCGCAGACCGAGGAGGTCGAGGTGGCGGCGCGGGTCGGCATCCACCTGGGCGAGGTGATCCTGCGCGCCAACTCGGCCGACGACGTGGCGCGAGGAGCGAAGCCGGTCGAGATCGAGGGGTACGCGAAGCCGGTCGCGGCGCGGGTGATGGCACTCGCCAAGAGCCGCCAGACCCTCCTGACCCGCGGCGCCTTCGATCTCGCGCGGCTGGCGGCGTCGCGCGAGGAGGTGTCCGAAGGCGAGCTGCGCTGGCTGGCCCACGGGCCGTACGTGCTGAAAGGGATCGCCGAGCCGGTCGAGATCTTCGAGGTGGGCGAGAAGGGCTTCGCTCCGCTCCTGGTGCCGAAGAGCACCGAGAAGGCGCGCCGGGCGGTGACGGCGGAGGACGAGCTCACCCTCGGCTGGCGGCCGGCCCCGGGCCTGGAGGTGCCGCGCCGAGCGCGCTGGCGGCTGGCCGAGAAGCTCGGCGAGGGCGGCTTCGGCGAGGTCTGGCGCGCCGTCCACGAGAAGACCGACGAGAACCGGGTCTTCAAGTTCTGCTACCGGCCCGATCGCCTCCGCTCGCTCCAGCGCGAGGTGACCCTCTTCCGGCTCCTCAAGGAGACGCTCGGGAGCCGCGAAGACATCGCGCGCATCCTCGACTGGAACTTCGAGCGCGCGCCCTACTTCCTGGAGTGCGAGTACACCGAGGGCGGCAACCTGCTCGAATGGGCGCACGACCAGGGCGGCCCGGCGGCGGTGCCGCTCGCCACCAAGCTCGAGCTGATGGCCCAGGTGGCCGACGCCCTCGCCGCCGCCCACTCGGTCGGCGTGCTCCACAAGGACGTCAAGCCGTCGAACGTCCTGGTGACGACCGGCCGCTCGGGCCACCCGCAGGTGAGGCTGACCGACTTCGGCATCGGCGTGGTGACCGACCGGGAGGTGCTGGCGCGCCAGGGGATCACCGTCTTCGACCTGACCGAGATGGTCGCCGACTCGACCGGCTCCGCCGGCGGCACCCACCTCTACATGGCGCCGGAGCTGGTCGAGGGGCGCAACCCGACCGTGCAGGCGGACATCTACGCCCTGGGCGTGATGCTCTACCAGTTCGTGGTGGACGACTTCTTCCACGCCGTGGCGCCCGGCTGGCGGCGTGACGTGCCCGACGAGCTGCTCCAGGAGGACATCGCGGCGCTGGTCGAGGGGCGGCCGGAGCGGCGGATGCGCGACGCCCAGCGGGTGGCCGAGCGTCTGCGGACGCTCGAAGAGCGGCGGGCGGCGCGCGAGGCCGAGCGCCGCGAGCGGGAGGAGCGCGCGCAGGAGCGGGCGGCGCTCGAGCGCGCCCAGCGACGGCGGCGGCTGTCGGCGGCCATCGCCGGGGTCTCTCTCGCCGTGCTGCTGGTCGTCTCGTTTCTCGCCCTCCAGGCCTTCGACGCCCGCCGCGAGGCCGACCGCCGGCGCGGCCAGGCGGAGTCGCTGATCGGTTTCATGGTCGGCGACCTGCGCCAGAAGCTCGAGCCGATCGGCCGTCTCGACGTGCTCGACGAGGTCGGCGAGGAGGCGCTCGCCTACTTCGAGTCGGTGCCGGAGGACGACCTGACCGACGAGGAGCTGCTCCGGCGCGCCGAGGCGCTCTACCAGATCGGCGACGTACGACTCGCGAGCGGCGACCTTCCGGCGGCGCTGACCGCGTTTCGGGAGTCGCGCTCCTTGGCCGAGTCGCTGATCGAAAGGTCCCCGCAGAGCGTGGAGGCCCATCGTGCGCTCAGCACCGCCCACTTCGGGATCGGATACGTCCACCTGCGCCAGCGGACCCTCGGCCGGGCGCTCGAGAGCTTCGGCGCCTACCTGGAGATCGCGCGCCGGGTGGCCGCCGAGCGTCCCGACGATCCCGCGTGGCAGCTCGAGACCGCCTACGCTCTGTCGAACCTCGGATCGGTCTACGAAGCGCGGGGCGACCTCGAAGAGGCACGCGCGGCGTTCTCCGACTCCCTCGCGATACGCCGCCGACTGGTCGCGCGGGACCCGTCGAACGCCGCCTTGCAGCGGGGGCTGGCGGTGGCGCACAACAAGCTCGGCGTGGTTCTCGACGGGCTCGGCCGGCCGCGCGAGGCGCTCCGGCATTTCCAGGCCGACCTCGACGCCACCTCGGACCTCGCCCGGCGCGCGCCGGCCGACGCGGATCTGATCGATCGCCTGGCGACCGCCCACTCCTATCGCGGATTCGAGCTGGCCGCGATCGGCCGCACCGACGACTCCCTCGCCGACTACCGCCGGGCGCGCGAGCTCTTCGCCTCCCTCACCGAGCGCGATCCCCGCAACCGGCAGTGGCGGCGGGCGCTCGCGGTGGTCCGGCGACACGAGGGAGCGCTGCTGGCCGAGATCGGGCGGCAGGACGAGGCGCTGGCCGTGTTGGAGCGTGCGACCGAGGAGCTCGATGAGCTGGTACGCGACAACCCGACCGACACCGGCTGGCGCCAGGATCTCGGCTTCCTCCACCTGACCTACGCCGAGACGCTGGCCGAGGAGGACCGCCTGGCCGAGGCGCTCCGGCACGCCGCCCGGTGCGTGGCGCTCCTTGAGGACGTGCTGGAGAGCTCGCCGGCGAGCGCCGAGGACGGAGCCCGTGCCCGACTGAGTGAGGCCCACGACGTGCTCGGCACGATCCACGACAGGGCCGGCCGCCCCGGCCGGGCCCGCGACGCCTGGCACCGAGCGCTGGAAGTCCTCGAGCCGGTGGCGACGGAGACGTCCGAGCGAGAGGTGCTCGCCGCCCGCGCGCGGGCCCGTCTCCGGTTCGGGCCGAACCCGGAGGCGACGGCGATCGTGCGACGGCTCGTGGCCATGGGCTACGCCTATTCCGACCTGGCCGCCCTGGTCGATGGCAGGGGTGCGGGCGACGCAGTGCGTCCGCTCGAGGACCCGTCGGGCGCGGAGAGCTCCGCGTCCGGCGAACCCGATTCATGACCTTTTCTCGAAAGGAGAAGATATGCCGACTTCGATCGTCGTCAACGCAGCGGGCCGGGACATCACGGTGCAGCCGACCCGGGTGGCGTTCCTGGGCAACAGCGGGATCCGGAGCTTGCGCTGGCTGCCGGCCGGCAAGGATGTGGAGATCACCGCCATCGAGTTCGACAGCGCGGAAGCCCCGATCACGGACCTGGAGAAGCTCCCGAGCGGCGAATGGACCGCCACGTGGAACACCTCCGACTCGAAGCAGGGGACGTGGAAGTACTCGGTGACGATCGAGATCGCCGGCAAGCGGCTTCCGACGCTCGATCCGGAAGTGGAGAACGGACCTCCCGGCGGCCTGCCGGACGACGGCGACGAACCGGACGGCGGCGGCTGAGCGCCGGCCCGCCCGACTCTCGGTGCGAGGGTGCGCGGCTCAGGCCGCGCGCTCTTCGCGCTCGGCCGGGACGGGCGCGTTCGCGGCCACCGGTACCGGCTCGCCGCGATCGACCCGGTTGCTGTTCTTGATCTTCTCCGACGGCTCCTTGAGCCCCCAGACGATCCCGACCGCGGCGAGCGACCTCAGCACGTAGTAGGTGAGGTCGATCTCCCACCAGTAGAAGCCCTGGCGGGTGGCGCTCTTGTAGTAGTGGTGGTTGTTGTGCCACCCCTCGCCCATGCAGATCAGGGCGAGCAGCCAGTTGTTCCGGCTGTCGTCGTTGGTCCGGTAGCGGCGCTTGCCGAACATGTGGGTGAGGCTGTTGATCGCGAAGGTCGCGTGCCAGGTGAGCACGGTCGAGACGAAGAGGCCCCAGACCAGCGCCGGCCAGCCGCCGGCGGCGAACAGGACGGCGCCCAGCACCACGCCGGGCACCAGGTGGTACTCGTTCAGCCAGACCATCTCGCGGTACTTGGCGAAGTCGGCGATCCGGTCGTAGTCGGTCTCGTCGTGCTCGGTGGAGAGGACCCAGCCCATGTGCGCCCACAGGAAGCCCTGGAGCCCGGGCGAGTGGAGGTCGCCGTGCTCGTCGCTGTGCCGGTGGTGTTGCCGGTGGTGGGCGGCCCACCAGAGCGGCCCCTTCTGGAACGAGATCGCCCCCAGGATGCCGAGCACGAACTGGAAGGCGCGGCTGGTCTTGAAGCTGCGGTGCGAGAAGTAGCGGTGGTAGCCGCCGGTGATGCCGAACATGCGCACCAGGTAGAGACCCGCGCACAGGCCCACCATCCACCAGGCGAACGGCAGGAAGAAGACGGCGACGCACGCCACGTGTACCAGGATGAAGGGCAGGATCTTCCAGTGCCACTGGATCTTCGGGGCGCCTTCGAATTCGATCATCGTCTCGCTTCCTCTCGCGTCGGGTCGGTCAGCCGGAGCTCGTTCTCCGCCCGATGATGATCCCAGCCGGCGGTGCGAAACACCATCCCTGGGCGGTCACGTGACTGTCAGGCTTCGGTCACGCCGGGCCAGCCGCTGGGGTAGCATTCGCCCGGATGCCGAGAGTCCGCCGCACCCAGATCGTCGCGAGCTACATCCTGTCGCTGGTCGTGGTCCTGGCGCTCCTCGTCCTGTGGGTGATCTACGTCATCCAGTCGAAGACGCGGATCGACGAGCTCGCCGGCCGCGTCGGCGTCACCGTAGGACAGGCCCACTGGCTGGTCCTCGCGATCGGCTGCGGCCTCGCCCTGGTGCTCCTGATCGAGCTCACCTCGCAGCTCGCCAACCGCTTCACCGAGCGCCGCTACACCCAGAAGCAGGAGGAGTTCATCGCCACCGTTACCCACGAGCTCCGCACGCCGCTCGCCGCGATCAAGCTCCACGCGCAGACCCTGGAGCGCGACGACATCACCCCGGAGGAGCTCCAGCGCTCGCTCGGCTTCATCCTCCAGGAGGCGGGGCGCATGGAGACCCTGGTCGACGACGTGCTCGAGTCGAGCCGGCTGGTGGCACGCAAGAAGCGGCTCGAGCTCTTCCCCATCGACCTCGCGGAGTTCTTCCGGCGCTACGTCGCCGAGACGTCGCCCCGGGTCGAGGCGCGCGGCAGCCGTCTCGAAGCGCGCATCCAGACCCGGGCGACGGTCCTGGCCACCGAGGAGGCGCTCGGGCGCCTGATGGACAACCTGGTCGAGAACGCGGTGCGCTACTCCGAGCCGGGCGCCGACATCCGCTGCCGCGTGCACGACGAGAACGGACGCGCGGTGATCGAGGTCGAGGACGAGGGCGTGGGGATTCCGAAGAGCGAGCTCGAGAAGGTCTTCGACCGCTTCTACCAGGTCGCGCGCCAGGGGGACGAGCGGCGCAAGGGGACCGGGCTCGGCCTGTTCATCGTCTCCGGGCTGGTGCGCGAGCTCAAAGGGCAGGTGCGGGCGCACTCGCACGAGGGGCGCCCCGGCACCTGCTTCCGGATCGAGCTGCCGATCGCCAAGGAGACGGCGTGACGGACGCCGCCCACCGGGTGCTGGTGGTCGAGGACGAGGAGGCGATCGCCCAGGGTCTCGCCCTGAACCTGCGGCGCAAGGGGTACGAGGTCGACCTCGCCGCCGACGGCATGGAGGCGGTCGAGATGGCGGGCGCCGGAGGCTACGACCTGATCGTCCTCGACGTACGGCTGCCCAAGCTCGACGGCTTCGAGGTCTGCCAGCACCTGCGCCGCGGCGACGACTTCACACCCATCCTCATCCTCACCGCGCGCGGGCAGCCGGACGACGTGGTCTACGGCCTCAAGCTCGGCGCCGACGACTACATGGTCAAGCCGTTCGACCTCGCCGAGCTGCTGGCGCGGGTCGAGGGGCTGCTGCGCCGCCAGGCGTGGGCGCGCGACGGCGAGCCGGGGAGCGACGCCGCGGACGCCGGCAGCGAGGATCCCGGGAGTGGCCGCTTCGAGTTCGGCGACTTCTGGGTCGACTTCGGAAGCTGGCGGGCGAAGACGCTCGCGGGCGTGGTCGAGCTGTCGAAGAAAGAGATGGCGGTGATGCAGGTCTTCGCGCGCCGCCCGAACCAGGTGGTGAGCCGGCGCGATCTGCTGGCCGAGGTCTGGGAGCTGCCCGACCACCCCAACACGCGGGTGGTCGACAACGTCATCCTGTCGCTGCGGCGGGCCTTCGAAGAGAACTCCTGGCGGCCGCGACACATCCAGACCGTACGGGGAGCCGGCTACCGGTTCGTGCCCTGAGAGCCCCTGCGGGCAAGAAAAAAGCGGCGACCCTCCGGAGAGGACCGCCGCTCAGGAAAATCAAGCGATGGTCGGACAGGTGTCGAACGACCGGCTCAGTTGACCGGCGGCTCGTCGACCTCGTCGTCGGTCTCGTCCGCCGGCTCGATGTCCACGGTCGGAACCTCGACCTCGCGGGTCTCGGTGCCGACCTCGACGTCGGCCGCGTCCACGTCGTACTCCGGCATCTCACCACCGGTGGCCTCGACCTCCGGGAGCTCGCCCTCCTCGGTCTGCTCGACCGTGCAGGCGGCGAGCGGGAGCAGGAGAATCGAGAGGCACAGTGTCGCAAGCAGCTTCTTCATGATCTGGAACCCTCCTTCGGATTGGAGCATGTCTCGTTGTCTCGTTTCGTTGGGCCGTCTCCAGCCGCGAGCAGTACTTTGCAGACCCCGTGCCAACCATCGACCGGCGACACCCGATCCCGCGCGCGGGATCGCGGCACCTCTTCCTGCACCGGTCTTGCATGACTCCCCCACGTACCCGAGGCCGGTCCCGGCCGCGCGCCGCCCGAGCGGTTCCGATTGCCGCGCCGGCCGGGAGACACCGATCAGACACAGAGAGGGGGACCCACGCCGGTCGGCGCAGGCCCCCCCCCGTTCCCGCAGCATCGAGGAGGATTCGCATGCGTTCGCAGCTCGGCAGCTCGACGGCCCGCTCCGGAAGCCCCGTCGGTAATTTTTTCAAGAAGGTGTTCCTGGCCCTGCTCCTGCTGGTGCTGGCCGTGGTGGCGGTGGCCTGGTTCCGCACCGGCGCCCCCGAGGTGGAGGTCGAGCCGACGGCGCCCGGGATCGGTCGCAAGGCTTCGCCGGTGAAGGTCCGGGTGGCCGAGTCCGGCCGCGGCCTCTCGGCGGTGCGGGTCGAGGTCGTGCAGGAGGGCGGTGAGCCGGTGGTGATCGAGGAGCGGACCTACGACGAGGGACCGCGCCCGTTCTACGCCTTCTGGGGACCGCGCCAGGCGGAGGACGAGTTCGAGGTCGGGGTCGGCCTCGAGACCGTCCCGGGCCTGAAGGAGGGCGAGGCGACGGTGCGCGTGGTCGCCGAACGGGCCGGAACGCCGCTGCGGAAGGGCGAGCCGGTCGTCGGCGAGGCGACCCTGCCGGTCCGTCTGCGGCCACCGGTGCTGTCGATCCTCTCGAACCAGCACTACGTCCAGCAGGGCGGCAGCGGAGTCGTGGTCTACCGCGTCGGCGAGAGCGCGCTCGAAGAGGGTGGGCGGCACGGCGTGATGTCGGGCGACACCTTCTTCCCGGGCCGTCCGATGCCGGACGGCGAGGACGGGGAGTTCTTCGCCCTCTTCGGAGTGCCGTGGGACGTCGACGATCCGTCGCGGGTACGGGTGTTCGCCTCCGATCCGATCCAGAACGAGGCCGAGGCGACGTTCGTCACCCAATGGTTCCCGCGCCCGCCGCGCGAGGCCACGATCGAGCTCTCCGACGCCTTCCTCCAGAAGGTCGTGCCGCCGATCATGGAGCAGACGCCGGAGCTCGAAGACCGGGGCAGCCCGGTCGAGAACTACGTCCAGATCAACGACGAGCTGCGCGAGAAGAACCGCGCCTACCTGGTCGAGCTCGGCGGGCAGTCGAAGGACGAGTTCCTCTGGCGCGAGCCGTTCCTCCAGGTCCCGGGCGGCCAGGTCATGTCGTCGTTCGCCGACCGGCGGACCTACGTCTACGAGGGCGAGCCGGTCGACCAGCAGACCCACCTCGGCTTCGACCTCGCGACCGTCTCGCAGGACGAGGTGCCGGCCGCCAACCGCGGCGTGGTGATGGTGGCGCGCTTCCTCGGGATCTACGGCAACGTGGTGATCCTCGACCACGGCTACGGGCTGATGAGCCTGTACGCCCACCTGTCGTCGTTCGGCGTCGAAGAGGGGCAGACGGTCGAGCGCGGCCAGAGCCTCGGCCGCACCGGCGCCACCGGCCTCGCAGGCGGTGACCACCTCCACTACACGACGATGATCCGGGGCACCCCGGTCAACGCGGTCGAGTGGTGGGACGGCAAGTGGATCGGCGACCGGCTCGAGTCGAAGCTCGGCGAAGCCCTCCCCTACGGCAACGCCGAAGCAGCGAACGACGAGGAGGCCGAAGCGGCGGAATGAAGAAGCCCCCGCGTAGCGGGCGACGCTAGCGTTGGAGGATCTCCCGGTGCTCGTTCCAGTCGGAACGGGCGCGGGCGAACTCCCGGTGGCCGAAGCCGAGCTCGCTCGCGATCTGGCGGATGCGGTTCTCCTCCGCCGTCGAGATCGAGCCGTCGGCGGCGGCGACCGTGAACAGGCTCTCGAGCAGCTCCTCGCGCTCCTCGCGGGTGGTCATCCCGGTCAGCTCGCGGGTCGCGAGGTAGTGGTCGGTGCCGCCCGAGACCCGGCTGCGGCGGGCGGCGATCGCGGTCACCGCCTCCGCCTCCTCGGCCGACAGGCTCCCGCGCTCGACCAGGATCTCGCCGATCGCCTCCCGCTCCTCGGGCCCGATGCGAAGGTCGGCGTCGGCGGCACGGGCGAGGACCAGCGCGAGCGCCGCCACCCGGCGCGCCCGCTCGGGCGGCAGGCGCTCGAGGCGGGCGACGATCTCGCCGACGGTGCCCGGCGCGGCGGAGGCGTCGCCGCCGGGGCGCAGGCCGAGGAGGCTCAGGAGCGAGTCGAGCATGGCGGCTCCGACTCTATCCGTTCAGGCAGGCACGGGGTTGCAACGCCCGGCCGAATCGGCGATCGTTCGGAGGCGAATGGCCACCTACGCGATCGGCGACGTCCACGGCTGCACGGAGAGCCTCCGCGCGCTGCTCGGCCGGCTCCCGCTCGATCCGGACCGGGACCGGCTCTGGCTGGTGGGCGACCTGGTCAACCGGGGGCCGGACAACCTGGGGGTGCTGCGCTGGGCGCGCGAGACGGCCGAGCGGATGGGCGAGCGCTTCGTCGCCGTCCTCGGCAACCACGACGTCCACCTGCTCGCGCGCGCCGCCGGGGTCGCCGAGGCGCGCAAGAAGGACAGCCTCGACGACGTGCTCGCTCCCTCGGACGGACCGGGCCGCCGCGAGCGCGACGAGCTCGTCGCGTGGCTGCGGGAGCGCCCGCTGCTGCACCGCGAGGACGGCCTCGTGCTGGTCCACGGCGGCCTGCTCCCCGGCTGGAGCCCGGAGGCCGCGGAGGAGCTGGCGCGCGACACCGAGGCGGTGCTGCGCGGTCCGGACGGCGATGACCTCCTCGCCGACTACGCCGAGCGCAACGGCCGCTTCGACCACGAGTGCCGGATCGACGACGCCCTCGGCCGCGCCTCCTGCGGTCTCGCGGTCTTCACGCTCCTGCGGACGATCCGCGCCGACGGCATTCCGCGCTGCGGCTACTCCGGTCCGCCGGAGGACGCTCCGTCGGGCGACCGGGCGTGGTTCGAGGCCTGGCGCGACGGGCAGCCGGCGGACGGGCTGCCGACGGTCGTCTTCGGCCACTGGGCATCGCTCGGCCTCCTGCGGGAGCCCGGCCTCTTCGGCCTCGACACCGGCTGCGTCTGGGGGGACCGGCTGACCGCGGCCCGCCTCGACGACGGCGAGCTGTTCGAGGTCGCCACCCGAGAGCCGCCGTCCCGGCGGACGACCGCGTAGCTCCCACGATCCCGTCCGACTCGTGCCTCTCCCGAAGACGATCTCCCGACTCCAGGCCGGCATCGCCGCCGGCCTCCACCTGGGCGCGCAGCTCTACGTCTCGCAGGGCGGCGAGACGGTGGCCGACCTCGCCGTCGGCGAGGCGCGGCCGGGAGTGCCGCTCGCGAAGGACGACCTCACCCTCTGGCTCTCCTCGACCAAGCCGACGGCGGCGGTGGCGCTGGCGATCCTCTGGGAGGCGGGCACGGTCGGCCTCGACGACCCGGTCGCCCGCTTCGTGCCGGAGTTCGCGGCGGGCGGCAAGGAGGGGGTGACGCTGCGCCACCTGCTCACCCACACGAGCGGCATCCGCATGCTCGACGTGGGCTGGCCGCGCGAGAGCTGGGACGAGGTGATCGCCCGGATCGCGAAGCGCAAGCTCGAGCCGCGCTGGGAGCCGGGGAAGAAAGCCGGGTACCACATGGCGTCGAGCTGGTTCGTGCTCGGCGAGGTGGTGTGCCGGATCGACGGCCGCCCCTACGACCGCTTCGTGCGCGAGGAGGTGCTGGCGCCGCTCGGCATGGACGATTCGTGGGTCGGCATGCCGGCCGAGCGCCATGCCGAGTACGGCGAACGGATCGTGCCGATGTTCAACACCGAGGTCCCGCACACGCGCCGATCGGACGGCGCCGGCCCGCCCGCGCACCGGTGGCACCGGGAGGAGTGGGTGGTGCGGCCGTCCCCGGGCGGCAACGGGCGGGGCCCGGTGCGCGAGCTCGGCCTCTTCTACGAGAGCCTGCTCGCCGGCGGCGTGTCGCCGAAGACGGGCGAGCGGGTGCTGACCCCGCAGACGGTCGAGGCGATGACCGCCCGGCACCGGGTCGGCCTCTACGACCACACCTTCCGCCACGTCATGGATTGGGGCCTCGGCTTCATCGTCAACTCGACGATCTACCAGGAACCCGACCTTCCCTACGCCTACGGCCCCCACGCCTCGCGCCGCACCTACGGCCACTCCGGCTACCGCTCCTCGACCGCCTTCGCCGACCCGGAGCACCGCCTGGTCGTCGCCCTCGCCACCAACGGCACCCCCGCCGACGAGGCCCACCTGGAGCGCATGGAGGGTCTGTGCGCGGCGGTCTACGAGGATCTGGGGCTCGCCGCGGGGTGACGGCAGTCCGGGCGCTACGGGTGCTCGATCGGTCCGCGAGCCGCTCGGGGTATCGATACGGGGATCGCTTCTTCACGTAGACCGAAAGCCTCGTAGAGCTCTCGGAGCAGACGAACCACGGATCGCTCCGGCTCCTCCTCGATCTCTCGAAGGGTCAATTCGAGTGGCTTCGAGAGGAAGAAATCTTCCCCCGATTCCAGGGAGCGGGCCTCCTTTCCCGGTCGGGGACGGCGCCACCGTCCCGGGAGCAGCCTGGCCTCTTCGTCCCCGAGACCGAGGAGTGCCATGTCGACCAGAACGCGGTCATCGGGGGACAGGGACTCGCCCAAGACCGGCTTCACCAGTGCCAGTAAGGAACGCGGGATCCCGATCAAGACCTCCGGATTGATCCACCGCGGCGAGGAGCCGGCGGCATGCCGGTAGAGGTGAGAAATCGTCGTACGGAATCGGATCCCGCCGTCGCTGCGAATCGCGGTTTCTTTGATCGAGATCTCCCCGGGGATCGCGTACGCCACGAGGCGACCCAGCTTCAACTCCGGCTCGAACGGGACGTGGAACGAGGGAGCGCCCGGGGGCAGGCCGAGCACCCTGCGATCGGTCAGGAGCTTCGGGAGGTCCGGGCGCTGCACGTCGAGGGCGACGCTCCGAGCCGGCTGGATACCGAGCCAGAACCAGTCCTTTCCATCCGCCTGGATCGCTTGCCGGTCTGCCAGCAGGATCTTGCGTGGCTCGGCTCCGGGTAGCTCGAACCCGCCCGTCCCGGAGAACGCGTCGGCGAGCTCTTCGCGGGTCATCGGGCGCCGCCGATTACCCACTCGCAAGTCGAACCTCCGGTACTTCTCTGCCCCTCTGCTTGTCGGCACCGCATAGGGACGATGGGCACCGCGTTGCACCCGAACGCGAAGAATCGAGCCCCCCGGGTCTTCCGTCAAGACCTTGACGTGAATCTCATCTGGACCCGGCGACGGTTCGATCCGGTCGAGCAGAGAGTTGTATAGGTTTTGCGCTTCATTCTCCGGGTCGTCGATCCCTTCGATCCACACGGCGCGCCCTCCTTCTTCGCGCACGCCCACGTAGAGATCACCGCCGTGACTGTTGAGAAACGCCACGACCGACGCTGCCAACTCCTCTCGATCACTGAGCTTGTCGCGCCCCTTGAACTCCAAGGTCTGGCTCTCTTTTTCACCCAGCGGGATGCCCGTCACGGCTCTTCCTCCAAAACCCGTTCGGGGCGGAGCAGGAACCGCGCGAGCGGCAAGGAGACGATCCCGTCTCTCGGACCCTCGGAGATTCCCCCGTGGACGAGGTACGCCCGATCCGCACCGAGATGCCTCGCCGCGGTTTCCAGCTTCGCGATCTTCTTCGAGGTCACCTCCGCCGAGCTGGTGACCTCGACCGCCACGGTGCCGCCCTCGACCTCCAGGACGAAATCGATCTCCACGTCGTTCTTGAAGCGGTAGTAGGAGATGCGGCCCAGAAAGTCCCTCGCCAACTCTCTCAGGTGACGGAAGACCACGGCTTCGAAGATCCGGCTCTCGACCGACGGCGACGACGCGTCGTGCGCCGAGAGCGCCGATACCAGACCGTGATCCGCGGCGTAGAGCTTCGGCGAGCTCCCGCCCTTCAGGCGACGGCTCGCTCGCTTGGCGTATCGGGGCAACACAGAGATCAGCCCGGCGTCCTCCAAAAGGCCGATCCATCGCTGCACGGTCCGGTAGTCGCGGCCGATCTCTTCCGCTCGCTGCGCGGCGCTGAAGATCGATCCCGAAGTCTCCACCACGTAGATGAAGAGATTCTTGACGGAATGGGAAGCGATCTCGAACCGTGCGAGATCGCGGTAGACGGCGCTCTCGACGATGTCCTCGCGTAGCCGCCGGGCGACCTCCATTCGCTCGTCGAGCGACGCCATGTCTTTCAGCAGGTGCTCCGGGAAGCCCCCGGTCCGAAGGTAGCGAGCCAGATACTCCGGGTTGGCGGCGTAGACCTTCTCGAGGTTGTCGCTGGTCTCCGCCAGGAAGCTCAGGGCCTCGACGAACGAGAGGCCTTCGATCCTCACCTGGTCCCATCGACCCTGGCCGGACTCCCTCGTACCCTGGCGTAGCAAACTCGATGCGGAATCGGTGACGCCGACGCGGAATCCACCTCGGTCGACGACGTTCTTGAGCCAGAGATCCCAGTTCACCGCGCGGCTGATCTCGTCGAACAGCAGGACTCTCGGCTGCTCCGAATCGACAGTCGGCGGTGTCACCTCGGTCACCCGATGTGGAAGGATCTCCTCGGTCAGGCGAGGATCCGAGAAGTCGAAATAGGTGACGTTGCCCGGAGGCCAGCCAAGGTCCAGGAGCTCATCGATCGTCTGCAGCAAGACGACCGTCTTCCCGACCTGGCGTGGCCCCACGAGCGCGATGGCTCTCCGGTCCTCCAGGCGCCGGATCTGAGACGCCACGACGCCCTGAGCCTCCCGACGAACGGGATATGCGGCGCTCATTCGCGCGTTCGGGGCGGTCCACCAAGGATTCTGGCTGATGACGAGATCGTCGATACGCATTGGACTGTCGTACTTAGGGTACCATAACCGACATTGGAATGCAGGAAGCGTCGCCGAGATCCGGCTGCGTGCAACACTGCGCCTACGATCCTGCCGATGAGCACCACCTACCGCCGATCCGCCTTCGTCTTCCGCCGCGACCTGCGCCTGGCGGACAACACCGCTCTGGCGCGGGCGGCCGCGATGTCGGAGGAGGTGCTGCCCTGCTTCGTCTTCGATCGGGTGCAGTGCGATCCGGAGCGGAACGCCTACTTCGGTGCGCCGGCGTTCCAGGTGCTGCTCGAATCGCTCGAGGACCTCGACCGTCAGCTCTCGGCAAGCGACGGCAGCCTTTATCGATTTCGCGGAAGCCCTGAAGACGTGGTCGTGCGATGGGTCGAGGAGCACGGCGTGGAAGCGGTGTTCGTGAACCGGGACTACACGCCGTTCTCCCGCGCGCGCGACGGGCGGATCCAGGCCGTGTGCGCCGAGCGGCGGGTGCCGTTCCACCGCAGCCACGATCTGCTCCTCACCCACCCCGGCCAGGTGACGACCGGCTCCGGCACGCCGTACCAGGTGTTCACCCCGTTCTTCCGCGCGGCGCGCAAGGAGCGGGTGGCGAAGCCGGCCGGGGCGCCGCGGGTGCGCTTCGCGCGGCCGGCCATCGACGCCGCCCTGCCGCAGTCGGTCTACCGCGAGCTCCTTCCCGAGCGCCGGGAGCTGGCCGGCCGGGGCGGGCGCGCCGAGGCGCTCGCGATCCTCCGGAACCTGGATCGAGATCGGGACCGCTTCGAGCGCTACGACCGCTCCCGCGACGATCCGTCCGACGAGGCGGGGACGACCGGCCTGTCGCTCCACCACAAGCTCGGGACCGTCTCGATTCGCGAGGTTTTCCACGCCATCGTCGACGCGCTGGGCGAGGACCACGAGCTGGTGCGGCAGCTCTACTGGCGCGACTTCTTCACCCAGCTCGCCTGGTTCGAGCCGCGCGTGTTCGGCCACGCCTTCCGGCCCGAGTACGACGCGGTCGCATGGGAGGACGACGACGCGCTCTTTTCCACCTGGTGCGAGGGCCGGACCGGCTTCCCCTTCGTCGACGCCGGCATGCGGCAGCTCGCCGAGACGGGATTCCTGCACAACCGGCTGCGCATGGTCGTCGCCTCCTTCCTGGTCAAGGATCTCCACCTCGACTGGCGGCGCGGCGAGCGCTGGTTCGCGACCCGGCTCCTCGACTACGACCCCGCGGTCAACAACGGCAACTGGCAGTGGGCGGCCTCGACCGGCGCCGACGCCCAGCCCTACTTCCGGATCTTCAACCCGTGGAGCCAGCAGCGGAAGCACGACCCCGACTGCACGTACGTGAAGCGGTGGGTGCCGGAGCTCCGCGGCCTCGACGCGAAGGAGATCCACGGCCTGGAGACCGCGCGGCCGCCCCAGCTCGCCGGCCTCGACTACCCGGAGCCGGTGGTCGAGCACAAGGCGCGGGCGAAGCGGGCCAAGGAGCTGTTCGAGGCGGCCCGGTGAAGGAACCGTGAAGGAGCCGTGGGGGCTCGCCGCGGCAGGCTCTCAGGCCCGGCCGCCGCGCCAGCCCGGGATCCGTTCGCGCATCAGCTTGGCGACGTAGGCCAGGATGGCCAGGCTGGGCAGCACCATGAGCGCGGTGACGACGAAAAAGAGCGCCCAGTTGCCGCCCATCGCATCGACCACCACGCCGCTGGTCGACGACACCAGCGTCCGCCCGAGGTTGCCGAGCGACGCCATCAGCGCGTACTGGGTGGCGGTGTAGGTGTGGCTGGTCAGGAACGAGATGAAGGCGACGAAGGCGACGGTCGAGAACGCGGTGGTAAAGCCGTCGACGACGATCGCCGCGGCGTAGAGGCCCACGTCCGGCCCGACCATGGCGATC
>CAZLLV010000400.1:0-7872 GCA_964560325.1 uncultured Thermoanaerobaculia bacterium | reverse complement strand
GCCGGCGCTCCAGCCGCGCGAGACCCTCTTCGAGCTCGTCCCAGATCGGGCGCCGCAGCTCGACGAAGCGGGCGAGATCCATCAGGTGCCTGCCCCGCGGTCGGCGGTGCCGTCCGCTAGGACCGGCAGGAGCGCGGTGCGCAGCGCCACGATCGGCTCGCGTTCGGCGTCGACCCCGGTGAGCAGCTCCGGCGCGTCGCGCGCCAGCCAGCGGTTGAAGCAGCGAGCCAGGAAGAGCGCCTGGTCGAGATCGAGCTCGTCGGTGCGGGCGAAGAACGACTCGGCGAGCGCCACCTCGCGCGCGGTCCAGCCGGGCGGGATGCGGCCGAGGGTGACGTCGCGCCGGCCGGTCTCCTCGTGGACGACCAGCGTACCCGCGAGCCGATCGCCGAGGCGGCGCGACATCGGGTCGAGCGCCATCAGGAAGACGCCGACCAGGACGTCGATCTCGCGCACCAGGTTGCGCAGCAGGTAGGCCGTGGTCGCGGCGGTGCCGCCGTCGCGCGCCACCACTCGCAGGCCGACCGCGTGCTTACCGAGGGTGCGGCCGCGGGTGGTGACCTCCGAGGTCGCGAAGTAGCCCTGATCGATCACGAAGTAGCCGACGACGAAGAGCGCGATGCGCCAGTCGCCGAGCTCTTCGGGCAGCAGGAAGGCGAGGGCGAGGCCCCAGAGCCCGACGCCGACGAGCACGATCAGGGTGTCGACGAAGGCCGCCAGCACGCGGCTCCCGACGCCGGCGATCGGCAGGCCGAGCCGGATGTTGTCGAGGCCGAGGACGACGTTGCGCTCGGGCGCTTCCATGGGGCGGTCCACGATATCAACGTGGCGTCGCGGAGCCGATCGCTTTCACCGCCGCCGCGGCTCCGTCTCGCCGAGCAGGACGAAGGCGCGGTCGATGTCCTCGTGGCTGCCCACCAGCACGAGGTCGTCCCCCTCGGCGAGCGTCGTCGTCGGGGCCGGGTTCGGGTGCGGCCGCTCCCCGCGCACGACCGCGAGGACCGTGGCGCCGGTCTCGTTGCGCAGGTCGAGATCGCGCAAGGAGCGACCGACCGCCGGGCTACCCGGCTCGATGCGAAAGACATCGGTCGTCCCGGCCTCGAGCGCCCCGAGAACCGCCTCGCTGACGCCGCGCCCGGTGGCCGCCGTGCGGAGCATCTCGTAACCCTCGCCCCGGAGCAGGCGGGTCTGCGCGCGCACCACGTTGCGGGGCACGTGGTAGTGCTCGAGCACCAGGGTGAAGACCTCGATCGCGGTCTCGAACTCCTCGGCCACCACGTCGTCGGCCCCCAGCCGGCGGAGCTCGTCGATCTCCTGCACGCGGCGGCTCCGGACCACGATGTGGACGCCGGGGCTCATCGCTCGGGCGAGGGCGACGCTCCGGCGCACCGCCGCCGGGTCGGAGACGACGAACACCACGACCCGCGCCCGGTCGATGCCGGCGGCGTGCAGCACGTCGCGCCGCGATGCGTCGCCGTAGAGGATCGGGTGGCCGTCGCGGCCGGCCTGCCGGACGGTCGTGGCGTTGAGCTCGAGGACGAGGTAGCGGATGCCGGCGTCCCGGAGCACGCGGGCGAGGAGCCGGCCGCCGACCCCGAAGCCGACGATCAACACGTGGTCCGAGAGCGACTCGGCCACGACCTTCGTCCGTCCCAACGACGGCGCCGCGACGGCCGCCGCCGGGCGCCAGCGCTCCCAGGCCCCGGCGATCGCCGGCGCGACGCGGACCAGGAGCGGCGTCGCGATCATGGTGAGGACCGCGGCCGCGAGGAGGAGCTGGTACCGCTCGCCGCCGAGGATTCCGTACTGGCGCCCCACCTCCATCAGCACGAAGGAGAACTCCCCGACCTGGGCGAGGCCGAGGGCGGCGAGGACCTGCGTCCGGGAGGGGAGCCCGACCGCGGCCACCGCGACGGCGATGATCAGCGCCTTGCCCACCAGGATGGCGAGCGCGAGGAGGATCACCGCGAGCCCGGCGTTCCAGGCGGCGGAGAGATCAACCAGCATGCCGATCGAGATGAAGAAGAGGCTCGCGAAGAGCTCGCGGAAGGGCGCGACGTCGGCGACCACCTGGTGGCCGTACTCGGTCTCCGACACGATGATGCCGGCGAGGAACGCGCCCAGGGCGAGGGAGAAGCCGAGGGTGTGCGTGAGCCAGGCGAGCGCGAGGCAGGCGACGAGGGAGCCGAGGACGAAAGCCTCGCGCACCCGGGTGTGGGCGATGCGCTCGAACAGCTTCGGCGCGAGCCAGAGCGACGCGGCGAAGACGGCGCCGATCGCGACCAGCGCACCGCCGAAGCGGATCGCGAGCGCACCGGGCGAGGCGGGCACCGCGCCGGCGAGCACCGGCACCACGACGATCATCGGCACGATCAGGAAGTCCTGGAACAGGAGGATGCCGAGGCTGACCCGGCCGTGCGGCGCCTCGGTCTCCTGCCGGTCGTCGTAGAGCTTGAGGACGATGGCGGTGCTCGACAGCGCCACGACGCAGCCGAGGAAGACCGCCCGCGGCGGCCCGACCCCGAGCGCCAGCGCCACGCCCGCCGCGGCGGCGATCGTCAGCGCGGCCTGGATCCCCCCGCCGACGAAGAAGACCCGCCGCAACTCCTTGAGCTGCGCGAGCGAGAGCTCGAGACCGATGACGAAGAGCAGGAGCACCACGCCGATCTCGGCGAAGACCTCCACCTGCTCGGTATCGCTGATCCACCCCAGGCCGGAAGGGCCGATCACCAGGCCGGTGATCAGGAGGCCGACGAGCGGCGGGATGCGCAACCGCGACCCGATCAACAGGATCGCGACCGCGCTCCCCAGCAGGACGACCGATTCGCGCAGCAGGTGATCGAGCTCCATGGCGGGGTGATTGTTCCACGGGTCGGTGCGAGGCTGAGGACTCGGGGCCGGTTTCCTCGTCCCGCCACGGTAGACTCGCCCTCGTTCGCACGAACTCCCCTCGCCCGTCCGGAGCTCCACGATGCTGAAGAGAATCCAGGTCCGCGGCTTCAAGTCGCTTTTCGACGTCCAGGTCGAGCTGGCTCCCCTGGTGGTTCTCTTGGGGCCCAACGCGGCGGGAAAGAGCAACTTCCTCGAATCCCTGTTCCTGTTGTCGCGCCTCGTGACCGAGAGAACCTTGGCCGACGCCTTCGAGCCGCCGCTGCGGGGTTACCCCGCGGAGGCGTTCAGCCTGCCGGACGGGGGGTTGCCCGAGCTGCTTTCGCAGGAGCAGGCCAGCCTCTCGATCGAGGTGGACCTCGAGCTGCCGGCGGAGGCGAAGATTTCAGGGCTTCGCTACAGGGTCGGCATCGAGATCGAGCCGCAGACGGGCGCCCTCGGAGTGGGAGACGAGTATCTGGCCCGGCTCAACAAAGACGGTTCCTTGAAGAAGATGGATGCCCGGATCGAGGGAGCGGGAGATCACCTCGTCGTGCGGCGACTGAGTGAGGCCGGGCAGCCTCGGCACGAGCCGCTGAGCCTCAACCACACCCTCGCTTCGAACCTCCAGTACTCGGGGGCCACACGCTACCCGGACTTCGACCGCCTTCGCACCGAGCTCGGCCGCTGGAACACCTATTACCTCGATCCCCGTGTCGCGATGCGTGAGCCACAACCGCCACGGGAGGTGTCCGACATCGGACCCCGGGGGGAGTGGATCGCGCCCTTCCTGCACCAGCTCAAGGAGAGCGAGAAGCGTCAGAAGCACTTCCACGCCATCCGGCGGGCACTTCGTAGCGCCATCCCATCGATCGAAGGGCTCGACGTCGATCTGGATCGGACGCGCGGCACACTGGACATCCAGATCACGCAGGACGGTACGCCCTACTCTTCCCGCGTGATGTCGGAAGGTACGTTGCGGGTCCTCGCCCTCTGCGCGATCGCCGCCAACCCCGCTCCGAACGCGTTGGTCGCCTTCGAAGAGCCGGAGAACGGCGTTCATCCGAAGCGCATCGAAGTGATCGCCGACCTCCTGACCTCCATGGCACGACCGGGGGGCACGCAGGTGATCGTGACCACCCACTCTCCGACTCTGGTCGGTGCGATGGTGGCGAAGAGCCGGGAACAGCCAGAGCTCATACGCCTTCTCCGTTGTACCCAAGAGGGGCGGGAGAGTCGAATCAGCGCGTTCGAGACGGCGGGGCCGGTCTTCGACGACGCCGAGATTCGAAGGGCTCTGAGTGGAACCGAGGACGACGCGCTCGTCGAGGCACTGTTGGTCCGGGGATGGCTGGATGGCTGAGCGGCCGCGCGTCACGCTCTTCTGCGAGGACCGCGACCACGAGCAGTTCGTTCGGGCGCTGGTGGGGCGCTTGGCGAAAGACGTGGGGCTTCGCCCGGTCGTCCAGGCGCCGAGTGCGCGAGGGGGCCACGGCCGTGCGCTCGCCGAGTTCGAGCTCTGGCAGAAGAGCTTCCTCGGGCAGAGTCAGCACGGGGTTCCCGATCTGCTGGTTCTCGTCATCGATTCCAACTGCAGCGCCTGGAGCGGCGTCCGCAAACAGCTCGCGGAGGCGATCGACGAAACCGTCATCCCGCTCTACGCCGTCGGTTGCCCGGATCCCCACGTCGAGCGCTGGTACATCGCCGATCCTGAGGCGTTCCAGCAGGTCGTAGGCGTTCCGCCCGCGAAAGACCTGGGCAAGTGTGAGCGGCACGTCTACAAGCGCCTGGTCCACGAAGCGGTGGAGGCTGCCGGAATGCCCTTGCTCACCGGGACCGCGGACCTGGCACCGGATCTGGTCGATTCGATGGATCTCTACCGCGCCGGCAAGAACCAGGCCTCGCTGGGCCACTTCATCGCCGATCTGCGTAGCGCCCTGCTGCGACTCGCCGGATCGTGATCCTCTCGCTCGGTTGCGGTGTCGAGCGTCGCTCATGGCAGCGAATGAAGCGCTGGTCATTGGCCCGAAACGCGAGCGCGACCGCTGCTATCCTGACGGTCGTGGACTTCGCTACGGTCCTTTCCGATCTCCGGGCTTTCCTGGACGCGAAGGGCTGCCGCTACGCGCTGGTGGGCGGGCTTGCGATGGCGGCCTACGGGTTGCCCCGCATGACGTTGGACCTCGATCTCGCCGTCGAGGGTTCTTGCCAGGACGATTTGGTGCGCCACGTCGAGGGGGTGGGCTACCGGACGTTGCACCGTTCCTCCGGCTACTCCAACCACGTTCACCCGGAGGCGGGTCGAGGTAGCGTCGACTTCGTCTACGTGCGAGGGCAGACGGCGGAGCGTCTCTTCGCCGAGGTCCGGGAGGTGCCGGGTCCGGGGGGCGGTAAGGTGCCGATCCCGAGCCCGGAGCACCTGGCGGCCATGAAGGTCCTGGCGATGAAGAACGACCCGACGCGGGCCTTCCAGGACCTGAACGACATCCGGCACCTGATCCGGGTCGCCGGTGCCGATCCCGGCCGGGTGCGGGAGCAGTTCGTGCGCCACGGCCAGGAGGAGCGCTACCGTGAGCTCGCGAGAACCCTCTGAAGCGCCACAGCGGTCGGCGGACCTCGATCGGATCGAGGAGGACATCCCGACCACGCCCGAGGACGTGGAGGCGTTGCGCCGCATAGCGGAGAGCCGCCGGAGCGGCTTCACCCTGGAGCAGATCCACCTCCTCGCCGTCCCGGACTGGCTGCCCCGCCCCCACCGCCGCGGGACCTCCGAGGGGTGGGAGCCGTTCGAGCTCTGAGGCCGCCCACGGACGATCGCGCTGGGAATGATGCTCCGCGCCCGCCCTGTTGCCCAGAAGGCCGCACCCCCTCTCCTTCCGGAGCCCCGATGCCCGAGACCGCTTTCGCCACCGCCGCTGATCCGGCGATCGCCCAGGAGTCCGCCCGGCGGCGGACGTTCGCGATCATCTCCCACCCGGACGCGGGCAAGACCACGCTGACCGAGAAGCTGCTCCTCTACGCCGGCGCGATCGAGCTGGCCGGCGCGGTGCGGCACAAGGCCCAGCAGCGGCATGTGCGCTCCGACTGGATGGAGGTGGAGAAGAAGCGGGGCATTTCGGTCACCTCGACCGTGCTCCAGTTCGACTACGAGGGCCTGCGCTTCAACCTCCTCGACACCCCGGGCCACCAGGACTTCAGCGAGGACACGTACCGCGTGCTCACCGCGGTCGACAGCGCCGTGATGGTGCTCGACGCGGCCAAGGGTGTCGAGCCGCAGACGGTCAAGCTGTTCGAGGTCTGCCGCCAGCGCGAGCTGCCGATCCTGACCTTCGTCAACAAGCTCGACCAGGCGGCGCGCGACCCGCTCGAGCTGCTCGACGAGATCGAGAAGGTGCTCGGGATCGACCCGGTGCCGGTCAACTGGCCGATCGGCTCGGGCGACGAGTTCACCGGCGTCTACGAGCTCGACGGGCGCCGGGTGCTCAAGTTCGAGAAGGTCTCGCGCGGCGAGCGAGCGGCGCCGGTCCAGGTCTCCGGCCTCGACGATCCGCAGCTCGTCCGGCTGGTGGGGGAGAAGCTCCACGCGCAGCTCGTCGAGGACGCGGAGCTCCTCGACATGGCGGGCCACGTCCACGATCCGGAGGCGTTCTCCACCGGGCGGCAGACCCCCGTCTTCTTCGGCAGCGCCCTCAACAACTTCGGCGTCGCGCCGTTCCTGCAGGCGCTCGGCCGCCGCGGCGCACCGCCCTCCGGGCGCGAGAGCGACCGGGGGTGGATCGAGCCGGCGAGCGAGGTGTTCTCCGGCTTCGTCTTCAAGATCCAGGCGAACATGGACCCCCTGCACCGGGACAGCATGGCCTTCCTGCGCGTCGTCTCCGGCCGCTTCGAGAAGGGGATGAGCGTCGAGCACCCGCGGCTCGGCAAGCGGGTGCGCCTGCCGCGCGCGCACCGGATCTTCGCCCAGGACCGGGAGACGACCGAAGAGGCGTTCCCGGGCGACGTTGTGGGGCTGGTCAACCCGGGCCTCTTCATCATCGGCGACACGGTCTCCGACGGGGCGAAGCTCGAGTTCGCGCCGCTGCCGCGCTTCGCGCCCGAGCACTTCGCGCGCCTGCGGCCCACGACCACCGATCAGATGAAGTCGTTCCGCAAGGGGCTCGCGCAGCTCGAGGAGGAGGGTGCGATCCAGATCTTCTACGAGGCCGATGCGATCCGCCGCGACCCGGTGCTGGCCGCGGTCGGCGAGCTCCAGTTCGACCTCGTGCGCTCGCGCCTCGAGGCCGAGTATCGGGTCGAGACCCACCTCGACCGCTTGAGCTACCGCTCCTGCCTGCGGATCCTCGGCGACGTCGCCCCCGAAGACCTCGACTGGCCGATGCGCGGCGCCGCCGCGACCCGCGACCGCGAAGGCCGCGTCGTCGGCCTCTTCGAAGGCGCCTGGTCCGAAGACCTCTTCCGCGAGAGGAACCCGGACGTGCAGGTGTCGCGGACGCTCTGAGGCGCGGCCGACCCGCTACTCGTCCGAGCCCGTGTAGAGATCGGTGACCGTCCACGGGTCGAGGGCCACGCTCCCCAGCAGGTCCGACTCGTCGCCCGCTTCGATGCGGTTCAGGGAGGTGCCGGCGCGGTGGAGTTGCCAGCGGCCGAGGGCGAGGATGAGGAGGAGCCAGCCGTCTTCGGAGGTGGTACGGGGGAGGCCGAGCGATTCGAGGTGGCCGTCGACGACCTCCTGGGGGAGGACCCGGCCGTGGCGCCGGAGCGTGATCCGCTCGCCGGGGAGCGGGTGGGCGTTGGAGAAGGCGAGGTGGGCGCGGAGGACGGCGGCGGGTGTGTCGCAGCGGATCGTCAAGGAAGGCACCGAAGGCACCGGCGGCGGCTCTCCGTCCTCCTCTCCGCCCGGCGGGGCTCGCGGCTCGATCGCGACCTCGGTGAGGGGGCAACCCGGGCCGCTCGCGTAGAGGCGGACCATCGCCCGGCGCGGCGCCGGAGCGCCCTCCGGCACAC
>CAZLLV010000399.1:0-10528 GCA_964560325.1 uncultured Thermoanaerobaculia bacterium | reverse complement strand
TCGGGTTCGGTGGTGGGCCCGAGTCGGGGTCATCGGTCTTCGGAACGACTGTCGGGGGCGGAGCCTTGTCTCCGCCCGTGGTTCGGAGACCGAAGAACGCCTCGCTGGGCAGAGATGACCTGGACCACGGTAGTGAGAAGCCCCGCGACCCGAGCCGGATCGAAGGCACCCGGCGTCTCGTATACCACCACCCCACCCCCGCCCCGTGGCGGAGGCAAGGCTCCGCCACGGGGCGGGGGTCGTCAGGCGGGCGTGGCCGGCGTCTGGGGCATGAGGATCCAGAGCAGGATGTAGACGATCAGGCCGGGGAAGGCGGCGCTCAGGATCGAGATCACCACGTACAGGATACGGGTCACGGTCGGGTCCCAGCCGAGCCACTCGGCGATACCGCCGCAGACGCCGCCGATGACTTTGTTGCGATTCGAGCGATAGAGGGGCATGGAGTCGTCTCCTCGGTGTCGTTGATTCGTACTCCACACTACGCAAGACGGATGCCCCGGATTCACCCGATGGCGGCGGAATGCGGTCCCACCCTGCCCCGGGCAGCACCGTAGCGCGGGACCGTGTCCCACCGCCCTACGACAGCACCGACTCGACGTCCGACTGGTCGATCAGGAGCGCGCCGTTCTCGCTCGCGGTCGTGGGGTCGAACTCGTGGTCGCGGATGACGCGGCGGAAGACCTCGCGTAGCGCCCGGGCGCCGAGGCGGGGCTGCCGGGACGCGGCCGCCGCGATCTTCGCCACCGCGGCCGGGGAGAGCGCGAGGCGGACGCCCCGGGTCCGGAAGTACTCCCGCGCCTGCCGGAAACCGGAGTCCGGGCTCTCGAGGAAGATGCGCGTCAGCTCGTCGACCCCCAGATTTTGGAGGAGCACCACGGCGTCGAACCGGGAGATGAACTGCGGCGTGAGCCCGTAGTCGAACAGATCCTCGTGGCGCAGCCAGTCGCGCAGGCGGAACTCCTCGCGCTGCTCGACCGCCGAGCCCTCCATCACGGTCACCGGCTGGAGCGCGCCGCGGTCGCGGCCGATCGTGACCCGGTCGTAGACCGCGTCGTAGAGCCCTTCGAAGGCGCCGGCGCAGACGAAGAGCAGCCGGCTCGAGTCGAAGGTCGCGCTGCCGCCGCCGGCCCAGGCCGGGAGCTCGAACGGCACCGCCTCGTTCTCGATCAGCGTGAGCAGGGCCTCCTGGGCGCGGATGCCTTCGACGTTCGCCCGGTCGCCCACCACCGAACGGATCTTGTCGATCTCGTCGACGAAGACGAGGCCGGAGGAGGCGCGCGCGAGGACCGCCGCCGGGCCTTCGCGCTCCACCCGTTCCGGCCCCATCCGCTCGCGCACCCGTTCGAGCAGCCGCTCGATCACCGCCTGCCCGGGCCGGCCGCGTCGGGCCTCCTCGGCGAGCACGTTGGCGTGCAGCCGGACGACGGTGACGCGCGCGGCCTGCTCTTCGTGCTCTTCGAGGAAGCCCTCGACCGCCCGCATGAGGGTGGTCTTGCCGGTCCCGGAGGAGCCGATCATCAGGATGTTGCCGGTGGTGAGGCCGGCGAGATGCTTGGAGAGGGCGATCGCCATCTCCCGGACCGCCGGCTCCTGGCCGATCACCCGCCGGCGCAGGGCGTCGGCGATCGCCAGGGGGTCGGGAGCGGTCTTGTCGACGGTTTCGGGCATGGCGGGGATTTTAGCCGGGGGAGGGCACGGCCCTCGTGAGTCACAGATTCCGTTGCGTCCGTTCCTCGCGCAGCTCTTCGAGCCGTTTTTTCCGCTGGCGGCCGGTGAGGACGTTGGGGAGGAAGGAGAGGGCGAGGAGCGCGGCGACGGCGCCGCCCATCTGGAGGAGCACGCCGGCGCGGTCGCCGCCGACCGCGTCGACCAGGGCGGCGGCGAAGTAGGTGTAGACCAGGTTCGCGGGCACCAGGCCGATCGCGGTGGTGAGCAGGAAGAGGCCCGCCGGCACGCCGGCGAGCGCGGCGCCGTAGTTGACGACCGGGAAGGGGATCGGCAGGAAACGGGTGCGCACGAGCGGCCAGAAGCCGCGCCGAGCGATCAGGCGCTCCGCCTTCTTCAACCGGTCGCCGGCGAGGTGGACGATCAGGTCGCGCCCGAGGCCGCGGGCGAGGAGGAACGAGAGCGCGGCGCCGACGAAGGTGCCGAAGAAGTTGTAGGTCGCTCCCACGGCGGTGCCGAAGATCGCGCCGCCGGCGAACATCAGCGGGCTCACCGGGGCGCCGAGCGGGGCGAGGACGGCGAACGCCAGCAGGAGCGCCGGCCCGGTCCACCACCGCTCCTGGAGATCACCGCGGATCTCGAGCAGGCGCTCCTGCCCGAGCGACTCGTTCAGCCACGCGCCGAGCGGGGTGAAGCGGAAGAGCACGAAGCCCGCGGCGATCAGGCCGACGAACACCAGGAAGCGGACGAGCACCCAGCGGGGGACGAGCGGCTGCTCGTCGTCCTGCACCTCCGGTTCGGTCGCCACGAGCGGGGAGGGGTCAGTCGGAGCCGGTCGGCGGCTCGCCTGAGCCGGTGGCGCCGGGACCGGGCTGGCCCTCGGGACCCTCCGGGCCAGGGATGTGCGTTTCGCCGGTCGCGCCCGGGAGGAAGAAGAAGTCCCGCATGTGCTGGTGCAGGATCTCCATCGACTTCGGCTCCATGAAGTTCAGGCGCAGCTCGTTGATCACCATCACCTCCATGCGCTCCCACTCGGCCCAGCAGGAGGCGCAGACGCTCTCCCGGATCTGGCGGCCGATCTCGCCGGGGTAGGGGACGGCGGCGGCGCCGGGGGCCTCCTGCCCGCAGCGGGTGCACTTCACGGTGTCGGGCATGGGGTTCTAAACCTCTCCGGGGAGGATGATGGAGCTCTCCGAGCGGGTCTCGACCTCGCGCGGGATCTCGACCAGCAGCCGCAGGTCGCGCGATTCGCGCGGACCGCGCAGCGCCTTGACCCACGCGTCGGGCACGGCGATCTTGACGTAGGCCGGCCGCTTCTCGTTCTGGCGCGCGCTCTCCATCACCAGCTCGGAGAGATCGATCGCCTCGATGCGCTCCGGGTAGTTCTCGAGCGCGAAGCGCAGCGCCCGGAGAGCGTCGGAGTGGGTTTCGCGTTCAGCCATGGCTCCCTCCGGAGTCTATCGCGTCGCCTTCGGCGGTCCCTTCCTCGGCCAGCACCTCGCGGAAGTACTCGATGGTCCGGCGGAGCCCCTCCTCGAGCGGCACCTCCGGCTGCCACCCGAGGATCTCCCGTGCCTTCGAGATGTCGGGCTGCCGCACCTTCGGGTCGTCCTCGGGCAGCGGGTGGAACGAAAGCTCGCTCGCGCTGTCGGTCAGGTGGAGGATCGTCTCGGCGAACTCCCGGATCGTCATCTCGCGCGGGTTGCCGATGTTGACCGGCTCCGTCTCGTCGCTCGCGAGCAGGCGCCGGATGCCCTCGATCAGGTCGGAGACGTAGCAGAACGAGCGGGTCTGGCCGCCGTTGCCGAAGACGGTCAGCTCCTCGCCGCGCAGCGCCTGCTGGATGAAGGCCGGCACCACCCGCCCGTCGCGCGGACGCATGCGCGGGCCGTAGGTGTTGAAGATCCGGACGATCCGCACCTCGAGGCCGTGGTAGCGGTGGTACGCCATGGTGATCGCCTCGGCGAAGCGCTTCGCCTCGTCGTAGACGCCGCGCGGGCCGACCGGGTTGACGTTGCCCCAGTAGTCCTCCGGCTGCGGGTGGACGAGCGGGTCGCCGTAGACCTCGGAGGTCGAGGCGAGCAGGAAGCGGGCGCCCTTCTCCTTGGCGAGGCCGAGCATGTGGTGGGTGCCGAGCGAGCCGACCTTGAGCGTCTGGATCGGCAGCTCCAGGTAGTCGATCGGCGAGGCGGGCGAGGCGAAGTGGAGCACGTGGTCGACCGGCTCTTCGAGCCAGAGCGGAGTCGAGACGTCGTGCTCGATGAACCGGAAACCGTCGCCGTCGTCGACCAGATGGGCGACGTTCGCCCGCTTGCCGGTGATCAGGTTGTCGACGCAGAGCACGCGGTGCCCCTCGGAGCGCAGCCGTTCGCACAGGTGCGAGCCGAGGAAGCCGGCGCCGCCGGTGACGAGTGAGGTGGTCACGAAAGCACCTCCGCCGGCTCGCCGTCGGCGCGGCCGACCGAGACGTAGCGGAAGCCGGCGGCCGCCATCTTCGCCGGCTCGTAGAGGTTGCGCAGATCGACCACCAGCGGCTCGCGCAGGAGCCGGCCGAGCTCGCTCCAATCGAGGCTCCGGAACTGGTTCCACTCGGTCGCGATCACCACGCCGTCGGCGTCGCGCGCCGCCTCGTAGGCGTTCGGCCGGTACTCGACGTCGGGCAGGTCCTCCTTCGCCGCCGCCATCGCCGCCGGGTCGAACGCCCGCACCGTGGCGCCGCGCTCGATCATGCCGCGGGCGACCGGGATCGCCGGGCTCTCGCGCATGTCGTCGGTGTTCGGTTTGAAGGCGAGCCCGAGCAGCGCCACCGTCTTGCCGTCGAGGCCGCCGAACGCCGCGTCGATCTTCTCGACCATGCGCGCCTTGGTCGCCTCGTTGGCCGCCAGCACCGCCTCGATGATCCGAAACTCGGTGCCGGCGTCGCGGGCGATCTGGGCGACCGCCCGGGTGTCCTTCGGGAAGCAGGAGCCGCCGAAGCCGGGGCCGGCCTGGAGGAAGCGGGGGCCGATTCGCTGGTCGAGCCCCATGCCGCGTGCGACCGTCTCCACGTCGGCGCCCAGCGCCTCGCAGAGCACCGCGATCTCGTTGATGAACGAGATCTTGGTCGCGAGGAAGCCGTTCGACGCGTACTTGATCAGCTCGGCGGTCTCGACGTCGGTGACGACGAAGGGTACGTCGGCGGTCTGGAGCGGCGCGTAGAGGTCCGTCATGACGTCGACCGCCCGCTGGTCGCGGCTGCCGATCACCACCCGGTCCGGGTTCATGAAGTCCTCGATCGCCGAGCCCTCGCGCAGGAACTCCGGGTTGGAGACGACGGCGAAGTCCTGCGCCGTCCGGCCGGCCTCCTGCGCCGCCTCGCGCACCCAGCCCTCGATCAACCGCCCGGTGCCGGTCGGCACGGTGCTCTTGGTGATCACCACCTTGAAGCCGTTCAGGTGCTTCCCAATCGAGCGCGCCACCTGCTCGATGAAGGTGAGGTCGGCCGAGCCGTCGTCCCGGGGCGGCGTGCCGACGGCGATGAAGACGGCCTTCGACTCCTCGAGCGCCGTGCCGAGCTCGGTGGTGAAGGAGAGGCGCCCCTCTTCGGTGTTCTTGGTCACCAGGGTCTCGAGGCCGGGCTCGTAGATGGGGATCTCGCCGCGGCGTAGCGTCTCCACCTTCGAGGCGTCCTTGTCGACCCCGACCACGGTCATGCCGAAGTCGGCCAGGCAGGCGCCCGTGACGAGGCCGACGTAGCCGCTTCCGACGACACAGACTTTCATGGAGAGGTTCCTTCGGTGTTGCGCGCCGACTGCTTCACGGTGTCTGTCCCCGATACCAGGCGACGAACCGTTTCAGACCTTCGCGGATGGGGACTTTGGGCGAGTAGCCCAGGAGGCGCTCGGCCTTCGAGACGTCCGCGTAGGTGATCGGCACGTCCCCCGGCTGGTCGGGAAGATATTCGATCCGCGGCTCGACGGCAAGCTCCTCCGCCAGCCACCGGACCAGGTCGGCGAGCGCCGTCGTCTCGGCGCCGCCCAGGTTCAGGATCTCGAAGCCGAGCTCGGCGTCGAGCGCCGCGACCACGCCGTCGACGATGTCCGAGATGAAGGTGTAGTCGCGCCGGCTCGACCCGTCGCCGTAGAGCGGGATCGTCTCGCCGCGCGCCAAGAGATCGGTGAACTTGTGGATCGCCATCTCGGGCCGCTGCGCCGGCCCGTAGACCGTGAAGAAGCGCAGGCACGAGATCGCCATGCCGTAGAGGTGGTGGTAGTTGTAGCAGAGCAGCTCGCCGGTGCGCTTGGTGGTGGCGTACGGGCTGATCGGGTGGTCGATCCGGTCCTCTTCGGAGAACGGCACCTTCTCGTTGATGCCGTAGACCGACGACGACGAGCCGAAGACGAAGACCTTCGGACCGTGGTGCCGCGCCGCCTCCAAGAGCCGCAGCGTGCCGATGCAGTTGACGTCCTCGTAGAGGATCGGCTCCCGCAGGCTCGGCCGGACGCCGGCGCGCGCCGCGAGGTGGACCACGCCGTCGAAGCCGCCCCCGGCGAACAGCTCCTCGACCAGGGCCTCGTCCCGGATGTCTCCCTCGACCAGCCGGAAGGCGTCACCGCCCGCGGCCCGGAGCCCCTCCACGTTCGCCCGCTTGCGGGCCGGATCGTAGAAATCGTTGAAGTTGTCGAGAACCGTGACGCGGTCGCCACGCCCCATCAGTCGGTGCCCAAGGTGAGAGCCGATGAAGCCGGCCCCGCCGGTCACCAGGATGTGCTTGCTCATCTTCGATCTCGCCCCTCGTCCTCGGTCGCCGGAGGCGGCTCGCCCGCCTGGAGCGCCTCTTCGAGCTCCCGGTCGAGCGCCTCGCCGTCCCGCTCCTCCTCGGGGATCTCCGGCAGCGTGTCCGGGTCCGGCCCTCCCTCTTCTTCGTAGCGCTCTTCGATGCCCTTCTGCTGACGGTTGCGGATCAGCCAGCGCAGGAGGCGCGACTCGTCGATCCCGACCACGATGTCCTGCATCGCCTCGTAGACCGACGGATCGTTGATCAGCTTGCCGGCCGTGCCCTCGCCCTCGTCGAGCTTGCTGACCAGGTTGTCGATCCGTTCGAGCACCCGCCGGATCTCGCCGGTGACCTCGTCGGCGTACGCCTCGTCGCCCATCAGGCGGGGCAGCAGCCCGTCGCCCTGCTGGAGATCGCGCGAGAAGGCGCTCAGGTTCTCCGAAACCTCCCGGAGCTGCGCCATCGTGACGTCGAACTCCTCCCGGGTGCTCGGATCGTCGAGCAGCGCCGGCAGCAGGCCGTCGCCGTTCTCCGCCTTGTCGAGGACCGCTTCGAGGTGGTCGACCGAGCCGCTGATGCGGTCGGCGAGCTCGGGGTCGTTGATCAGCCGCGAGAGGGTGCCGTCCCCCTGCTCGACGTTCTCGGCCACCCGCTGGATCGATTCCATCGTCTCGATCACCGCGTCGGTCATCCGCCGGCCGGTCTCCGACTCGGTGGTCAGCTCGCCCAGGAGCCCCTCGCCCGCCTCCATCCGGCTCAGGATGTCGCGCAGATCGACCGAGATCTGGACCACGTTGTCCATCACGTCCTCGCCCGAGGCGATCAGGCGGTCGACGTCGGTCGGCGCCGCGGCCGGGATCACGCCGCCGGGCGGGATCGGTTCCGTCTCGGGCGAGCCGGTGGTGAGCTCGACGAACTTGTCGCCCAGCAGGCCGAGCGTCTTGATCCGGGCCTCGGAGTCCTCCCGCACCCGCTCGGAGTAGCGCTGCTCGACCTCGATCTCGACCCGGATCTGCTGCGAGTCGGCGTCGGTCGGCAGCACCACCGAGCTGACGGTGCCGACCTCGACGCCGTTGAGCTGCACCGGGTTGCCTTCGTTCAGTCCGCTGACGGTGCGGAAGTAGATGACGTAGTCGTTCTTGCTGGAGAAGAGGTTGCTCTGCTCGCCGATCAGGAAGACGCCGAGCCCGAGCAGGGCGATCGCGACGACCAGCAGCAGGCCGACCTTCCACTCCCGGGCGCCCGACGCGCGATCACGCGGCATGGTCTTCCTCCTCTTCCTCGCCCGCCAGAAAGCCGGTGAACAGCTCGTCGCTGCTCCGGGCCGCCTCGTCCCAGTCGCCGAGGAAGCGGAAGCGGCCCCGGTGCAGGAACGCCACCCGGTCGGCGGCGGTGCGGGCGAGCGGGATGTCGTGGGTGACCATCACGGCGGTGACGCCGACGCCCTTCTGGATGCTACGGATCAGCCGCGCGATGGTCGCCGAGGTCACCGGATCGAGGCCGGTGGTCGGCTCGTCGAAGAGCACCACCTCGGGGTCGAGCGCGAGGGAGCGGGCGAGCGCCACGCGCTTCTTCATGCCGCCCGACAGGTCGGCCGGCACCTTCTCCTCGATCCCCGACAGCCGGACCATGGCGAGCTTCTCGGTCACCTTCGCCGCGATCTCCTCGTCGGAGAGGTCGGTGTGCTCGCGCAGGGGGAAGGCGATGTTCTCGAAGACGTCCATCGAGTCGAAGAGGGCCCCTCCCTGGAAGAGCATGGCGATCCGGCGCCGGAAGGGGTAGAGATCATACTCGGAGAGCGCCGACAGGTCGGCGCCGGCGAACTCGACCGATCCGGCGTCCGGCGTTTCGAGCCCGTTGAGCTGGCGCAGCAGGACGCTCTTGCCGGTCCCCGACCGCCCGAGGATCGCCAGGCACTCGCCGGCTCGGATGTCGAAGTCGACCCCGTCGAGAACGACGATCTCGCCGTACGACTTGTGCAGGTCCCGGATCCGGAAGAGCGGCTCGCCCGGCGAGGCGGCGCGCGGAGGCGTTTCGGCTGGCGACACCATGAGACTCAGGCGAACAGGTAGAACAGCTTGGTGAGGAAGAAATCGGAGACCAGGATGAGGATCGAGGCCTGGACCACCGTGTTCGTCGTCGCCCGGCCCACGCCGTCGGCACCGCCCGATGCCTTCAGCCCATTGTAGCAGCCGACGATGGCGATGAAGTAGGCGAAGAAGAACGCCTTGCCGACGCCGGAGAGGACGTCGCCGAGGGTGAGCGCCGAGAGCACGTCGTTGATGTAGAAGCCGGGCGCCAGGTCGAGTTGGGCGACCGCGATCACCAGGCCGCCGAGGATGCCGAGCACGTCGCCGACGATGGTGAGCGCCGGCAGCATGACGAGCGTCGCCATCAGCTTCGGCACCACCAGCTTCTTCACCGGGTCGGCCGCCATCGAGCGCAGGGCGTCGATCTGCTCGGTGACCTTCATGGTGCCGAGCTCGGCGGTCATTCCGGAGCCGATGCGACCGCCGACGATGAGCGCCGTCAGCACCGGTCCGAGCTCGCGCACCAGCGACTTCGAGACCACCGTGCCGATGTAGTACTTCACGCCGATCGAGGGCAGGCTGTAGGCGGTCTGGAGCGCCAGGACCATGCCGGTGAAGACGGTCGTGATGCTGGCGACGGCGAGCGACCGGACGCCGATCTGCTCCATCTGGCGGACCCAGGAGCGGATCTCGTACGGCGGCTTGACGAGCGCCGCGAACGCACGCCCGGTCAGGAGCGCCACCGATCCGACCTCGCGGATCGCCTGGAAGGGGGTGGCCATCACACGCGTAGCGGCAGCCAGGCGGCGGCGATCGCGAGCGCGAGGGCGAGGGACGCGCCGGCGGGCAGCCAGAGCCCGCCGCCGCCGTCGCGCAGCGCCCCGGCGCCGAGGGCGATCGCGGCGAACGTCTGGGCCGCGACCGCCAGGATGATCACGCCGGAGTAGCGACGGGGGTCGCGGGCCGCCAGGAAGAAGGAGCCGCCGAGAGGGGCGACGGAGGCCGCGAAGAGCCAGGCGAAGAGCGGCTCGGCGCCGAAGGGGGCGCCGAGGTTGCGCTCGAGCGCGCCGGGAGCGACGAGCGCCGCCACAGCCATCGCCAGCCAGAGCGCTCCCGTGAGCCCGAGGACGACCCGGAGGAGGCGGAGGAGCCGGAAGCGGCGGGCGAAGTGGCGGGTGACCTTCACGACGAGACGGATCTTATCCCGGCCCGGACGGCCGGTGCCGGGGCGCATGAGATACTTCCGGCCGCCCCGGCATGCGACGACTCACCACTCTGACCGGCAACGCCTTCCTCGTCCTGGGCACCCTGGTGCTCGGGCTGCTCGCCCTGCCCGTGTCGCTCTTCCCGCGGGGGACGAACGGGGTGTTCCACATGTCGAGGCTCTGGTCGTGGGGTCTCCTGGTGTCGAGCGGGGTACGGGTGCGCTCGGTCTTCGCGGCGCCGCTCGACCGGCGGCGGAGCCACGTCTTCATCGCCAACCACCAGAGCATGTTCGACATCCCGCTGGTGATGGCGACGGTGCCGGGGCAGATGCGCTTCGCGGCCAAGCGGAGTCTGTTCAAGATTCCGGTCTTCGGCTGGGCGATCCGGGCGGGCGGCTTGATCCCGGTCGATCCGGGCAGCGACCACCGGCAGGCGGCGGCGACGATGAGGGCGCTCCAGGAGCGGCTGGACGCGGGGCTGTCGGTGCTGCTCTTCCCGGAGGGGTCGCGGTCGCTGGACGGGCTGGTGCACCCGTTCGAGCGCGGAGCGTTCCTGCTGGCGCTCCGAACGGGCACGCCGATCGTGCCGGTGGGCATCCGGGGGACGCTCCGGGTGCAGCGGCGGGGGAGCAAGTCGATCCACGGAAGCCCGGTGGAGATCCACTACGGGGAGCCGGTCGATCCGGCGGCGTACGGGGTGCGGGGGCGGGCGGAGCTGATCGCGGCGGTGCGGGGGCGGGTGGCGGAGCTGGCGGGCACGGAGACGACCGAGGAGCCGATCCCGGACCCGGAGTCGGCGGCGGACTCGATCGGAGCGCCGCCGGGGGTTCCGGAGAGGGGAGCGGGGTGAGGGAGGGCTTCGCGGGGGGGAT
>CAZLLV010000398.1:0-8624 GCA_964560325.1 uncultured Thermoanaerobaculia bacterium | reverse complement strand
GGCGCCGGCGACCGGGTGGCGATCCTCGGCCACCGCGACGCCTCGCTCGCGGTCGCGGTCTTCGCGGCCCTCAAGGCGGGTGCGGCCTTCTGCGTGCTGGACCCGTCGCATCCGGCGGCGCGGCTGGTGACCTATCTCGGCCAGCTCCGCCCCCGCGCGGTCCTCGAGCTCGCCGCCGCGGGCGCGCTTCCGCGCGAGGCGGAGGCGGTCCTGGACGAGTGCGGCACGCTCTGCCGCCTGCGCCTGCCGAGCCGGGCGAGCGCCGCCGAAGCCCACTTCCTCGAGAGCGAGCCGACCACGCCGCCGCGCATCCCGCTCGGTCCGGACGACCCGGCGACGGTAGTCTTCACCTCCGGCTCGACCGGCGTGCCGAAGGGCGTGCTCGGCCGTCACGGATCGCTGACCCACTTCCTCCCCTGGTGGTGCGAGCGCTTCGGCCTGAGCGCCGACGACCGCTTCAGCGTGCTCTCGGCGCTCTCTCACGACCCGCTCCAGCGCGACCTCTTCGTCCCGGTGTGGCTGGGCGCACCGATGCTCTTCCCCGACCCCGATCGGATCGGCGAGCCGGGCTGGCTCGCCGCCTGGGCGGCGCGCGAGGAGGTGACGGCCTCCTCGGTCACTCCGGCGATGCTCCAGCTCCTCACCCAGGTGCAGGACGGCGAGGAGGCGAGGCTTCCGGGCCTGCGCGTGGCCTTCGTGATCGGCGACGTCCTCACCCGCGCGCACGTCGCGCGGCTCTCGCGGCTCGCCCCGAACGCCGAGTGCTTCAACCTCTACGGCTCGACCGAGACGCAGCGCGCCCTCGCTTACCACGCGGCCGACCTCGCGCGCTCCGGCAAGGAGGTCCTGCCGCTCGGGCACGGCATCCCGGACGTCCAGGTGCTGGTGGTGCGCGGCGACGCTCAGGCGGCTCCGGGCGGCACGCCGGAGCTCGCCGGGATCGGCGCCCTCGCCGGAATCGTTTCCCTCGCCGGCATCGGCGAGTGTGGCGAGATCTGGATGCGCAGCCCGCACGTCGCGCTGCGCTACCTGGGCGACGAGGCGCTGACCGCCGCCCGTTTCGGCCCCAACCCCTTCTCCGGCGATGCCGCCGCGGACTGGGATCGGATCTACCGGACCGGCGACATCGGCAGGTACCTGCCGGACGGCGGCGTCGAGTTCGCCGGACGCGCCGACGGACAGGTCAAGATCCGCGGATTCCGGATCGAGACCGGCGAGGTCGAGTCGGTCCTCGGCCGCTTCCCGGGCGTCGCCGAGTGCGCCGTGGCGGTACGCGACGACCTGCCCGGCGGGCGCGGCCTCGCCGGCTACGTGGTGGTCGAGCGCCCGGGCGCCGTGGCCGTCGCCGACCTGCGCGCGCACCTCCTCCAGACCCTGCCCGACTACATGGTGCCGGCGGCTTTCGTCTTCCTCGACGCGCTGCCGCGCACCGGCAGCGGCAAGATCGACCGCCGGTCCCTGCCGGCGCCCGCCGCCTCGGACGTGGCCGCGGGGCGTGAGCGGACCGCGCCGCGCGACGAGGTGGAGGAGATGCTCGCCGGCCTCTGGTGCGAGCTGCTCGGGATTCCCGAGGTGGGAGTCGAGGACGACTTCTTCGCGATCGGCGGCCATTCCTTGCTCGCCACCCGGCTGATCTCGCGCATCCGCGGCCTGTTCGACCGCGAGATCCCGCTCTCGGCGCTGTTCGAGAAGCCGACCATCGCGGCGCTCGCGCGGCACATCGAGGCGGTGGGGGACGAGACGGTCGCGCTGCCGCCGGTGCGACCGCTCACCCCGGAGGAGCGGAGCCGCCCGATCCCGCTCGCGTGGGGGCAGCGTCGCGCCTGGTTCCTGGAGCGCCTGGAGCTCTCGGCCACCACCGCGCACCACGTCGTGCAGGCGCTCGAGCTGGTCGGCGACGACCTTTCGCTACCCGCGCTCGAGCGAGCCGTGGCCGCCATCGTACGGCGCCACGAGACCCTGCGGACCCGCGTCGTCGAAGGGTCCGACGGGTTGCCGTACCAGGTGATCGATCCGCCCGCCCCGGAGGGCGCGCGGGTCGAGATCCCGGTCACCGACCTCACCGGCGCACCGGCCGCGGCGAGGGACGAGGAGCTCTTCCGCTGGATCGAGCACGAGGCGTCGCATCCGTTCTCGCTGAGCGCCGAGCGGCCCTCGCGCTGGCGCCTCGCCCGGATGGGCGGCGGCCGCTCGGTGCTGCTCATCCTCTTCCACCACATCGCGACCGACGGCTGGTCGTACGGCGTCCTCTTCCGCGAGCTGTCCGCCTTCTACCGCGCCGAGGTCACCGGCGAGCCGACGGGCCTGCCCGCGCTCCCGGTCCAGTACGCGGACTGGTCGGTCTGGCAGCAGCGCTGGCTCGCGGGATCCGTGCTCGAAGCCCAGCTCGACTACTGGCGGCGCGCGCTCGCGGGCGCTCCGCAGGTCCTCGAGCTGCCGACCGACCGGCCACGCCCGGCGCAGCAGAGCTTCCGAGGCCGCCGCCTGGAAGCGACGATCGGCCCGGAGACGGTCGAGCCGCTCCGTGCCTTCTGCCGCCGCGCCGGCGTGACGCCGTACATGGCGCTCCTCGCCGGCCTCGGCGTGCTCCTCGCCCGCTCGAGCGGCCAGGAGGACCTGCTCGTCGGCATGCCGATCGCCAACCGGCGGAGCGCCGAGATCGAGGACCTGATCGGCCAGTTCGCCAACCTGCTCGCCTTGCGCGTCGATCTGTCGTCGCACGAGGGCGTGGAGCCCGGCCTGGCCGAGATCGCGCGCCGGGTCCGGGAGGCGGCGCTCGGCGCCTACGCGCACCAGGACCTGCCGTGGGAGAAGCTGGTCGACGCGCTCGAGGTCGAGCGCGACCTCACCCGCCCACCGCTCGTCCAGTACCTCTTCGCGGTCCAGAACGCGCCCGGCGCCGATCTCGACCTGCCGGGGGTCGAGTCCGAGCTGATGGACCTGCCGGGCACCAAGTCGCAGACCGACTTCTACGCCCAGGTGCTCGACCTCGGCGACGAGATGAAGATCGTCGTCGAGTACTGCGTCGACCTGTTCGAGGAGTCGACGATCCGCAAGATGACCGAGCGCTTCGAGCGCCTGGTCGCCGAGGGCGTGGCCCGTCCGGAGCGCTCGGTCTGGCGCCTGCCGTGGCTCACCGCCGCGGAGCGTCGGGCGCTCCTCGAGGCCGGGACCGGCGGCGCCCCGGCGCCGGCCGCCGCCGCCACCCTCCACGGGCTGGTCGCGGCGCGCGCGGACGAACACCCGGAGCGGCCGGCGGTGCGCTTCGGCGAGGAGGTCGTCTCCTACGGCGAGCTGGTCGCCGGCGCCCGCCGCCTGGGGCACCACCTGGCCGGTCTCGGCGGCCGGCCGGAGGCGCCGATCGCGGTCCTGATCGAGCGGTCTCCCGCGATGCTGACGGCGCTCCTCGGGGTGATGGAGGCGGGGAGCTGCTACCTGCCGCTCGACCCGTCGTACCCGCCCGACCGGCTGGCCGCGATGGCCGAGGACGCCGGAGTGAGCGTGATCGTCACCGAGGCGGCGCTCTCCGGCCTGCTCGACCTGCCGGGGGCGCGGGAGGTGGTGATCGACGGCGCCGACCGGGAGGCGATCGCCGCCCGCCCGGCGACCCCGGTCGGAGCCGGTGCCACCGGCGCCAACCGCGCCTACGTCCTCTACACCTCGGGCTCGACGGGGAAGCCGAAGGGGGTCGAGGTGCGGCACGGCTCCGCGGTCGCGTTCCTCGCCGCGATGGCGTCGGCCCCGGGCGTCGGCCCGAGCGACACGGTGCTCGCCACCACCACGATCAGCTTCGACATCTCGCTGCTCGAGCTCTTCCTGCCGCTCTCGGTCGGGGCGCAGGTGCTCCTGGTCGGCCGCGAGACCGCGACCGACGGTCCGGCGCTCGCCCGCGTCCTCTCCGACGTGACGGTCGCGCAGGCGACGCCGACCTCCTGGTGGATGCTGCTCGAGAGCGGCTGGTCGGGGCGTCCGGGGCTGAAGGTGCTCTCCGGCGGCGAAGCGCTCGACCGGGAGCTCGCCGAGCGCCTGCTGCCGCGGATCGCCGCCGTGCCCGGCGGCGCCGGCCGCGACGGCCGCGACGGCGAGCTGTGGAACGTCTACGGCCCGACCGAGACGACGGTCTGGTCGGCGGCCGGCCGGGTGCGCGGGACGGCGGAAGGCGCGGGGACGGTGCCGATCGGCCGGGCGATCCCCGGAACCCGGCTCTACGTCGTCGACTCGCACGGCGCGCTCTGCCCGGTCGGCGTGCCGGGCGAGCTCTGGATCGCGGGCGCCGGCGTGGCGCGCGGCTACCGCCGGCGGGCGGCGCTCACCGCCGCCGCGTTCGTGCCCGATCCTTTCGCGCAAGAGACGGGCGGCGCGCCGGGCGAGCGGGTCTATCGGACCGGCGACCTCGCCCGCTGGCGAGTGTCGACCGGCGACCGGGGCGGTCTCGAGTGCCTCGGCCGGCTCGACCAGCAGGTCAAGGTGCGCGGGCACCGGATCGAGCCGGGCGAGATCGAGGCCGCGCTCGCCGCGCGCGAAGACGTCTCGCACGTGGTGGTCACCACCTTCCCGCGCGGGGCGAGCGGCGACGCGAAGCGGCTCGCGGCCTACCTGGTGCTCGAGCCGGAGCGGCCGGAGCCGACGGTCGACGAGCTGCGCTCCTACCTGGAGGAGATCGTCCCGCCGTACATGGTCCCGGCCGCCTTCGTGGTCCTGCCCGCGCTGCCCCGGACGCCGAACGGCAAGGTCGACCGCAAGGCGCTGCCGGAGCCGGACGCTTCGCGCATGGCGAGCGACGCGCTCTACGTCGCGCCGAGCACCGAGGCCGAGACGGCGCTCGCGGCGATCTGGTCGGAGGTGCTCGGGGTGGACCGGATCGGCACCCGGGACCGCTTCTTCAACCTCGGCGGCGACTCGATCCTGGCGCTCAAGGTGGTGGCCCAGGCCGCGCGCGAGGGCTGGAGCCTGCAGGTGCGCGACATCTTCCGCTACATGACGCTCGGCGACCTCGCCGGCGTCACCCGGCGCGGAGGACCGGCCTCCGCACCGGCGCTCGAGCCGCTCGACGCGCCGCTGCCGGACACCCTGGACTTCCGCGAAGCGGGCCTCTCGGAGGACGAGCTCGACGAGCTGTTGAGCGAGATCGGCTAGGCCGGAGAGCTCACGGCCGGTCGTCCGGCTCCGCCTCCGCCTCCACCTCCACCACCGGACGACCATGCTCGAGACACCGGACATCGAAGCCGCCGGGATGGCGGAGCCCACGCCCTTGCGCCCGCGCGTCGCGCTCCGGGCGCGGAGCTCGCCGGACGCCGTGGCGCTCGTCCACGGCGCGCGGCACCTGACCTACCGCGAGCTCGACCGCCGGGCGCGCCGGCTGGCGATGCGACTCGCCGCCGACGGCGTGCGCCCCGAGGAGCGGGTGGGCGTCGCGGTCGACCGGTCGCCCGAGCTGATCGTCTCCCTGCTCGCGATCCAGGAGGCGGGCGGCACCTATCTGCCGCTCGACCCGGCGTACCCGGAGGAGCGGCTCGCCTTCATGGCGGCGGACGCCGGCGCCCGCCGCCTGCTCTGCGACGGGGCCGCCGCCGAGCTACCCTTCGCGGCGGGCCTGCGGCGCCTCGATCCCGGCGATCTCTCCGGCGAGGAGGCGGCCGGCGGGGGAGGAGCGGCGGGGGAGCCGGGCGCGCTCGCCTACGTCATCTACACCTCGGGCTCCACGGGTAGGCCGAAGGGGGTGATGGTCCCGCACGACGGGCTCGCCAACCTCGTCGAGGCGGAGCTCGAGGTCTTCGGCACCGGGCCGGACGACCGCGTGCTCCAGTTCGCGCCCGCGAGCTTCGACGCGTCGATCTTCGAGATCGCCATGGCGCTCGGCGCGGGCGCCGCGCTGGTGCTCGCGGAGCGCGACGAGCTGCTGCCCGGGCCGGGGCTCGCACGCCTGCTTTCGCGCGAGCGGATCACCCGCGTCACGCTTCCGCCGTCCGTGCTCGCGGCGCTTCCCGAGGAGGCGCTGGCCGACCTCGACACCCTGATCTGCGCCGGCGAGGCGCTCCCCGGCGAGCTGGTGGCGCGATGGGGCGCCGGCCGCCGCATGTGGAACGCCTTCGGGCCGACCGAGACGACCGTCTGGGCGACGGTCGGCCGCTGCCGCCGGGGTGAGCCGCGGCCTCCGATCGGCGACGCGATCCCCGGCCTGTCGGTCCACCTCGTCGACGGGCGTTTCGCTCCGGTGGCCGCGGGGGAGCGCGGCGAGATCGTGGTCGGCGGCGTCGGCGTCGCCTGCGGCTACCTCGACCGCCCGGGGCTCACCGCCGAGCGTTTCCTGCCCGATCCTTTCGCCGACGCCGGCGAGGAGGGCGCGCGGCTCTATCGGACGGGCGATCTCGGGCGGCGGCTCGCGGACGGGCGGATCGAGTACCTCGGCCGCGCCGACCACCAGGTGAAGGTGCGCGGCCACCGGGTCGAGCCGGGGGAGGTCGAGGCGGTCCTCGGACGGCACCCGGCCTTGCGCTCGTGCGCGGTGGTGGCCGAGCGCGACCCGGTCGACCCGCACGGCGGGTACCGGCTGGCCGCCTTCGTAGTCCTTCGCGACGAGGGAATCGACGGCTCGCCCGGCTCCGGCCGCTCCCTCTCCGACGCGCTCTGCGCCCACCTGGCCGACCGGCTGCCGATGCACCTGGTGCCCGCGCGGGTCGCTCGGCTCGACGCGCTCCCGTCGCTGCCCAACGGCAAGGTCGACCGCGCGGCGCTGCTCGAGATCGACCAGGCTTCGAATCGGCATGCGTCCCGGGCGGCGCCCGACCGCCGCCCACCGGCGACCGCCACCGAGACCGCCCTCGCCGCCGTCTGGTGCGAGCTGCTGGGCGTCGACGATCCGTCCCTCGACGACGACCTGTTCGAGCTCGGCGGCCACTCGATCCTGGTCGGCCGGCTGATCTCGCGCGTGCGCCGGGCGCTCGGGGTCGAGCTCACCGCCCGCGCGGTCTTCGAGGCCCGGACCCTGGGCGCGATGGCGACGGCCGTCGACTCGGCTGCCGAGCCGCCCCTGCCACCGATCGAGCGGGCGCCGCGCGACCGGCCGCTGCCGCTCACCTTCCCGCAGGAACGGATCTGGTTCCTGGAGGAGCTGTCGCCGGACAACCTCGCCTACAACGCGCAGGTCTGCGTCCATTTCGAAGGCTCGCTCGATCTCCGGGCGCTCGCCCGTTCGCTCGCCGAGGTGGTGCGCCGGCACGACGTCTACCGCTCCCGCTTCTTCGCCGTCGACGGCACGCCCTACCAGGAGCCGCTCGCCGCCGCCGACTGCCCGGTGCCGCTGCCGGTGATCGACCTGTCGGCCCTGCCCAGCCGCCGGCGGGACGCGGAGCGCGAGCGGCGCACGCGCGAGGAGATCGCCCGCCCGTTCGACCTCTCGCGCCCGCCGCTCGGCCGCTGGACGGTTTTCCGGGAGACGGGGGGCCGCGCGACCCTGCTCCAGGTCGAGCACCACCTGGCGCACGACGGCTGGTCGTTCGCCGTGCTCCTCTCCGAGCTGCGCCGGCTGTACGAGGCGTTCGCGGCCGGCCGGCCGTCGCCGCTGCCCGAGGTGCCGGTGCAGGTCGGCGACTACGCGGTCTGGCAGCGCCGGCTGATGAGCGGCGAGCGCCTGCGGCGGACCCTCGACTACTGGCGCGGGCGGTTGGTGGGCGCGCCGCCGGTGATCGCCCTGCCGACCGACCGGCCGCGCCCGCCGGTCCAGAGCTTCCGGGGCGACGCGGTGCGCTTCGACCTCGACCCGGAGCTCGCCGACGGCCTCCGGCGGCTCGCCCGCGCCTGCGGCGGAACCCTCTTCGGCGTCATGCGGGCCGGCTTCGACACCCTGCTCTCGCGGTACACCGGCGAGGACGACCTGGTGGTCGGCTCGGGCGCGGCGAACCGCCGGACCGAGGGCTCGGAGGCGATGATCGGCATGGTCGTCAACACCCTGCCGGTGCGGGTCGAGCTCCGCGGCGAGCCCGGCTTCCGCGAGCTCGTGGCACGCGTCGGCGAGGCGCTGGTCGGCGCCCACGCCCACGAGGACGTGCCGTTCGACCGGCTGGTCGACGCTCTCGGCGTGGCGCGCGACGCCTCGCGCAACCCGCTGGTGCAGGTGCTCTTCAGCTTCCACGACTCGCCGGTGCCCGACCTCTGCTTCCCGGGCCTCGCCGGCCGCATCGCCGAGCAGCACAACCGCACCGCCAAGACCGACCTCAACGTGGTCGTCATCCCACGCGCCGAGCAGCGGGTCGGGATGATGGGGGTGGACCGCCCGGCCGAGACGCGGGACGCGGCGCAGGAGGCGGTCACCGTCATCTGGGAGTACGCCACCGACCTCTTCGACCGCGCGACGATGGAGCGCATGACCCGGCACTACCGGGCGCTGCTCGCGGCCGCGGTGGCCGACCCCGCCGCGCGGGCCGCGGACCTCGAGATCCTCTCCCCGGCCGAGCGCCGCCAGCTCCTCGCCGAGTGGCGGGGGGGCGTCGGCGACTACCCCCGCGACGCCTCGCTCGCGGACCTCTTCGCGGTCCGGGCGGCCGAGCGGCCGGATGCCGAGGCGCTGGCGACGGCGGGCGCGGACGAGCGCCGGGCGATGACCTACGGGGCGCTGGCGGCGGCGG
>CAZLLV010000397.1:0-5511 GCA_964560325.1 uncultured Thermoanaerobaculia bacterium | reverse complement strand
CGAGCGGCGCCCCGTCCTGGGCGGGGGCGGCGACCAGGACGGTGGCGACGAGGGGCTCCGGCAGCTTCCTCGACTCGGCGGTCCGCCGCAGGTCGGGAAAGGTGAGCTCGGCGTAGGCGAGGGCCTGGTCGAGGGTGAGCTCGAAGCTCTGCGCCACGACGCGGGACGGGAGCTCGCCACCCGATTCCGGTTTCGGCCGGTCCCGCCGCTCGGGCAGCGGTGCCCCCTCCCTCCGCGCCTCGCCCTGCTCGAGGCTCCGTAGCGAGTGGCGCACCGTCCGGCCGCTCTGCTCGAAGGTGATCGTCCGGCGCAGCTCGTTCGACCTGAAGCCGAGCGCCATCGGACGGACCGTCTCCGGCACGATCGCCACGTCGTAGAGCTCGAGCACCACGCCGTGGACCTCCAGCCAGTGGAGCGTGCGACCGCTCTCGAGGTCGATCACCTGGAGGGCGCAGCGCGGCTCGGCGCCGGCCTCGGCCAGCCGCCGGTCGAGGGGCAGGCCGCGGAAGGTCTTGTCGCGCGGCTTCGACAGACCGACCAGCGCGCTCTTGCCGCGGCACGCGAGGCCGCGCAGGTACCCCGGGCAGAAGGCGATCGGCTCGAAGCGGCCGGCGGCCCGGTCGACCCGGCCGAGCTCCCCCTGGCCGCTGTCGAAGACGTAGAGCTCGCCGTCGTGGACGCGCGGCGAGTGGGGCATCGAGAGCCCGTGGGCGACCACCTCGCCGCTCTCGACGTCGACCACGACGCCGCCTCCGGTCCGGTGGGGGCGCCACCCCTGCCGCTCGTCGGTGCGGGCGACCGCCGTGACGAAGCGCGGCCGGCCGCCGTCGACCGCGAGCCCGTTCAGGTGGCAACGGTCCTCCGGCACGAGGGCGGAGATCCAGGGCGGCTGCCAGATCGGCTCGAAGCTGTGGCGGTCGGAGAGGCGGGCGAGGCAGGAGTAGAGCGTGTTGACGAAGATCACGTCGCCGCCCTCCGCCGCCCCGTCGCCGGCGAGCTGTACGTCGTGGACGTCGATCTCGCCCGTCACATGGCCGATGCGCGGGACGAAGAGGCGGTCGTGCCCCTGGAAGCGGTCCTCGGGCGCCAGGACCTGGTCGAAGCGCCAGAGCTGGAAGCGGGTCGCGACCCAGAGGCGGTCGGCGGTGGCCGCGAGACCCATCGGCCGGTCGAGGAGGCGCTCGAAGGCGGCGAGGCGGCCCTCGGGGTCGCGGCCGACCAGGAACAGCCGGTTCGTCTGGTAGGTGGTGAAGGCGACGCTCACGCCCTCGGCCGCGAGCCAGTCGAGGAAGCCGGGGGAGCAGGAGACCTGGACCTTCTTCGCGGCGGGCGGGGCTGCCTCGGACATCGCGCGGGAGAGTATCAGCCGCGCTCCCCTATACTCCGCCTCCGCACTCCGTGCCGCCGCCATGCCCGCGCCCGTCCTCATCGATTGCCACGGCCTCGCCAAGGGGTTCGGCGGAACCCCGCTCTTCGAAGGGCTCTCCTTCGTCCTCCACCAAGGCGACCGCGTCGGCCTGGTGGGGCCGAACGGCGCCGGCAAGTCGACGCTCCTCGAGATCCTGGCCGGGCGGCTCGAGCCGGACGCCGGGGAGGTGCGGATGCGCAAGCACCTGCGGGTGGGGTACGTGCCGCAGGACCCGGTGTTCGCGCCGGGGCTTTCCGTCGAGGAGGTGCTCCTGGGCGCCCTGTCGGAGGCCCCGGGCCTCGATGAAGGGACCCGCTTCACGCGCCTCGCCGTGGCGCTCGGCAAGGTCGGCTTCGACGATCGGCTGGAGCGCACGGACACTCTCTCCGGCGGCTGGCGCAAGCGCCTCGCGATCGCCCGCGAGCTGGCGCTCGACCCGGACGTGCTGCTGCTCGACGAGCCGACCAACCACCTCGACCTCGAATCGATCGTCTGGCTCGAGGAGCTCCTCCTCGCGGAGCCGAAGGCGTTCGTCGCGGTGAGCCACGACCGCTACTTCCTCGACCACGTCGCGCGCCGGGTGCTCGATCTCGACCGGCGCTACCCGGAGGGGCTGTTCGCCGTCGACGGCGGCTACGCCGACTTCCTCCTCGCGCGCGACGAGAAGCTGCGCCGGGACGAGGTGTACCGTTCGACGCTCGCCAACCTCGCCCGCCGCGAGGCGGAGTGGCTGCGGCGCGGCCCGAAGGCGCGGACCTCGAAGTCGAAGGCGCGGATCGACGCGGCCGGCGAGCTGTTCGACGAGCTGGAGGCGGCCGAGGGGCGCCGGGAGACGGGCCCCGCCGGCATCGACTTCACCGCCTCCGGCCGCCGCACGAAGCGGCTGTGGCAGGGTACGGGGCTTACCAAGCGGTTCGGCGAGGCGGCGGTCTTCGACGATCTCGACCTGCTCCTGACGCCGGGAAAGCGGCTCGGGATCGTCGGCCGCAACGGCTCCGGCAAGACGACTCTCCTGCGCGTCCTGGTCGGGGAGCTCGAGCCCGACGCCGGGACGATCGAACGCGCGGACGGTCTGCGGATCGTCTACTTCGAGCAGAACCGGGAGAGCCTCGATCCCGACGTCTCCCTGGAGCGGGCGCTCTCGCCGCGCGGCGACTTCGTGGAGTTCCAGGGCCGTTCGATCCACGTCGCCGGGTGGGCGCAGCGCTTCCTCTTCCGGTCCGAGCAGCTCCGCACGCCGGTCGGAGCGCTCTCGGGGGGCGAGAAGGCGCGGATCGTCCTCGCCCGGCTGATGCTCCGGCCGGCCGACCTCCTGGTGCTCGACGAGCCGACCAACGACCTCGACATCCCGACCCTCGACGTGCTCGAAGAGGCGCTGCTCGAGTTCGCCGGCGCGGTGGCGCTGGTGACCCACGACCGCTTCCTCCTCGACCGGGTGGCGACCGAGATCCTGGCGCTCGACGGAGAGGGGGGTGCCGAGCGCTACGCCGACGTGTCGCAGTGGCTGGAAGCGCGCCGGCGCGCCGAGCGGGAGGAGCGGACGCGCCGCGTCGAACGGACCGACGGCGGCTCGCCTGCCTCCCCGCCTCCGGCGCGGCCGGGGCGCAAAAAGCTCTCGTACCGGGAGCAGCGGGAGTGGGAGGGGATGGAAGAGGCGGTGCTCGTCGCCGAGACGGCCCTGTCGGAGGCGGAAGCGGCCGCGTCCGATCCGGCGATCGCCACCGAGTCGGCGGCCCTCCAGGCGCGGTGGACCGAGGTCGAGGAGCGGCGCCGGGAGGTGGAGCGCCTCTACGACCGATGGGCCGAGCTGGAGGAGATGAAGCGAGGTTGATTTCGCCCTCGGGCCTCCCGTAGGACGGCTTTTTGCATTAAGGTCCGGCCGCCGGGCCGGCAAGGTCCGCAAGGAATGACTGAATCGTAAAACCCCCTCGGGGGAGAAAGGTAGCCTCATGGCCAAAAAGCAGCAGGGAAGCGCCCTCCAGCGACCGGTCCAGCCCGACGACGCGCTCGCCGCCGTAGTGGGCGCGGAGCCGAAGCCGCGGACCGAGATCACCAAGAAGATCTGGGACTACATCAAGGCGAACAATCTCCAGGACTCGGAGAACCGTCGCAACATCAACGCCGACGACAAGCTCCGCCCGATCTTCAACGGCAAGGACCAGGTCTCGATGTTCGAGATGACCAAGCTGGTCAACCAGCACATCAAGAGCTAGCCCGCTCATCCGAGCGAAACCGCGGCCCCGCCCGCCGGCCTCGTGCCGGGGAGCGGGGCCGTTCGCGTTTCAGGTTCGCTCCGTCGGCCCGGGCGGGTCCTCGCGGTCGGGGGCGATCATCGCGGCGACCCGCTCGAGGAGGGTGGCCGGCGTGAACGGCTTGCGCAGCATCTCGGCGTCCCCCGCCTCGCCGCTTCGTTCGAGGGTCTCGCCGGTGTAGCCGGAGGTCAGGAGCACCGGGAGGTCAGGCCGGCTCTCCCGCAGTTGGCGGGCGAGCTCGACGCCGCTCGTCTTCGGCATCACGACGTCGGTGATCAGGAGGTGGATCGTCCCCGGGTGCGCTCGGCTCTCCGCGAGCGCCTCCTCGGCGTTCGCGGTCTCGATCACCCGGTAGCCGTGGGCGCTGAGCAGGTCGGCCACGAGCGTACGGATCATCTCCTCGTCCTCGACCACCAGGACGGTGGCGCCGGTGACCGGGGGCACGACGGGGATCTCGGCCGCGCTGCCGAGCGCCGGCACCGGCTCGGTGCGGACTCGGGGCAGGAAGACGGTGAAGCGCGATCCTCGCCCGACCTCGCTCTCCACCTCCACGAAGCCGCCGCTGTCGCGCACGATCGTGGCGACGGTGGGCAAACCCAGGCCCGTGCCCTTTTCCGCGCTCTTGGTGGTGAAGAAGGGATCGAAGATCCGGGCGAGGACGTCGTCGTCCATGCCGCGTCCGGTGTCGGTCACCGTGAGCGCGATGTAGCTCCCGGTCTCGCCCTCGGGGCTCACCGCCTCGCGGGCGGTGGTCGCGAGCTCGAGCTTCCCGGCCCCGGGGATGGCGTCCTTGCCGTTGACCACCAGGTTGAGGAGCACCTGGCCGAGCTGCGCCTGGTCCGCCACCACCAGGAACGGCTCGGCCGGGAGGTCGACCCGCAGCTCGACGTCCTCGCCGACCATCGAGCGCAGGAGGGAGAGGTGCTCGCCGACGATCTGGTTGAGGTCGAGGAGCTCCGGGTCGGAGAACTGATGGCGGCTGACGGCGAGCAGCCGCCGGGTCAGGTCGGCGGCCCGCTTGCCCGCCTCCTGGACCCGCTCGAGGCCGGCGCGTCCGGGGTGCTCCGGCGGCAGCGTCTCGAGCACCAGCTCCGAGTGGCCGAGGACGGCCGTCAGCAGGTTGTTGAAGTCGTGGGCGATGCCGCCCGCGGCCCGGCCGACCATCTCCATCTTCTGGGCGTGGAGGAGCTGGTGCTCCAGGCGTTCGATCTTGGCGCGTTCGTTCGCCTGCTCGGTGGTGTTCTCGAACGAGAGCGCGACGCTCTGTTCGGTGATCGGGAAGACCGCGACGGAGTAGCAGCTCGTGGTGCCGTCCGCCTCCGCCACGCGCAGCTCCGAAGGGCCCCGGTCGGCGCCGTTCGCGAGCGCGTCCTCGAAGAGGGAGACGAGCGGACCCCCGCGCCACTGGGGGAAGGCGTCGAAGATCGCCTGCCCCAGCACCTCTTCGGAACGGCGGCCGGTGTGCACCTCGCTCGCCCGGTTGGCGAAGACGAGCTCGAAGGAGCCACGCCTCTCCGGGGCCCGCCGCCAGACGTGCACGCCCAGGGAGAGGCGCTGGACGATCTCGGCGAAACGGGACGGGCCGAGACGGTCGCGGGGGTCGTCGGAGGCGGCAGGAGCCATTTTCGGTTCTTGGAGAGAGGCGAGAGGATCTCCTGCACTCTATCAAGTAGAAGATGGCGAATTGTTTTGTGCCTTCGCCAGGGGGGGAGGGCGCCGCTATGATCGGCGAATGGTGCGTCGTGAAGCAGAATCCGACCGAGCCGTAGGGTCGGAGCCTGCCTGCTGTGCGTCTCCAGCGGGTGGAAGTCCCGTCTCGGTAAGCGCCGGTGCGCCGAGTAGCGGGCCCCA
>CAZLLV010000396.1:0-24055 GCA_964560325.1 uncultured Thermoanaerobaculia bacterium | reverse complement strand
CCCTCCCTCCCGCTCCCCCTTCGACTCGCGACGCTTCATCGCTTCTCCCTCCGCGGCCGGTTCGGTTCTGGCGCCCCGGCTCCGGCGCTACCCGGCCGCGGCCATCCGAAACCGCGCGGCCGCCGCGCCGAGATCCCCGTCCTCGCCGGCCTCCCGCCAGAGGGTGGCGAGGACCGGAAAGTGGTCGGACGGACCGGCGCGCAGAACCCTCGCCCGCACCCGCTGCCAGCCCGGTCCGGCGAACACGTAGTCGATGCGCTGGCGCAGGAAACGGTGGGTGACGGCGGAGCGGCCGGTCGACTCGCCGCACAGCCGGAGCCGCCCGTTGCCGACGAGCGGCGCGAGCTCGGCGGCCTCGGGCGGCGCGTTGAGATCGCCGGCGAGCACGAACGGGCGGTCGGCCGAGTGCAGCCGGTCGGCCACGAAACGCGCCTGGCGCACCCGGATCGCGCGGCCGAACCGCCCCCAGGCGGCGAGATGGGTGACGAAGACGTCGATCGTCTCGTCCGCCTCGCGGCCCGCCCCGTCGAGAAGCACACGGCTCCGGAGGATCGAGCGCCGCTCGGCCTCGCCGGGCAAGATCTCGACCTCCTCCTCGACCACCCGGCCGCGGGTCAGGAGCGCGTTGCCGTACTCGCCCCGGCGCAGGCTCAGGCTGCGGCCGAACGACGGCGTCATGCCGGTCAGCTCGGCGAGGATCTCGACCTGGTCCTCGAAGCGGGCGGCCCAGGTCCCGCGGTGGACCTCCTGGAGACCGACCACCTGCGGACGGGCGCGGCGGATCACCCGCGCGACCCCCTCGAGGTAGCGCCGACCGATCAGGGCCCCGTGGCCCTGGATGTTGTACGACATGACCGAGACCGGCGCCTGGGGTCTCGGCGTCATCCGCGGTCCGGTCGTCACTCGGCCGCCCCTTCGGCGGCAGGCCGGTCGAGGCTCTCGAGCGTCTCGTCCGACGGGGGACCGGACGCCCGCAGCCGCGCCGCGGCCTCCTCCGCCCGGTCCATCACCCGCAGGGCGTTCAGCCCCGCGATCTTCTTCACGTCCTCGTCGCCGTAGCCCCGGCGCAGGAGCTCGGCGAAGAGGCGCGGGTAGTCCTCGACCCCTTCGAGGCCGAGCGGCCCGCGCGGAATGCCGTCGAAGTCGGAGCCGATCCCGACGTGGTCGATGCCGGCGACGTCGCGCACGTGGTCGACGTGGTCGGCCACCTGGACGTAGGTGGCGCGCGGGAACTCATGCTCCTCGTCCCACCGCTCGATCCCGGTCTCGACCGCCGCCGGGTCGCCCGGGTGGAGCGCCTCGAGCCGCGCCTCTTCCGCCTGGCGGTCGGCCCAGTGCCGGCGCGCCGCCTCGCTCACGAAGGTCTCGACGAAGGTGATCATCACCACGCCGCCGTTCTCCGGCAGGCGTTCGAGGACGTCGTCCGGGACGTTCCTGGGGTGGGCGTCGAGGGCGCGGGCGGACGAGTGGGAGAAGATCACCGGCGCCTCGGCGACGTCGAGCGCGTCGTGCATCGCCTCCGCCGAGACGTGGGAGAGGTCGACCAGCATTCCCAGGCGGTTCATCTCCCGCACCACCTCGCGGCCGAACTCCGACAGGCCGCCGACCGCCGGCTCGTCGGTCGACGAGTCGGCCCACGCGACGTTCGCCGAGTGCGTGAGGGTCATGTAGCGGGCGCCGCCCCGGTAGAGCTGGCGCAGCACGCCGAGCGAGTCGTCGATCGCGTACCCGCCCTCGACCCCGATCAGCGAGGCGATCTTGCCGTCGGCGAAGATCCGGCGCACGTCGTCGGCCGTGTACGCCATCTCGAAGGTCTCCGGGTAGCGGTCCGCGAGCCGGTAGACCACGTCCATCTGCTCGAGCACCGCGCTCACGGCCTCGGGACCCGGCATCGACGCCGGCACGTAGACCGACCAGAACTGCGCGCCGAGGCCGCCCACGCGTAGGCGCGGGATGTCGGTGTGGAGCGGCGGCTCGATCGACTCGTCGGTGGTGGCGATGTCGAGATCGTCCAGGCGGTTGCCGACCCGCTCCCGGTACTGCCAGGGCAGGTCGTTGTGGCCGTCGACCAGCGGGACCTCGCCGAGCAGGGCGCGCGCCCGCTCGACGAGCTCCGGCGGGGGTTCGGGGAGCGGCGCGGCCACGGTCGCCTCAGGCCCCTGGGCGGGAGCGGGCGCGGCCGCCATCGGCACGAGCGCCGCGAGGGCGAGCAGGGCCGCGAGCGCCGGGGGCCCCGGCTGGAGAGGGGACCGGAGACGAGGCCGCGGAGGGGGCCGGAGTGAGGGTCGGGTCGGACGGATCAAAGCGTACCTCCGAAAGGCCCGGCCGCCGGTTCGCGCCGGACGGGAGATGGGGGGTCGGGTCGGTCTTCATCGCGTCGGGGATCTCGCGGCCCGTGGCCGGGTGGACTGTGACTCGCCGAGGGGCCCCACCGGACCGGCGCGGACCGGCCTCGAAGGGCGGGATGATAGCAGCAGAGGGCAGGCACGACCCTTGCTTCCAGCCTGGTTCGAGGACGAGGCCGAGCCGGCCCGATCCCGCGAAATGAAGTCCTGATCGTTTGGAGGCTCCGATGATCTACCGCCGCTCGACCCTGGTTGTCCTGGCCGTCCTGGGCTTCCTCGCACTCACCCTCCCCGCCGGCGCCCAGACCCGCGCCCTGACCGCGCAACAGGTCCGCTGCAACGGCGAGCAGCTCACCGAGCTCGCGGCGCGCAGCCGCGTCGCCCGCCCTGGGGGCGCAGGCTCGAAGTCGATCGGCCTCGCGTACACGTTCGCGAGCCGCTACGGCGACGTCTCCGGGCTGGCCTACACGCAGCAGTTCTTTCGGGACGGCGTGCGGGCCGACACACCGGAGCACCACCTCTGGTTCTCGAGCAACACGCACGAGGTGAAGATGCTGCGCAACCCGGCGCGGCCGCCGCTGCCGGCGCTCAGCCTGACGCGCAACGCCCTCAACTCCGATCTCGTCGGTCCCGGCCACCCCGACCGCTTCGAGCTCCTGATCGACCCGACCCTGAGCGGCTCGCCGCCGGCTCAGGCGCTCCTCCACCTCGACAATCTCGACGGCCCCGCCGGGCTCGCCACCAGCACCAAGCCGGGCCGCGGTCTCCAGGGCATCGTGGCGTCTTGCCACGACCGGTTCACCGACGCCGACGTGCACGTCTTCTCGCTCCTGGCCAAGACGCTGCGAGCCTTCCCGTTCGACGCCCAGGGCGACTCGCGAGACAGCGCCATGACCATCTACCGGGCGGAGGGGTCGGCGGCGAGCGGGGGCGGCACCTCGGCCATCTACCGCATCGACGTCTTCCCGCTCGACGCGCGCGACGAGCGCGCCGCCTTCACCTTCGAGGTCGAGATCTCGGCCGCCGGCCGGCTCGGCACCGCCCGGCTGAGCGCGCTGCCCGTCTGCGCCGGCGGCCAGACGAGCGAGTGCACGACTCCCGGAGCCTCCGCCATGCTGGTGCTCGCCCACCCGGTCATGCCGGGCGAGTTCTGGTCGATGACCCCGGGCACGCCGTCGGCTTGCACCGCCGATCTGCTGGGGATCCCCGGCTGCGACGCGTGGGTCGACCTGAGCCTCGACGAGGTGCTCGCCGGCACCACCTGGCTGCAGGTCCGGTGATCGTCAGGCCGAGAGCGACTTGACCGTGGAGGGACGCCGGGGGAGAGTGTCCGCGTGCTGGGCCGCCTGATCCTCCTGTTCACCGTCGTCCCGTTCGTCGAGCTCGCCCTCCTGATCTGGATCGGCCGGCGGATCGGCCCGCTGCCGACCATCGCCCTGGTGCTTGCAACCGGCGTCCTCGGCGCGTCGCTCGCGCGCTACCAGGGCCTTGCCACCTGGGCGCGCTTCCGCCGCGCGCTCGCCGAGGGCCGCCTGCCGGGAACCGAGCTGGTCGAGGGCCTGATGATCCTGGTGGCCGGCGCCGTGCTCCTCACGCCCGGGGTGCTCACCGACCTCGCCGGCTTCCTCCTCCTCACCCCGCCGGTCCGCCGGTTCCTGGTCCGCTGGGCCGAGCCACGGTTGCGCTCCCGGGTCCGGGTCCGGACAGCCGCCCGGGGCCCCGGAGCCCCGCCGGGCGGATCGTTCCGGCCCTCCCCCGGCGACGACGTGATCGACGCCGACTTCGAAGTCATCGACGGCGGCTCACCCCCTCGCGGCGATGGCCAGTAAGTTCGAACATGCATGAGATTTCGCCCGGCCGGCGTCCCTTCTGTCGAGAGTTATTGCACTAAAACTATGGGGAGCTCACGACGACGACCAGGAGGCTTCTCAGTGCTCAGCAGACGACGTACCGGATCCGCATTCCTCGCCCTTCTCGTCCTGACCGCCGCGCTCGGCGCGGCCCCGGCCGCCCAGGCGGCCGCTACCGCCCCCTCGACCGATCTTCCGCCCCGGCTCATGGCGCTCTTCGCGAGCCTGTGGGACGCGGTCCTCGTCCGGCTCTCGCCGCTCGACGTCCTGTCGGCCGCCGACGGTGAGGATCCGCCTCCCGATCCGGACCCGGAAGAAGAAGAGGAGGAGGACCCCTTCGGCGGCTCCGACGGCTCCGGCCCGGGCTCGGGAGGCGGGGTCACCGATCCCAACGGCGGCTGATCCGGAGGCCCGGCGTGCTTGCCACGTCACTAGAGTTTAGAGTTATAGTGTAGTCCCGAATGGATAGTCTGAAGCACACGACGCACGCTGCGATGGCGGAGCTCGACCGGCTCGTGGAGGCGGTGTTGACGGAGGTCGCCCCGGGCGAGGCGGCCGGTGGGCTGTCGGGTGACGGCGAGGATTCGGCCCTCGGCGATCCGACCGTCTCGCAGGTCCTGGAGGCGGCGGACCGCCTTCGCGAAGTGACGAAGCTCGAGCGCCTGCGCGCTCCGGTCCTCGCCGACCGGCTCGAGCGCCATCCGGAGCGCCGCTCGAAGCTCCTGATCGACAACCGGCCCCAGTTCCAGAGCTGGGGCCTGTGCGAGGAGCTCCTCGACCGGTGCCGGCGAGCGATCTTCTCCGGCGATCCGCATCGTGCCGTCCGGATCGCGCGGCTGGCGGTCTGGGTGGCCGAACGGCTCGACGACGATCTCTACAGCGGCGGTCTCGCGGCGGATCTCCGCGCCCGCACCTGGGGTGCCCTGGGCAACGCCTTCCGGTGCGCGAGCCGTTTCGAGGCCGCGGCCGAGGCGTTTCGCACGGCCGAGGATCTGCTCGAAGACGGGAGCGGAGATCCGCTCGAACAGGCGAACCTGTTCAGTCTCCGCGCCTCCCTCGCCTTCTGGCTGGGCGATCTCGATGCCGCGCTGTCGGCGATCGAGCGCGCGGAGGCGATCTACTCGGAGCTCGACGAGGAGACGCTCCTCGGGAAGATCCTCGTCCAGAAAGCGTACGCCGCGGGCTATCGCGAGCCGAAGCACGGCGTGCGCTACTCCCGGCGCGCCGAGCGGCTGATCGACCCGGAGGCGGACGGCCACCTCTTCCTCTCCGCCCGCAACACCCACATCTTCTGGCTCGTCGAATCGGGACAGCCGGAGCGTGCCCGTATGCTGCTCGACGCCAGCCGGAGTCTCTACCGCCGCCACGAGGATCCGTGGTTCCGTCTCCGCCGGGCCGGCCTGGAAGCCCGGCTGCACTTTGCGTCGGGGGAGCTTCGAGAGGCCGAGGCCGGCTACCAGGTCGTCGTCGCAGAGCAAACCAAGCAAGGCCTCCATCTCGAAGCCCTCGTCTGCGCCCTCGAGCTCGCCGCCTGCCGCCTCGCCCTCGGGGACCCGGCGGGCGCGGCCGAGATCGCCGCCGCCATGGTGCCGCACCTGCGCGAGTGCGGCGCCCACAACCACGCCCGCGAGGCCTGGGCGCTCTTCCGCCACTCCCTCCAGGTCCACCGGGCCTCGGAGGAGCTGATCCAGGAGGTCAAGACTTACCTCCGGATCGCCTGGAAGAACCCGCGGATGCGTTTCAGCTCCGAGTTGACCGCGGGTCAGCAGCAGGTATAATCCGGGCTCAGCTTCGAAAAGGCACCGCCGCCGCGAGGCGGCCTCGCAAAGCCAGGGGCCTCCAGCCCAACCGCCAAGACTCTCGATTCTCTTTCTTTCGGAGGTGGCCCGGCTGCCGGAGCAGGATTTGGTCCGTCTTTCGAGCCCGAACCTGTTGGCAAACTGAAGGAGATCCATCGATGAGTCCCAACCGTTCCTGTTCCCTCCTGGTCGTGGCGGCCCTCGCCGTCGCGGTCCTGGCCCTCCCGGTCGCCGCCGCGGCCGACCAGTACGTTCTGACCGCCGGTAAGTGGGGCCAGAAGCAGAACGACGCCGTCTCCGCCGCGGGCGGAACCGTCGTCTGGAGCCACGGCGGCACCGGCATCGGCGTCGCCACCTCCGACAACCCCGACTTCATGACCCAGGTCCAGGCCGGCAACGCGTTCCAGGACGCCGCCCTCGACGTCGAGGTCCAGTGGCAGCCGGAGGTTCCGAGCCAGGCGATCACTCCGGGTGACGAGGCCTTCTACCCGCTGCAGTGGAACATGACCTCCCTCGAGGCGCCCGCCGCCTGGGCGACCGGCTGCACCGGCGCCGGCGTCCGCGTGGCGATCCTCGACGGCGGCATCTACAACCTGCACGCCGATCTGGCGCCGAACCTCGACACCGGCTGCTCCGTCTCGTTCGTTCCGGGTCAGCCGTACAACACCGACACCGGGAACTTCTGGCACGGCACGCACGTCGCCGGCATCGTCGGCGCGGCCGACAACGGCTTCGGCGTGATCGGCGTGGCCCCCGAGGCGACGCTGATGGGCGTCAAGGTGCTGCACAGCGGCAGCGGCAGCTTCGGCCAGATCATCGGCGGCATCCTCTACGCCGCCGATCCGGCCGCCTTCGGCCTCGGCTGCGCGCCGGCCGACATCATCAACATGAGCCTGGGCGCCGGCTTCCAGAAGAGCGCGGCGGGCGGTGGTCAGCTCGTCGGTGCCATGGCCAAGGCGGTCAACTACGCCACCAGCAAGGGCACGCTCGTCATCTCCGCAGCCGGCAACAACGGCTGGGACCTCGGCCAGTTCTTCGACGTCACCTTCGTCCCCTGCGAGTCGGGCAGCGGCGTGTGCGTCTCGGCGACCGGCCCCTTGGGCTCGGCGCTCGGCGCCACCGACTACGACCGGCCGGCGAGCTACAGCAACTACGGCGAGGGCACCATCTTCGTGGCCGGTCCGGGCGGCGACTTCGCCCTGCCAGGCAACGACGTCTGCGTGCACAACGGCTTCGTGAACCTCTGCTGGGTCTTCGACATGGTGCTCAGCACCTGCAAGGGCACGTCGGTTCCGCCGAACTTCTCGTTCTGCTTCGCGGCCGGCACCAGCATGGCGTCGCCGGCAGTCGCGGGCGTGGCGGCGCTCATCAAGGGCGCCAACCCGGGCATCTCGCTCGGCGCCCTCAAGGCCAAGCTGAAGAACACGGCGGTCGACGCGGGTCCGAACGGCCACGACGAGTTCTACGGCCACGGCTTCGTCAACGCGTTGAACGCCTGCACCCAGTAGGCAGCCGGCCGACAGCGTTTTCGGACCCTCCGCGGTCCGCTTCGAAGGGGAGGCTCCGGCCTCCCCTTCGTCGTTCTCGCGGCTCCGGTAGAATGGACCTGCCGGGAGCCCGCGCGCTCCCTCCCACCGCTCCCGACGGACCACGACCCCCGAAGTGACGCCATGAGCCAGAAGACCCCCCCCTACGAGCCGAAGAACCCGGTCCGGATCGTCACCTCCGCCGCGCTCTTCGACGGCCACGACGCGTCGATCAACGTCATGCGGCGCGTGCTCCAGGCGACCGGCGCGGAGGTGATCCACCTCGGGCACAACCGGTCGGTCGAGGAGATCGTCGACGCGGCGATCCAGGAGGACGCCCAAGGGGTGGCGATCACCTCCTACCAGGGCGGGCACATGGAGTTCTTCACCTACATGCGCGAGATGCTCGACGAGCGGGGCGCCCGCCACGTGAAGATCTACGGCGGCGGCGGCGGGGTGATCGTGCCCCGGGAGATCGAGGAGCTCCACGCGCGCGGCATCGACCGCATCTTCTCTCCCGAGGACGGCCGGCGCATGGGCCTCCAGGGAATGATCAACGAAGTGATCGCCGGCTGCGACTTCGATCCGCTCTCGACCGAGCTGACGGCCGAGCGCCTGAACGGCCACTACCTCGGCCTCGCGCGCGCGATCACCGCCGCCGAGGCGGGCGGCGGCCGCTCCCCCCTCCCGGAGCCGCTCGCCGGGCTGATCGCCCGAGCTCGAGACCAGGCCGGCACGAACGGCCGCACGGTGCCGGTGATCGGCTTCACCGGCACCGGCGGCGCCGGCAAGTCGAGCCTGACCGACGAGCTGGTCCGGCGCTTCGTCCACGACTTCGAGGACAAGCGGGTGGCGGTGGTCTGCGTCGATCCGACCAAGCGGCGCACCGGCGGCGCGCTCCTGGGCGACCGCATCCGCTTCAACTCGCTCGAGAGCGACCGGGTCTACCTGCGCTCGCTCGCCACCCGGGGCAACCGGGGCGAGGTCTCGGCCGAGGTCGGCCAGGTGGTCGAGCTGCTGAAGGGCGCGGACTTCGACCTGATCTTGCTCGAGACCGCGGGCATCGGCCAGGGCGACAGCGCCGTCGTCGACCTGTGCGACCTCTCGGTCTACGTGATGACCGCCGAGTACGGCGCGCCGTCGCAGCTCGAGAAGATCGAGATGCTCGACCACGCCGACTTCGTGGTGGTGAACAAGTTCACCCGCCGCGGCTCGGAGGACGCGCTGCGCGACGTGCGCAAGCAGCTCCGGCGCAACAAGGAGCTGTTCGAGACGCCGCTCGAGGAGCTGCCGGTCTTCGGCACCAGCGCCGCCCACTTCGCCGACTCCGGCGTCGACGCGCTCTACGGCCACCTGGTCGCGTCCGTCTCCGATCGCTTCGGCCTGGGCTGGGAGAGCCGCCACCCCGCCGGACCCGAGCGCGTCACCGACACCTCGCAGCACGTCATCCCCACCGGTCGCGAGCGCTACCTGGCGGAGATCGCCGAAGCGTCCCGCGCCTACCGCTCCTGGGCGCGCGAGCAGGCCGACGCCGCGGAGGACCTCGACGCCCTGCGGCGGTCGATTCGCCTCCTCGGCGCCGACGTGCCGGCCGAGTGGCGCGCCTTCGGCGAGGAAGCGATCGAGTCTGCCGCAGGGGGCCCGGCCGACCTTATGGAGGCCTTCGACCGCAACCTCGGCCGCCTCGACCCCCGGGTGCTGGAGACGATCCGCGGCTGGGCCGACTGGGAGGAGGCGTACCGGGGCGACGTCTTCCGCTACCGGGTCCGGGACCGCACGGTCGAGGTCAAGAACTACCGCACCACCCTCTCGAAGACCAAGGTGCCGAAGGTGATGCACCCGCGCTACCGCGACTGGGGCGACCGGGTCTACTGGCGGCTGACCGAGAACGTACCGGGAGAGTACCCCTTCACCGCCGGCGTCTTCCCGTTCAAGCGCACCCAGGAGGACCCGACCCGCATGTTCGCCGGCGAGGGCCCGGCCGAGCGGACCAACCGGCGCTTCCACCTGCTCGCCGAAGGCCAGCCGGCGAAGCGGCTCTCGACCGCCTTCGATTCGATCACCCTCTACGGCGAGGACCCGCACCGCCGGCCGGACATCTACGGCAAGATCGGCGAGAGCGGTGTCTCGGTCTTCACCGTCGAGGAGGCGGAGCGGCTCTACGCCGGCTTCGACCTCTGCGACCCCGCGACCTCGGTCTCGATGACGATCAACGGGCCGGCGCCGACGATCCTCGCGTTCTTCTTCAACACCGCGATCCGCCAGCAGTGCCGGCGCTTCCTGCGCGAGGCCGGGCGCCTCGACATCTCGGAAGGCCAGGAGCTCCAGCCCGACGCGGAGCGCGGCGCCGCCTGGGAGGACGTGCGGGCGCTCCTCTCCGACGAGGAGTACGAGGAGATCGCGGCGCGCACCCTCTCGACCGTCCGCGGCACGGTGCAGGCCGACATCCTGAAGGAGGACCAGGGGCAGAACACCTGCATCTTCTCGACCGAGTTCGCGCTGCGCCTGATGGGCGACGTGCAGCAGTACTTCATCGACCGCGACGTGCGCAACTTCTACTCGGTCTCGATCAGCGGGTACCACATCGCCGAGGCGGGAGCGAACCCGATCCACCAGCTCGCCTTCACCCTGGCGAACGGCTTCACCTACGTCGAGTACTACCGCTCGCGCGGCATGGACGTCGACGACTTCGCGCCCAACCTGTCGTTCTTCTTCTCGAACGGCATGGACGCCGAGTACTCGGTGATCGGGCGGGTGGCGCGGAGGATCTGGTCGGTCGCCATGCGGGAGCTCTACGGCGCCAACGAGCGGAGCCAGAAGCTCAAGTACCACATCCAGACCTCCGGGCGGAGCCTGCACGCCATGGAGATCGACTTCAACGACATCCGCACCACCCTCCAGGCGCTGCTCGCCACCATCGACAACGCCCAGAGCCTCCACACGAACGCCTACGACGAGGCGATCACCACCCCGACCGAGCACTCGGTGCGGCGCGCGATGGCGATCCAGCTCATCATCACCCAGGAGTTCGGGCTGGTCGAGTGCGAGAACGCCACCCAGGGCAGCTTCGTGATCGAGGAGCTGACCGACCTGGTCGAGGAAGCGGTGCTCGAGGAGTTCGACCGGATCAGCCGGCGCGGCGGCGTGCTCGGCGCGATGGAGCTCCAGTACCAGCGCGGCGTGATCCAGGACGACTCGCTCGAGTACGAGAGCCTCAAGCACTCGGGCGAGCTGCCGATCGTCGGCGTCAACACCTTCCTGCCGCGTGGCGGCGCGGAGGCGGCGAGCGACCTGCCGGAGGTGCCGCTCACCCGCGCCTCGAAGGAGGAGAAGGAGGGGTGCATCGAGCGCCTCGCCGCCTTCCACGAGCGTCACGCCGAACGCGCCCCGGCCGCCCTCGCCCGCCTGAAGGAGGCCGCCCTCTCCGGCGGCAACCTGTTCGCCGAGCTGATGCGCGCCGCCGAGGTCGCGAGCCTCGGCCAGATCACCCGCGCCCTCTACGACGTGGGCGGCGAGTACCGCCGGAACCTCTGAGCGTCGGCCTTCCCGACTAAACCTTTCCGCCGCTCCCGATCTCCAACTTGTCAAACGAGCGCGATGCTGCGCTCGTCCGGGCGATTCGACCCGACCGATGACAAGGAGATCGAGATGAATTCGAAGCGAGCTCTTACCTTCCTGAAACCTGCCACTCTCCTGGGGGTCGCGCTGGCGGTTCTCTGGCTGACGCCGGGCGCGGCCGAGGCTCAGTGCCCCCGTTACCTGGCTTACGCCGACCTGATCACCGGCGGTACCCTCGACCCCACCGGCCAAGACCCGGACAATCCCGGGGCGCTCGAGATCTTCGGTGTCGACGACTCAGGCAAGCTGACCGACCTGACCGACGAGAACAGGTGCACCCGTGCCGCGTGGTACAAGGCCGTGATCCGGGTCGACGTGCCACCCGGCTGCCAGCGCGTGGTGGTCTGGCTCGACTACGTCGGCACGCCGGCCGGTTGGACCCTCAACATCGGCGACTCGGAGACCAACAACGGCTACGGCGGCGACTCGGGGAGTCCGCCCGCCGGGCAGAACGCCGAGGTGCAGGTGCTCGGCGAGCTCCTCACTGTCTACAACGCCGCCGACAACCCCGAGGATGTCGAGACCCTCTTGCAGCAGCACCTGGCCCTGACCGAGGGCGCTCTCCGGTTCACCGTGTCGGACCAGCGCCTGACCATCGGCCAGCCGACGACGATCCTCGAGACCCCCGATCTCGAACGTCTCTTCTTCCTGCCGTCCAACCCGACGCCCGCCGAGAACCGGGTGTTCTGGGTCGGCCTCAACCGGACGATCGCCTCGACCGACCGCGACGGCTGCGGCGTGAGCAAGGCGCTCGTGATGTTCGAGTAGCCCGGGCCTACCGAGCGGCTATGCGAGAATGGCACCGCCATGACGTTCCGGCGGTGCCGCCTCGCCTCTGCCGTCGCGCTCGCCGCGGCGGCGGCGCTCGTCGCGCTCCCCTCCCCCGCTCGCCCGCAGTACGAGACACCGCCCGGAGAGGCGCCCGAGCGCGAGACCTTCGAAGGCGGTGCCTCGGTGCTGCTGGTCGAGGTACCGGTGACGATCGTCCACCGGGGCGAGTCGCTGGGCGGCTTCACGGTCGACGACTTCACGGTCCTCGACCGGGGCGAGCCGCAGACGATCGAGAGCTTCGACGTGCTGACCGTGACGCCGCCGGCGGCGCGCACGAGCAGCGGGGACGGCGGCGAGACCGTGGGTTCCGCCGGCGGGGCGGCCGTCGACCTCGCGGCCCGGCGCAACTTCCTCTTCCTCTTCGACCTCGCCTACGCCGGCTCGCGCAGCCTGGCGAGCACCGCCGCCATCCTGGAGGCGCTCCTCGACGAAGGGCTCGCCCCCGGCGACCGGGTGGGGATCGGCTACTTCAGCGCCGTGCGCGGCTACCGGTGGATCCTCGGCCTCACCGATCGGCACGACGACGTGCGGCGCGGGCTGGAGCTGGCGCGCGCGATGATCGAGAGCGACCGGAAGCGGGCCGGGGCGCTGCTCGACGACTGGCGGAAACCGGTGGGCGCGGTGCCGGCCGACGCGCGCCTCGACCGCGACTCTCTCCTCGCCGAAGCGGGGCTCACGTGGCACAACCGGGACGTCGCCTCCTGGCCGGTCGCCTCGACGGTGCGGGAGCTGTCCCGCGGCCTGACCGGCGCGGTCGAGGCGACGGCGCACCTCGACGGGCGCAAGTACCTGGTCCACCTGTCGCGCGGCGCCCCCAACGGTCCGACCGGCGAGCGGGCGCTGGTGCTCTCGTTCTACGAGGACATCAAGCGCGCCTGCCGGTCGAGCGGCTGGGCGATCCAGTCGGTCGACCTGGGCGGCCTCGGCTTCGGCCGCGATTCGCTCCTCATGATGGCGCTCGACACCGGCGGGCAGCTCTTCACCAACTCGAACGACGTCCAGCTCCTGTTGCGCGAGATGGAGGCGACGACGCGGACGAGCTACCTGCTGACCTTCCAGCCGCGGAACCTGGAGCCGGACGGCGGCTTCCACCGGCTGGAGGTGAAGGTGCGCGACAAACCCTCGGGCGCCAGGGTCGTCCACCGACCCGGCTACTACGCGCCTGAGTAGAGCTAAACCTTTCCGCCGCTCCCGATCTCCTACCCGTCCAAGAAGCGCAATGCTGCGCTCGCCCGGGCGACACGACCCGATTGGACAAGGAGATCGAGATGAATTCGAAGCGAGCTCTTCCCTTTCTGAAACCTGCGGCCGCCCTCCTGGGGGTCGCGCTGGCGATTCTCTGGCTGACGCCGGGCGCGGCCGAGGCTCAGGACTCCCGTCGCCTGGCCTACGCCGCCCTTCCGGTGGACGTCCCGATCGACAACCCCGGCTTCGAGGCGGACTCACTCTCGCCCGGGGGGTTCGACGTCACCATCACCGACTGGCAGACGTCGCACCCCGTCGGTCAAGGCGTCTACCGGCCGACCGTCGGTTCCCCCGGCTCCGACTACCCGGGCGGCATCCCGGAGGGCCTGAACGTCGGCTTCTCGAACGGGACGGCGAGCCAGATCTGGCAGGTGCTCGGGACGACGCTGGAGGCGTACACGCGGTACGTGCTGACGGTCGAGATCGGCTGGAACGGGAACGACCCGTTCGACGGCTACATCGTGCAGCTCCGGGCCGGCGACCATATCTTGGCCGAGGACGACTCGTCCCACCGGCCCCGTCAGGGGAGCTTCATCACGTCGAGGATCGAGACCACGGTCGGCCCCGATCACCCGGAGATCGGCGAGCCACTGGAGATCCGCCTCCGCGCCACCGGCATCCAGACCAACTTCGACGATGTCCGGCTCACCGCCGAGCCGGTGGGCGCCTGCGCCGAAACCCTGCTCGTGCCGTCCTACCTGGTCGACCGCAACGACGCGAGCGGCACCAACACGCTCTTCGCGGTGCGCAACCTGACCGACGCGGCTCGGAGCGTGGACATCGAGTACTACGGCCTCGGCGGAGGCCTCCAGCGCACCGACACCGAGACGCTCGCCGCGTTCGAGACGCGGACGGTCAGCATCCGCGACGTCCCGGGGCTCGGCACCGGTCCGGACGGCTTCGCGCGCGGCTTCGTCAAGCTCGTGACCACCGGCGCCCCCGACCGGTCGCCGGTCCTGGGCGGTGACTTCTTCCAGGTCGACGTGGCGGACGACTTCGCCACGGGGGAGACGATGGTGCGCGGCGGCGATCTGTGCGCCGACGCTTCGATCCGCTTCCTCGACTTCGGCGCCGGCACCCGTCTCACGATCTACATCACCCAGCCGCGTGGAGTCGAAGCGGGCGATCCGCCGTCCTTCACCGTCCAGCCCCGTGACGAGGCGGGCGCGCCCGCCGGCGGCCCGATCAGCGTCTTCACCGCCGCGCACTCCGTCGAGCTCGCCGCCTCCGACCTCACCACGGCCGATTTCGGGAGCCTCGACTTCGACTTCTCGAACAGCCTCGGCGGCGTCGTCTACGCCGAGTACAGCGCCCACGGCCGTTTCTCGGTCGGTGTCGCGTCGGAGTGCAAGGACTCGCGCCCCTGCGACTCCGGCGACTGCTGCCCGGCGGGCGCGGCGAAAGCGACCCTGGGAGGTCTCCACTACCCGAAGCCCGAATTCACGAGCTGCGCCGAGGCGATCGACGCCGCGGTGCGCGCGCTCGGCTCGTTCCACTACCGGAACACGTGCCAGGAGACCTACGGCGGACCGTTGCCCGACGCGGTCCTCGGTGTCCGGGTGGTCGACTGCGAGGTCGACCCGCCGCTCTCCGAAGGCAATGTCGTGGTGGCGGTCGAGGTCTGTTGCCCCGAACCTTGAGCCGACGGAGTCGGGCCGGCCGGCGGCGCCCGCACGGGCCGCCGGCCGGCCATGCGACGGCGCCCTACGGTGATCCGTCGTTCGACCGCGCCGCTCGCACCCTCTCGATTCGAGCTTCCGCCAGGCCGGCGAAGCGGTGGCGGTCGTTCTCCGCGGCTTGGCGGTAGAGCGCGAGCGCGTCCTCGGGGCGGCCCTGGACGAGGGCGAGGTCGCCGCGGCCGATGGAGATCGCGCCGTGGCGTGGGTCGATCTCGGCCGCGCGGTCGAGGAGCGCCTCGGCCTCGTCGAAGCGCCCCTGCTGGAGGACCACCTGCGCGAGGAGGACGCAGGCGCCGATCGTCGGGCCGATCTCGACGCTCCGGTGCAGCGCACGTTCCGCGTCCTCGACCCGGCCCCGCGTGGCGTAGCTCTCGGCGAGGAGCTGGAGGGCCGAGCGGTCGCGCGGTGCGCCGGCGAGGATGCGCCGTGCGCTCCGCTCCGCCTCCGCCGGACGGCCGGCCGCGAGGGCGCGCCGCCCCTCGGCGAGCTCCTCGAGCAGCGGCAGCATCTCCTTCGGGTCGGGCAGCTCGTCGTACGGCACGGCGGGATCGCCGCCCGCTCTCGACTCCGAAGCCCCGCCGGCCGTCAGGTACCCGAGCGATTCGAGCCGCCGGCGGACCTCCGGGTCGACCTCCCCGCCGCCGACCGCCGCGAGCTCGGCCCCGAGATCGTTCGGGCTGCGCCGGTCGAGGAAGCGACGCAGCGCCTCCGCCGACGAGCCGGCGCTCCCCTCCTCCGCCAGCAGGTTCCGCGTCTCGCCCGGATCGGAGCCGAGATCGTAGAGCTCGGGCCGGGGTGCCCGGACGTATTTCCGCTCGTGTGTGCGGGCGGCGTAGAGCGGCGCCCAGCCGTTGTCGTACCAGGGGTTCAGGGTCTCGAGATAGACCGTCCGCTCGGCCAGTCGGCTCCGCCCATCCCCGGCCGGAGCCGCCACCAGCGAGCGGCCGTCGAGCCGCCGCCGCGCCGCCTCGTCGATCGGCACGCCCAGCAGATCGAGCAGCGTCGGGTAGAGGTCGCTCAGGGTGACGACGAAGCCGTCGACCGCGCCTCCGGCTCCGCCATCGCCGCCATGGCCGCGGTCCGGGAGCGCCACGATCAGCGGCACCCGCACCGCGCCCTCGTAGAGCGTCCGGGAGTGGTAGCGCTCCCCGTGCTCCCCCAGGCTCTCTCCGTGATCGCCGGCCACCACGATCAGCGTGTCTGGGGGCACCGCGTCGAGAAGCCGCCCGAGCTCGGAGTCGACGTAGGCGATCTCGCCGTCGTAGGGGCGGTCGCGGAAGCGGCTGGCGAACGGCTCCGGCGGCTCGTACGGGTCGTGGGGATCGAAGTAGTGGACCCAGAGGAAGAACCCGGCCTCCGCCTCCCCGCGCTCCGCGAGCCAGCCGAGGGCGGCCGTGGTCACCGAGGACGCCCCCCGCTCGACCTGCGGCTCGAGGGCCGCGGCGCGGGTCGCCTCGAGCGTCGCGTCGTAGGTGCCGAACCCCTGGCCGAGGCCGAAGCGCGGATCGAGGACGAAGGAGGAGACGAAGGCGCCGGTCCGGTAGCCGGCGCCGGCGAGCGCCTCGGCGAGCGTCTCGTGCTCGGCCGCGAGCGGCGCCTCGCCGTTGACGCGCACGGCGTGCGCCGGCGGATCGAGCCCGGTCATCACGGTGGCGTGGGCCGGCAGGGTCATCGGCACCGGCGAGACGGCGTCGACGAAGCGGAGCCCGCGCTCGGCGAGGCGGTCGAGGTTCGGGGTCGCGGCATCGGCGGCGCCGTAGCTGCCGAGCCGGTCGGCGCGGGTCGTGTCCAGGGTGACCAGGAGCAAATTCGCCCCCGCCGCCGCGCCCGTCTCCGGGAGCTCGGCCGCCGACACCGCCGCGGCCACCGCCTCGGTCGGCGGCGCCGGCTCCTCCGGCTCCGCGGTCAGGAAGCGGCCGGCGAGGAAGACCACGCCGAAGACCACGCCGAACGCGAGGCCGATCCAGGTCAGCGCCCGCAGCCAACCGGGCGGCCGCGCCGCCGCCCGCACGGGCGGCGCGGTCACCGCCCCGGAGTTGAGGTAGCCGAGGAAGGGCGAGGTGAGAAACGACAGGGTGGTCGCGAAGTCGACCATGCCGGTCAGGCTCGACCGGAAGACGCTCATCAGCAGGAGCGCGCCCGCGACCAGCACCAGCATCCAGCCCCAGTAGAGGACCGGCGAGCGCCGCCCCTCGGCCCCCGCGCCCGCCGGCCCACCCGACAGGCGGGGCGCCAGGATCTCGGTCGTGCGCTGGAGCGCCCGCGGGAACGCGTCCGCCACCGTCAGGGTGGTCGAGAACATGGTGGTGAACGCCGCCACCACGATGATCGGCCGGGCCCAGGGGCCGAGCGCCGCCGTGTACAGGTCGAAGAGCTGGTAGGCGAAGCCGGCCGGACTCTCCGCCACCTCCTGGCCCGAGCCGTGGAAGACCAGGGCGCCGAGCGACAGGAAGAGGAGGGCGAGGACCGCCGTGCCGGCGTAGCCGAGATTGAAGTCGAAGAGAGCCTCGCGGAGGAGCGGCCGGTGCTTGGTCTCCTTCGCCCGCTCGAGCGTCCAGAGCGAGTGCCAGACCGAGATGTCGATCGCCGAGGGCATCCAGCCGACGAGGGCGATCAGGAACGGGAAGGTCGCCGGCCCGAGGAGGTCGAGCTCTGCGGCCGGCCCGGCGGCGGCCCGCCCCTCGCCCGCGAGCGCCGCGGCGGCGACCGCCGCGACCGTCGAGACCGCGAGGAGCGCCATGATCGCCTTGACCAGCTTGTCGAGGAGCGGGTACTGCCCGGGCACCAGCACCACCGCGCAGACCGCCAGCACCACGGCGCTGTAGGCGAAGGGCGAGAGCGCCTCGCCGAAGAGCTGGGTCGCGAGGCCGCCGGTGACGAAGGTGACCGCCGCCAGCACCGCGAACATCGTCCCGAGGGTGAGGAAGAAGTACGCCCAGACCGCCCACCGCCCCTGCCGTCGGTAGCCGTCGACCAGGCTTTCGCCGGTCGCGGCGGCGTAGCGCGGTCCGTACTCGAAGAAGGGGTACTTGAGGACGTTGGCGAGGATCACCACCCAGACGAGCGCGAAGCCGTAGGAGGCGCCGGCACGGGTCGACTGCACGAGGTGCGACACGCCGACCGCCGCCGCCGCCCACACCAGGCCGGGGCCGAGGCTCGCGAGCACCCCCGCGAGCGTCAGGCGCTCTCGTTCGGTCTTCGCCACGGGCCGCGAGTCTAACCCGGGCCGACCCGGCCCGCCGCCACCCACGCCCCCAAACGAGCGTCAACCGACCTCGTCCAGCACCTCCGGCAACCCGTCCTCGCCCGCCACCAGCACGCGGTCGCGCCCCTCTCGCTTCGCCTGGTAGAGCGCCGCGTCCGCCGCCTCCAGCAGGTCGTGTACCGTGGCGCCGTGGTCCGGGTGGATGGCGACGCCGATCGAGAAGGTCACCCGCGCCTCCCCCGCGTCACCGGACAGCTCCCCTCCGAGCCGGCGCGCCCCCTTGCGCAGCTTCTCCGCCACCCAGCGGGCATCCGGCCCGCGGGTACCGGGCAGGATGACGGTGAACTCCTCGCCGCCGTAGCGCGCCACCACGTCTTCGGTCCGCACGGTCCCCTCGAGGAAGCGCGCCACCCGGACCAGCATCCGGTCGCCCGCCGCGTGGCCGAAGAGGTCGTTGACCCGCTTGAAGTGGTCGAGGTCGATCATCAGCACCGCCAGCGGCGTCGCCGCGCGGGTCGCCCGCCGCAGCTCGTGGCTCAGCCGCTCTTCCAGGTAGCGCCGGTTGCGCAGGCCGGTCAACGGGTCCTCCAGGGCCTGCGTCCGCAGACCTTCGCGGAGCTGGAGGTTCCAGAGCCCGAGGGAGATCTGCTCGGCGGTGTTGATCGCCACCTGCCGCAGGTCGGCGAGCTCGGCCACGTCCACGCCGGCCGGGCGCACCCGGGCCTGCCGCAGATGGAGCAGGCCGAGGAGGTTGCCGTTCGCCTGGAGCGGGACGCAGAGGCTCTTCTCCTCCCCCGCGACCTCGGCGTGCGGGCACGCGGGCCCTTCGCCCGGTCCGCCGACCAGGTGGAGGCGGCTCCGGCGCAGGGCCCAGCAGTCGCCGATCGCGACCGGAACCGGCGCCGGCTGGCTCGGGCCCCAGGTCACCACCGTGTCGAGGGTCTCTCCCACCTCCGGCCCCTGGAGGTGGGCGGAGCCGGAGCAGCCTTCGAACATCCGGGGCAGGAAGGTGCGGAGCACGCTCCGCGCCTCGGTCGCCTCGCGCGCGGTCAGGAGCAGCTCGCCCATCTCGTTCAGCAGCTCCATCTTGCGCTGGGTCTGCTCGAGCACCCGGTTGGCGGCGGCGAGCGCCAGGTTGGCGGCCGAGAGCTCCTCTTCGGCGCGCTTGCGCTCGAGGGCGCCGCCCAGGATGTCGCCGATCACCCGCACGATCGCCACCTCGTCGTCCGGCCACTCGCGCTCGGCCTCGACGCCGGCCAGACCGACGAACCCGAGCAGCCGGCCGCGGGTGGAGACCGGCACGCAGAGGAGCGACCGCAGTCCGAGTCGCTCGCACAGACCGAGCTCGCCGGAGGCGCCGGGAAGGTCTTCGCGCCGCCGCACCCGGAACGGCTCCAGCCGGCCGAGGTCCGCCATCGCGTGCGGCAGGTCGGCGACCGCGAGGGTGTCCGGCCACGCCTCCCGCGCGGACCCCGGCGAGGCACCGGCGGCCTGGTACGCCCGGAGGACGGTCGCGCTCTCGTCGAGCAGGAAGAGGACCGAATCGTCCGAGCGGAGGCTCGGGCCGAGCTGGTCCAGACACTGCCCGATCGCCTCCCCCAGCGCCGCGGTGGTCGAGCTCATCAGCCGGGCCGAGATCTCGACCAGCCGCTGCTCGAGCTCGCTGCGGCGCCGGAGCGCCGCCTCGGCCTCGGCGTGCTGGGTGACGTTCTCGCCGAACCCCCGCACCACCGGCTGGCCGTTCTCGTCCTTTCGCAGCACGTTGCTGAAGGCGAGGATGCGCTTCGATCCGTCGAAGCATTGCAGCCGAAAGCGGCCCCGCGCCACGCCCTGCTCCCGGATCTCCCCGATGTACTCCTCCCAGGTCTGGCCGTACTCGGGATCGACCACGTCCGGGATCAGCCGCCCGACCAGCTCCTCCGGCGTCGGCGCACCGACCGCCTCCGCGAGCGAGCGGTTGGCGGAGAGCACGCGGCCGTCGAGGTCGTGGCTCCAGGCGAGCGCCACGCCGTTCTCGACGAAGTCCCGGTAGCGCTCCGCCGAGCGTCGTGCCTTCTCCGCCGTCTCCTTGTGCACGGTGATGTCGCGGAACACCCAGAAGTGCCCGCGAAACCCCTCGTGGCTCGAGCCCGGCAGGTAATCGCGCTCCAGGATGCGGCCGTCGACGAGGACGATCTCTTCGTCGAGCACCCGCTCCTTGCGGCGGATCCGCTCGTCGACCCCGGCGAGGAACCCCTCCGGGTCGACGAACAGCTCCCGGGTCGAGCGCAGGGTTCCGCGGGTCGGCTTGCCGATCAGCTCCTCCGGCGGCGGGAGGTGGAACATGTCGCAGAACGCCCGGTTGACCAGCGAGATGGTCCGGTCCTCGTCCTCCTCGAGCACGCCGACCTGGACCGACTCGACCAGGGTCGTGAGGCGCGAGACGGTCCGCGCCTGGACCGCATAGGCGCGCTCCCGCTCCTCCTGGTAGCCGGCCTCCTGGAGGGCGAGGAAGAGGTAGGCCGCGACCTCCAGGAGCATCGAGGCGTCCTCCTCGCGCCAGGCGCGCGGCACCGGGGATTCGAACGACAGCACGTCGGTCAGCTCCTCCGTGCGCGGAAAGCCGACCGCCAGCAGCGCCCGGATGCCGTCCGCCTCGAGGCGCTCGGTGGCGGAGCCGAGGAGCGGGTCGCTCCGCACGTCGGCCACCGTCACGAGCTCCTGGCGGCGGAGCGCCCGATGGTAATGGGCGATCGGCACCAGCGTGGCGCCCACCACCGCGTCGCCGTCGCGCCCGGGACCGTCCGAGGCGCCGGCCGCGAGCCGCGACTCGATCGCGCCGTCGGCGCGCACCGTCGAGAAACCGACACGGATGCCGTCGAGGGCGCCGGCCAGGCGCTCGATCACCTCCCGGGCGGCGCGCTCGCGGCTCGTCGAGCCGCCGAGGCCGGTGACGATCTCGGTGAGCAGGGCGAGGCGGGTGTTGGCGCGCCGCAGGTGCTCGGCGGCCTCGGTGTGGGCGGGCGATCGGCGGGTCGCGGATCGGCGCTTCTCCGCGCTCCTCCCCCGGGAAGCGACAGCGGTCTCGACAGGCATGACCGAAGGATCGCTCCGGACGCTTCCGGCGCCCATCGGCCGGCGGCGGGAGAGCCGGTCGGGCGCGGACCGAACGGCGAGTCGGCGTCCGTCCGACGCCGAGGAAGGGCGGCCCCCGCCGCGGACGGCGGGGGCCGGAGAACGACTTCAGAGGAGGGGAAGGGCGAGGGCTCTCACGGAATCGGGTAGCCGCTCGCGAAGCTCCAGAGGTTCTGGGCCGCGGCGCCGAAGTACGGGCCGTAAATCTGCAGGTTCGCCGGCGGGTTGGGGCCCGTGTAGCGGTAGCTGAACACGCTGTTGATCAGGTTGTTCTGCTTCGCCAGGTAGCCGCTGAAGTTGACGATCCACGGGCCGCCCGACGTGCCGCCGGTCGAGTCACATCCGATGCCGAGCGTGCGCGGATCACCGGGGCCGCCGGTCGGCAGGTCGGTCCCCGCCGTCGCGGCCGTGCAGATCTCCTGATACTCACCGTTGAACTGGAGCCCTGGCTGCGTCTGCGCCAGGTTGCGCGCTCCCTGCGGGTAGCCGATGCCGTGGAAGTGCTGCACCTGCGGTGCGTCGAACAGCAGGCCGAGCGAGCCGGTGTCGGTCGCCACGTGGTTGTTCGACAGCCCACCGCGGTTCATGACCAGGGCACCCACGTCGTACTCGAGATAGCCGAACTGCCAGCCGACGGTGGTCGCCGAGACGGCGGCGGTCCACGTTCCGACCGGGTTGGCCCCGGCCCGACGCGACGGGATGAAGACGAAGTTCGTGTGCGTCCCGACGTAGCCGAAGGTGCCGGGCGGCGGGCTGTAGACGCAGTGGCCCGCCGTCAGGACCGTCGACGAGTTCTTGCCGTTGACCACGGACGCCGAGCAGACGAAGAGCCCCACGCCCGGAACCTGGAAGAAGAGCTTGCCCACCGTCGAGTACGGATAGGTGGTGTAGGTCGCGACGCTGTCCGGGAACAGGCGGTAGCGGCTGTAGACCCAGGGCGCGGTGCCCCATTTCGGGGTCAACGTGCTCTCGACCGACGGGTCGTACGGGCCGAGGAAACCGACCTTCTCGCCCGGCAGCGCGCCGGGGACCATCGTGGCGCTCGAGCTCCGCGGGCCCTTCCTCGTGAGCCCCGAAACCTCCCCGTTCGGATCCACGGTCGGCATCGGCATCGGCTGCGCCTCGCGCAGCCGCTCCTCGGTCCAGAACGCCTCGGCGTCGGCCCGCGAGGTGTCGACCACCTCGTAGACGACGTCGGAGAGATCGGCCGCGGCGGCCGGCATCGCGACCAGCGCGAGCGCCGCCACGAGGGCCAGGATCAGCGCCCAGCCCCGTTCCGTGCGGTGAGGAGAAGATTCTTGGCGGAAAATCGACATATCAAAGCCTCCTTACCCTGCGTTTTCGGAGGCCCCCCGAGGCCGACGACCGGCCCCGGGAGGGGCCTCCGCGTCAACCTATCCAGTGTCGAGCGTCGCCGAAAGGAGACAGGGCTCGCGTGACAACGCCGAGCGGGGCCACGCGAGCCTTGTCCCGTCGTGACGGGGCGGTTACGATCCGCCCGTGACCACTCTCGACCGGAGCCCGTCCACGAGCCTCGCCGACCGCTTCGCCGCGTTCGTGACCGAGCGCCACCCGTTCGCCCTCGACCTGGCGCGCGCGGCGTTCGAGGAGGCGTCCGGCCGGGGCGTCGACCGCTTCGACCACGCGGGCGGCGAGGAGGCGCGGGTCGAGGCGCTGCGGGCGCCGCTGCGCGACGCCCTCGCCCGCCGCTACTCCGCCGAGGCGCTCGCCGGAGCGACCGCCGACCTGCCGGACCCGCTCCCCGGCCGGAGCGCCGGCGAGCGCCTGTCGCAGGCCGCCGCGGAGCTGGTCGAGAGCTGCGACGGCTTCCTCCGCCGCGCGGCGATCGCCGCCTCCCTCACCCGCGGCGAGAAGCGGGAGATGCTGCGCGGGATGCTCCTCACGCGCGCCACCGACAGCCGGCTGAAGGCGTTCTTCGCCTGCGGCGAGGTGCGCTACCAGGGCGGCGCTTTCCAGGGCAAGGGCTTCCGGTCGCTCGGACAGGAGGCGATCTACGCCGCGACGATCCGTCTGCGCCGGGGCGACCGCTGGCGCGCCGACGACGGCTCCTGGCGGGGCGACGTGGTGGCGCCGCTCATCCGCGCCGCCGGCGCCGCCCTCGGCATGCACCCGCGCCCCGAGACGGTGCGGCGCATCCTCGCCGCCCAGATGGGCAAGGCCGGGCCCCCGATGGACGGCAAGGATCTCCACATCGGCGACTTCGACCGCGGCATCCTCCCCGCCGCGGCGCCGCTCTCGATCTCCGCTTTGACCGGCGCCGGGCTCGCCTTCGCCTTCGAGCGCCAGGGTCCGCTGCCCGGCCCGGACGGGGACGGCCTGCGGGTGGCGGTCACCTTCATCGGCGAGGGCGGCACGTCGCTCGGCGAGTGGCACGAGGCGATCAACGTCTGCGCCGCCCGCCGGCTGCCGGCGATCTTCTGCGTGGAGGACAACGGCACCGCCCTCTCGACGCCGGTGCGCGACAACTCGGCGGTGCGGGTGTTCGCCGACAAGGCGGTCGGCTACGGCATCCCCGGCGTCACTCTCGACGGCACCGACCCGGAGGCGATCGCCGCCGGTTTCGCCTGGGCCGCCGAGCGCGCCCGTGCCGGGCTCGGCACCTCGCTCGTCGAGCTGGTGTCGCTACGCATGTGCGGCCACGCCCACCACGACGACATGCTCTACCTCGGTCGCGACCCGCAGCCGTCGTGGGGCTATCCCGAGCTCGTCGAGGGCGGATACGCCGACCGCGAGGCGTGGGCCTTCTGGAGCGCCCGTGACCCGATCGCCGCCTACCACCGCCGACTCGTCGACGCCGAGGTCGTCGCTCCCGGCGAGCTCGA
>CAZLLV010000395.1:0-2513 GCA_964560325.1 uncultured Thermoanaerobaculia bacterium | reverse complement strand
CTCCTCCGCGTTGGTCGAGCCGTCCGTGTGGAGGCGGTCGATCGCGCGCCGGATGGCGTCGTGGTCGCCGGTCGGCTCGAGCACCACCCGGCCGTTCGAGCCGTAGATCACCAGCCCGACCGCGTCGTCCTCCCGCAGCTCGCCGAGCAGCAGGCCGAGCGAGCGCTGGACCAGCCCCAGGCGGTTCTCGGCCGCCATCGAGCCGGAGACGTCGACCACGAAGGTGAGCACCGCCGGCTTGCGGTCGGCGGCGGCGACCTCGCGCGCCTGGATGCCGAAGCGGAGCAGGTGGTAGCGCTCCTTCTGCGGCGTATCACCGGGCCCGAGGGCGAACGGCGAGCGCGAGCCCTCGGCGCGGAGGGCGAAGTCGTCGCCGCTCCGGGGTGCCGGCGGCGCGTCGCCGTAGTCGAAGGCGTTGACCATCTCTTCGACCCGCACCGCGTCGGCCGGCGGCCGGTGGCCGTCGGTCACGAAGCGGCGCACCACTGTGTAGGAGCCGGTGTCGACGTCGAGCGCGAAGGTCGAGAGCGGGTCCTCGGCCGGGTCGAGGAACGGGTTGGTGCCGTAGCCCTCGAAGAAGACGTCGCCGTACGGTTGGTCGTTCGGCTCGGCCGTGCCGCCGGTCGACGGCGGGAGCCACCCCGGCGGCGCGACGGGCAGCGGCCCGGCCGGCTCGGCGATTCGCTTCGCCATCGGGCGCGGGTGCTCCCCCCCCACCTGCACCTCCTCGACCTGGTCGAACTCGTAGTAGGTCGGCGAGCTCCCGATCGCGGCCATGTCGGTGATCATCACGCCGTCCACGGCGAAGGTGCCCTCGGCCTCGCTCTCCGGTGCGGCCTCGGCCGGCGGGGGGGGCGCGGGTGGGGCGGCTCCGTCGGCGCCGGTGTAGCCGAGCGCACGGAGCTCCCGGCGCGACGGCTCAGGGGCCGGCTCGGCTTCGTCCCGCGGCGCCGCGGGGGCGGGCGGGGGCGCGGTCGGCTCCGAGGCGGTCGTGCGGACCACCGCGGCCTCGTCCCGCACCTCGGGCCGCACGTCGGCCTCCTCCATCACCCGCACGGCGACCACTCCGGCCCCGACCGCGATCAGCACGGTCGCGGCGGCGGCGAGCAGCCAGCGCGGCGGCCGGCCGGATACGGCATCGGAGGGCTCGGCGCCGGCGCCCACCTCGGGCGAGAGCTCAAGGCGCTCCGGCACCTCGCGGAGGAGGGTGGCACGCAGGGTCTCCGGCGGCTCGGGGACCGGGTCGGTGTCGTACGGCTCGCGGAGCCGTTCGGAGATCTTCTTCGCGTTCGCGTGGCGGTTCATGACGGGTCCTCCTGCAGCCGATCGGCGAGCAGCTTTTCGGCTCTCGCGAGACGTTTCCGGATGGCGACGCCCGTCACCCCTTCGAGGCGGGCGATCTCCCGCACGGGGAGGTTCCGCCAGTAGCGGGCGGTGACGGTGAAGCGGAGATCCTCGGGCAGGCCGAGGACGGCACGGCGTAGGCGCTCGGCGTCGCGGCTGCGCGACGCCGACTCCTCGGGCCCGGGGGAAGGATCGTCGACCCGCTCGGCCTGCTCCTCGTCCAGGGGGAGGAGCCGGCGCGGCCGGCGGGCGTGCGAGACGAAGGTGGTGTAGGCGATCCGGTAGAGCCAGGTCGAGAAGCGCGCCCGGCCTCGGAAACCCGGGAGCGCCGACCAGGCCTTGCGATAGGCCTCCTGGGTCAGATCGGCGGCCAGGTCCGGATCGCCACCGGCGAGCCGGTGGAGGGCGCCGTAGACGGCACGGTACGTCCCCTCCACCAGTCGTTCGGCCGCTTCCCGGTCGCCGCCGGCGGCGGCTCGCAGGAGCCGCAGCTCTTCGCGGCGTCCGAGGGAGCCGGCCGCGGCGGCGACCGGGAAGGACCGGGGTGAGGTGGTGGCTGGCATCGGTGTCCCCATGCGCGATTGGACGCGCGTGGGAACGAAAAGTAAACCGGAGCCCGGATCAGCCGGCGCGTTCGAGCTGCACGACCGCCTCCATGTGGCCGCTCTGCGGAAAGAGGTCGATCAGCGTGAGCCGGACGATGCGGTAGACCTCGCCGAGCTTGCGCAGGTCACGGGCGAGCGCCGCCGGGTGGCAGGAGACGTAGGTCAGCCGCTCCGGCCGCTTCGCCACCAGCGCCTCGACCACCCGCGGATGGCAGCCGGCGCGGGGCGGGTCGACCACCACCCGCTCGGCACCCTCCGGCAGCCCGTCGGGCCGCGCGATCCAGCTCTCGACCGCCATGCCCTCGATCCGCACGCCCGTCGCCCCGTTCTTGCGCGCGTTGTTGCGGGCGTAACGGACCGCCACCCGGTCCCCCTCCACCCCCACCACCTCCCGGTAGCGGCGCGCGAGCGGCAGGGCGAAGAGGCCGACCCCGCAGTAGAGGTCGTACGCCCTTTCGCCGGTCCACTCCTCGGGGCCGAGGACCACGTCGACCAGGCGGCCGACCAGCCCGCGGTGGGTCTGGAAGAACGAGCGCGCGTCGAACGCGAGGGCGAGGCCGGCGA
>CAZLLV010000394.1:0-10612 GCA_964560325.1 uncultured Thermoanaerobaculia bacterium | reverse complement strand
CCGGGCGCCGTCAGGTGCCCCGGAGCGGGCCGGCCTTGCGCACCAACCCGAGCAGGCGCCGGAGGAGAGCTCCGATCCGATGGTGGACCCGCGCCGCCAGGTTCGCCCAGCGAGAGCCGAGGAGCGGCGCGGCCCGCTCGTAGAGGAGCCAGAACTCTCGCAGGTTGGTCATGTACTCCCGCCAGCCGGGCCAGGGCCGAGTCGCGGCGAGATCGATGGAAGCCCCGGGCTCGTCGAGCTTCCGATTGAGGGCCCGCCAGAGGATCTTCTGCTCTTCACTCACACCGGCCCGGTCGGCGAAGTCGACCTCGCTGTCGGTGCGGTCGAGCGACGGATCGATCTGGGCCGACATCTCGCGTAGCACGTCCCGCGCCGTGCCCGGCCCTCCGCGCCAGCCGTCGAGGAATTCCGCGAGGCGGCGCACCTCCTCCTCAGGAGACGTCACCAGCCGTTCGTAGCGCAGGAAGAGGCGAGGAGCGCCATCGGTCTCCGCCAGGATCGAGCGCATGAAGACCTGCCAGCGGAGGAGGGCGGCGGCGTCCAGGCTCACTTGCTCCCGCACCTGCGGCGGTAGGGAGAGGCGCTGCCACGAGCGGGCGCACTTCCACGGATCCCGCAGCACCACCACATAGACCGCCCGATCCCCCCAGAAGGACTGCCAGAACGGAAGGGTCACGCTGAGCAGCGGCTCCTTCCAGTACCAGACCTCTCCGCCCCGTCGCATGTCCGCCATGAGGTCGAGCGCCTCCCGTCGCACCTCCGGGTCCTCCGCCTTCCGGCGCAGCGTCTCCGGGTAGTCTGGTTCCCAGAACTCGCTCCCCAGCCGCCGTACCAGGAGCCTCTGCATCGCCCTGTGCTCGAAGTAGCCCCGGGGGTTGCCCCGGTTGCCCACGGTGAGACTCTCGTCGTCCCCTCCGTAAGCACCCCAGGCGTCGACAATAGAGGCCGTGAGCGAGGTCCCGCTGCGATCCATCCCGACGATCACGACCGGACGGCCGACCGACGCGGTGTCGTCGGGCCGTCCCGGCGGGGCCGGAGCCTCGTCACTCATAGCGCAACGCTTCGGTGGGGGGCACTCGCAGGGCGCGGCGGGCCGGCAGCCAGGTGGCGAGGAGCGCTACCAGGAACAGCGCCGCGGAGACCGATAGGAAGGTCGCCGGGTCCCGGGCCCCCAACTCGTACAGGAAGTTGGAGAGATAGCGAGTCGCCAGCAACGCCACGCCGACGCCGATGAGCAGGCCGAGAGTCGCCAGGACGAGCCCTTCGGTCACTATCAGACGGAGGATCGTCGCGGGCTCGGCTCCCAGGGCCACACGCACGCCGATCTCCCGAGTGCGATTGGCGACCGAGTAGGCCACCAAGCCGTAGATGCCGACGGCAGTCAGGAAGAAGGCGACGCCGGCGAAGATCGTCAGCAGCAGGGAGCTGAAGCGGATCTTCGACACGGAGCGGCCGATCCGCGCGGTCATCGAGGCCGGATCGTAGACCGGAACCTGGGGATCGACCTCCTGGATCGTCCGCCGGACCGCCGACGTCACGTCGGCGGGATCGGTCCGGGTCGAGAGGATCAGGATCTCCGACCAGTAGGGATTCTGGACGTACGGGATGTAGGCGGCGGGATGTTCCTCGTCCTCGATGGTGGTGTAGCGGGCGTTCCCCACCACCCCCACCACCGTGGCGTGCTCCCCCTCCTCCCAGCCGATCCCGAGCCGGATCTGACGCCCCACCGGGTCCTCGCCCCCGAAGATCTCATCCACCGCCTCCTGATTGACGATCGCCACCCGCTCCCCGCCCCGGGCGTCCCGATCCTCGAAAGCGCGTCCCCGCAGGAGCGGGATCTCGAGGACCGAGAAGTACTCCGGCCCCACCATGTGAACCTGGGCGGTGGGCGCCGAGCCCTCCTCGTAGACCTGCCCGGCGACCTGCAGGCTCGTCTCCTCCCCCGTGACTGACAGGGGCAACCGATTGGTGAAACTGACCTCCTCGACCTCGGGCAGCGAGCGCAGGCGGTCGAGCATGGTCCGGGACACCTGGACCTGCGTATCGTCGAACTCGACGCTGAACGGGTGGGAGAGGCGAACCGTGAGGACGTTCTCGGACTCGAAGCCCAGAGGCACCGAATAGAGGCCCACCAGGCTCTTGATGAGGAGCCCGGCTCCGATCAGGAGGATGAGGGAGACGGCGATCTGCACCACCGCCAGCACCCGAAGGGGATTCGCCCGCCGGAGCGTCTGGAGGGCACCGCCGACTCCGCCGCCACCGGTCGCCCCCTGCTTGATCCACCTCGTTACGTCCACCCGTGCCGCCCGGAGGGCCGGATAGATCCCCACGATCAGCCCCACCACGAGGGCGAAGGCGAAGTTGAACACCAGGACGCCGACCCCGAGGTCGATCGCGTCGAATTGGATGCCGGTCTGCTGGGTGATCTGGACCGAGGCCACCTGCGCGGTCACCGGGTTGAAGACCTGCATCAGCCGGATCCCGATCCACGCCACCACCAGACCGAGGAGACCGGAGAGCAGCCCGAGCAGAACGCTCTCGGTGACGAAGAGCCGCACCAGCCGGCTTCGGCGCACGCCGAGGGCGAGGCGCACCGCCGTCTCCTTCTGGCGGTTCATCGAACGCACCAGGAGCAGGCTGATCACGTTTACCGCGGCGATCGTCAACACCAGGCCGACTGCGGTGAGGAGCATCCAGAGAGCCCGGCGGAGCCCGGGGTCGACCCGGTCCTCTTCGAGTCGCACCGGTTCGATGCGGAGGTCGGCGAGCCAGTCGCCCGGGGGGTTCTCCGCGTGGATCTGCGCCAGCACCTGATCGAGGGCGCGCCCGGCCGCCTCCGGCTCGACCCCGGGCTTCATGCGGGCTACCACGTCGTGCCATTGAGCCCAGCGAAGAGCGAGGCGGCGAGGGAACGTCAGCTCCGGCGCCATGTTGATCGGCACCCACGCCTCCGCCTGCTGGGTCAGCCCGCTGAATCCCCGTGGGGCGACCCCGATGACGTTCAGCGGCACCCCGTCGAGGGTCAACGACTGGCCGAGGACTCCCGGGTCGCGACCGTAGAGGCGGCTCCACAGCCCGTGGCTGATGACCACCACCGGTCCGCTCCCCGAGCTCTCATCCTCCTCCGGGCGAAACGTGCGGCCGACGACCGGGTGGACGTCCAGGAGGTCGAAGTAGTTTCCCGACACCATCTCCACCGGCAGCCGCTCCGGGACGTCGCGGCCGGTGAGGTTGAAGTGCCAGCCGGCATACGCGGCCATGCCCACCAGCACCGAGTCGGTGTTTCGGGCCCGAAAATCCTCGAAGTACGGGTACGACCACCGCAGATCGCTGGGCTCGCCTTCGCTGGTCCCGACGATGGCGTGGAGGTTCACCAACTCGTCGGGCTCGGAGTACGGAGGCGGCTGCAGCAGCACCTCGCGCACCACGCTGAAGATCGCCGTGCTGGCGCCGATCCCGAGGCCCAGGGTCACCAGAACCGCCAGTGTGAAGCCGGGCCTACGCCGGATCGCGCGCAGCGAAAACTTCAGATCCTTCAGAAGGCTGTCCATGCTCCCGCTCTCCTCTTCTCGAATCCAGCAAACGTCTCCGGGACGCCCGGCACGAAGCGGGCGCCGGAGACTCGCTCGGGCGCCCGCGCTCTCGCGTTGCGGCTCAGGGCCTCACTCGGTGTCCGGCGGGTCGAGCCGGCCGTAGCGAACCAGCTCGGCGAGCTTCGCCGGCGTCGGGTCCTCGAAACCGGCGGCGCGGGCCGCCTCCACGTGCCGGGCCTCGACGCCATAGCGCTTGAGGAGCACCAGATCGTTCGCCGACAGGCCGGTGATCCCGACGTCCGACAGCGACCGGGCGTAATCGGGGTACGCCTGGTACCTCCCGATCGAGGCTAGATCGTCGAGCCCGAAGTCGTAGCCGAGGGCACGGTAGGCCTCGACGGCCTCCGCGTCGACGTCGTAGCGGCCGAGGGCGATCAGCTCCTGAGCGGTCAGCCGCTCGTAGCCGACGTTTCGGAGCTCCGACACGAAGTCACCGTCTACCTCGTACCAGACCAGGTTCAGCAGCTCGTCCACCGTCAGGCGGTCGACCCCCACGCCGGCCAGCGCGTCGGCGAGGCCGGCATCCACGCCGTGGGTCCGCCACGACCGGAGCTCGTCGAGGGTCACCTCCCGATCGGGCTCGGCGGCCAGGGGCGTCACCCAGGCGCGGTCGAGGCCGAGCTCGACATAGCGGTCGACCTCGTCGGCCAGCCGCTGCTCTTCGGTTCGGGTGTCGCCCCCGGACGGGCCAGGCGCCGCGGGAGCCTTCGGCGCGGCGGGCGGGTTCGGCGCCCGGGCGGCGGGCGGGGCCGGAGGAGCGGGCGGAGCGGGCTCCGCGGACCGCACCGTTGGAGCCGGAGGCGCCGGCTTCGCGGGCTCGGCCGGCTCCGCGGGCTCGCTCGGCGGCGCCGGGTCGGCCGGGGGCGCCGGATCGGCGGGGCGCTGGGCCCAGACGACCCCGGCGCCGGCAAGCAGAGCCACCAGGGTCAGGGCGGCGATTCCGCCGGAGACCGAGCCGCTCGCCGGACGCGCGGCGCCGGAGGGGTCGAAGAGGCGGACGACGCGCTGCCGGAGAGAGCCACCGGAAGCCGCCATCACCAGGCGGGGCTCCGGCGCCCGCAGCTCCTCGAGGGCGATCAGGGCCCGGGCGTACTGGACCGGATCACCGCAGACGGCGGCTCCGATGTCGTCGCAGCAGTTCTCCCGCTCGCTCCGTACCGACGACGAGATCCACTGGACCGCCGGGTGGTAGAAGAAGAGGATCTCGACTGCGGTCTGAAATAGGTTGACCACGAAGTCGTTGCGCCGTACATGCCCGAGCTCGTGGGCCAGGATCGCTTCCACCTGCTGCACCGTCAAACCGGCGAATGCCGCGGTGGGGACCAGGACGACCGGATAGAGGCCGCCGATCACCATCGGCACCCTGGCGAGGGTGGTCTCCAGAAGCCTCACCGGCCGCGTCACCCGCAGCTCGGCCGCCAGCCGCTCGAAGCGCGGCCGCCAGACCGCGGACACCGGTCGCACCCCCCGGGTCCGGAGGGTCCTGATGCGGAGCCAGCCGCCGGCCAGGCGGAAGGAGAGAGCCAGGATGCCGGCCAGCCAGGCGGCGGCGAGCCAGGGGAGGAACGGACGCAAGCCGTCTCGGACCCGCAGTACGGCGGGGGTCACCGCGTCCGCGACGCCGGCGGCCGGCCGCGCCGACAGGGCGCCGAGGGGCGCCGGGCCCGTCGTGGAGGCCGAAGCCGTCGTCGCGCTCGCTCCCGCCGGCGCGCCTCCGGGCTCGGCGCCCAGGAGAACGCCGGTGACCGTCGCGGCGACGAGCACCGCCGCCAGGGCGACGACCCCGAGCACGTAGCGGACGTTCGGGGCCGACGCGCGTGTCAGCGCGACCCCGCCGGCGAAGAGAGCGGCGATCACCGCTCCTTGCCAGAGAGAATGGATCAACACCCAACCGAGGATCTCGAACGTGCTCACGATCCGCTCCCTTCTGCTTCGATCCGGTCGAGGAACCCGCGGATCTCCTCGATCTCTTCACGCGACGCCGGCTCGACCTGCAGAGCGTGCATCACCAGCCGGCTCGCAGAGCCCTCGAAGGTGCGAGACAGGAGGTCCCCCACCAGGCGGCTCTCCGCCTCGGCCCGCGGTAGAGCCGCGGTGTAGACGTGACTGCGGCCCCGCTCGTCACGCTCGACCAGGCCCTTGGCGTGCATGAGCTGCAACATCTTGAGAACCGTCGTGTAGCCGACCTCCCGACGGCTCATGGCCGCCTGGACCTCGCGAACGGTGCCCGGGCCGTGGCTCCAGAGCACTTGGAGGATCTCCATCTCCCCCGGTGTCGGATCCGGCAACAGCGAGACATCCGCTCCCGCGGTGCTTCCGGTCTCGGCGATTTCGGTACGTCGTGGCATCTTCGCTCCCTTCGTTCGCGATGACTGGCTCGGATCGACGACCGCCCGTTCACCGGATCGATGGGGCCCGGTGGGAGCGGCGGCGTCGCCGTCTCCGTCGTTGAGCGAACCATATACGAAGGTCTTCGTAGATGTCAACCCCGATTCCGGCCGAAGATGTCGTCCAGCACCTTCGCCAGGGTCTCCGTGTGAGGAGGATGGACCATGTTGGCGTGGCGCCCGGGGGTCTCGTGGACCACCACTTCCCCGGCCACGCGCTCCCAGCCCATATGCCATTCATCCTCCTCCTTCAGAGTGCGCGCCGCGACCCGGATCGCGTCCACCCGGCACGGATACGGCGGGGCCACGTACTCGCGGGCGGCGCGCAGGTTCACCGTCTGCACGGTGAACAAGCGATGAAGATCGTCCCGGGAAAGGTCGGGTGGGAGGACGCCATCGGCCCGCGCCCGCTCGAAGACCGCCGCCTCCGCCGTCTCCTGGTCCAAGGCGTCGAGAGCGCCGTCGAACGGCGACGAAGCCCCGGCGTTCGCCCAGAGCTCGTCCGCGACCCCCTCCAGGATCCGCTGGTCGGAGAGGTTCAGCTCCCGTTTCGCCAAAGGCGCCGGCACGTCGAGGACCACCAGGCGCTCCACCGGCTCCCCGGCCGTCACCAGACGCCGGGCCATCTCGAACGCCACCAGACCACCGAACGACCAGCCCGCCAGGAAGTACGGCCCGCGCGGCTGAACCTCCCGGAGCTCCCGGAGGTAGCGCTCGGCGATCCCCTCCACGCTCTTCAGGTCGCCGTCCAAGGGCCAGGGACTCTGGAACCCGAGGAACGGCCGTCGGGGATCGGTGAGGCGAGCCAGGTGGACGAACGGGAAGACCTCGCCCCCCGCCGGGTGGACGAAGACCATCGGCTCCCGGTCGCCGGACGCCCGGAGCGTCACCAGGGCCGGGCGCTCTCCCGCGCGGCCTTCGGCGCCGGTGCCGCCTCCCGCTTCGCCGCGGCGGAGGAGCGCCGCCAGGGCCTCGACCGTCGGAGCCCGAAAGAGGGTCGCCGGAGAGACGCGGCGACCCAAGGTTCGCTCCAGGCGCGACGCCAGACGGATGGCGAGCATCGAGTGGCCACCGAGCTCGAAGAAGTCCCGATCGACGCCCACCGACGGCGCGCCCAGAACCTCCTGCCACTCGGTCACCAAGCGCAGCTCGAGGAGGTCCCGGGGCGGCCGCCCCTCGGCGCCACCGGCGTCGGCACGGAGCGGGGTCTCCAGAGCGCGCCGGTCGATCTTCCCGTTAGGGGTCAAGGGCAGCTCCGGGAGCACCGCAAGGCGGCTCGGTACCAGGGCCGCCGGGAGGCGCTCCCGCAAGAAGGCCAGAAGCTCCACCACCTCCGGGAGCCTCTCCCCCCGGGGAGCGACCCAAGCCACCAGCTCCGGCGACCCCGACTCCCCGGTCCGGGGCAACACCGCAGCGCGCTCCACCCTCGGGTGCTCTGAGAGGATCGCGGCCACCTCGCCCGGCTCGACCCGGAAACCTCGGATCTTCACCTGGTCGTCGATCCGTCCGAGGAACTCCACGCGGCCCGAAGCCCGCCACCGGACGCGGTCGCCGGTCCGGTAGAGCCGGGCGCCCGGCTCCGAAATCGACGCGTAGGGATCGGGAACGAAGCGCTCCGCCGTGTCGCCCGGCCGTCCGAGATATCCGCGGACCACCTGCGACCCGCCGATGGATAGCTCGCCGGGCACCCCGGCGGGGACCGGACGACCCTCGGGATCGGTGACCACCGCCCGGACGGCGGCCAGGGGGCGGCCCACCGGGATGCCGTCGGCGACGGGCGAAGGCTCGCCGAGCTCCGGCGGCGACACCACCTCGTGGGTCAGCACGCCGACGGTGGTCTCCGTCGGACCGTAGTGATTGATCACACGACAGCCGGGAGCCAGGCGCCGGATCGTGGAGACCAGCCGGAAGCTCGCCGCCTCTCCGCCGAGGACGACGAGGCTCCTGGGCAGGAGGGAGGCCGCCCGCTCTCCCGCCGCCTGAAGGAGCGCCCCCAGGTGGGACGGCACGATCTTGACGACGTCCACCGGCTCGCGCTCGAAGCGCTCCACCAGGGCCGTCGCGTCGGCGACCTCCTCCGCGGCGATGACGTCCAGCCGGCCGCCGCGAAGGGCCGGGAAGAGGGCCGTGTTGCCCAGGTCGGCGGTGAAAGTGGAGAGCAGGGCGAAACGGGTCTCTTCCGGCAGGGCCAGCCGAGGAACGAGACCGTCCAGGTAGGCGCTCAGGGCACCGTGGGGGACCGCAACGCCCTTCGGACGCCCGGTGGAGCCTGAGGTGAAGAGCACGTAGGCGAGGTCCTCCGCGGCGACCCGGGGGAGCGCCGGCTCCTCCTCGCCGTCCGGAGTGGGATGGCCCGGCCGGCGGCCGCCGCCGAAGGCTTCCGCCAGTCCGAGACTCTCGACCCCGCCGACGGTCTCGCCGCCCTCTTCGGCCACCACGAGACGCACGCCGGCCTCCGCCGTCAGCGACGCCACCCGCTCGGCCGGCCACGCCGGATCGAGGGGTACGTAGGCGGCTCCGGCCCGCAGGACGCCCAGCAGAGCCACCACCAGGTCGGCGGAGCGCTCCAGGAGGAGGGCCACGCGGTCGCCCCGGCGAACGCCCCGGGCCAGGAGCCTCCGCGCCAGGGTCTCGGAGCGCCGGGCCACGGCGCCGTAGGTCAGGCGATGCGGCCCGAAAACGAGCGCGACCCGATGCGGGTGCCGGAGGGCCGCCGCCACGAAGTCCTCGTGGACTCGACCTCCGGACTCGCGACCCTTCGTGGCGGACCGGTCCCGAGGTCCGGCATCCTTCCACTCGCCGAGCAGTTGCCAGCGCTCGGCGGCGGTCAGCAGCGGAAGCTCTCCCAGGCGCCGGTGCGCGTCGTCCACCGCTCCCGCCAGGAGCGTGGCCAGATGCCCCAGGAGGCGTCGCGCCGTAGCCCCGTCGAAGAGATCCCGGGAGTAGACCAGGGTGAAGCCGATCTCGTCCTCGGTGTCGATGGCGTGGAGGTCGAGGTCGAACTTCGCCGTCGTCTGCTCCGACCTCAACCCCTCCAGACGCAGACCGGGCAGGTCGGGACTCGCCGGCTCGACGGTCTGAAGGACGAACAGGACCTCTACCAGGGCCGTCCGGTCGAGGTGCCGTTCCGGCGCCAGCTCCTCCACCAGCTTCTCGAACGGCAGATCCTGGTGCTCGTGAGCCGCCAGAGCGACCTCCCGGACCCGGGCCAGCGTCTGGGCGAAGCTCTGGCTCCGGTTCGGCCGGGCTCGCATCACCAGCGTGTTGACGAAGAAGCCGATCAGGGGCTCCGTCGCCAGGTGGTGACGACCGGCCACCGGGACTCCGACGGTGAAGTCCTCTTGGCCGCTGTGACGCATCAGGACGGCTTGCCAGCCCGCCAGGAGGGTCATGAACGGCGTCGCCCCGTGACGCCGGGAGAACGCCCGCAGCTCCCAAGAGAGATCCGCGCCCAGGCGCAGATGCCGGGCGGCGCCCCGGCCGGACCGGACCGGCGGCCGGGGGCGGTCGGTGGGCATCTCGAAGACCGGCGGCGCGCCGGCGAGATGGTCGCGCCAGAACCCGACCTCCGCTCCCAGACGCTCCCCCGCCAGCCAGCCCCGTTGCCAGGCCGCGTAGTCGGCGTACTGGATCGGCAGCTCCGGAAGATCCGCGTCGACGCCCTCGACCTCCGCCTCGTAGAGCCGGGTCACCTCGGCGACGAAGATCGTCAAGGACCAGCCGTCGCTCACCGCATGGTGATGGGTCAGGAGGACGACGTGGTCTCCGGCCCCCAGGCGGAGGACCGAGGCTCGCTGGAGCGGCCCGACCTCCAGGTCGAAGGGGCGGCCCGCCTCGTCGGCGGCGAGCCGGGTCCGGACCCGTGCCCTGGCAGTCCGGGGCAGCCCGGACAGGTCGACGACCGGCAACGGCGCTGGCGCCGCAGGCTCGATCCGCTGCGCCATCCGGCCGCCCTCCTCTACGAAGCGGGTGCGCAGTACCTCGTGGCGGGCCACGACCCGATCCAGGGACCGAGAGAGGGCCGACGGATCGAGAGGGCCCTCGACGCGGAAGAAGACCGGGATGTTGTACACGCCGCCGGCTCCTTCGATCCGGTCGAGCATCCAGAGCCGCTCCTGGCCGAAGGAGAGGGGCGGATCGCCGTCCCGGGGGACCGGCACCAGCGGCGGCGGCGCGGCCACGACCGCCTCCTCCCGCCGGAGCGTCTCGACTCGACTCGCGAGCCCGGCCACCGTGGGCGTTTCGAAGAGCGCACGGAGAGGGACCTCGACACCCAGGGCCTCCCGGAGCCGGGCCACCACCCGGGTGGCCAGGAGCGAGTGCCCTCCGAGGGCGAAGAAGTCGTCCTCCGCCCCCACCCGCTCCACCTCCAGCACCCGCTCCCAGACCCCGGCGACGATCTCCTCCATCGGACCCCGGGGCGCGACGTGGGCACCGGCCGTCCCCGCGATCTCCGGCGCCGGCAGCGCCCGCCGGTCCACCTTGCCGTTCGGGGTCCGGGGGAGCGCCTCCAGGGGAACCAGGACCGACGGCACGATCGGTGGGGGCAAGCGCTCGGCCAGATGGGTCCGGATCGCTTCCGGGGAACCTTCGTCCCCGGTCCAGTACCCCACCAGTCGTCGGGACTCCCCC
>CAZLLV010000393.1:0-6184 GCA_964560325.1 uncultured Thermoanaerobaculia bacterium | reverse complement strand
GGCGGCGGAAGGGCGCACCGGGGGCCTCGACCTCCGGCAGCCAGCTCGGGAAGACCAGCAGGTAGTCGGGCTTCTCGGCGGCGATGAAGGCGAGGACCCCCTGGCGCCAGCTCCGCCCCTCGGCGCGGGCCCGGCGCACGTGGTCCGCGACCTCCGGGCTCGCGATGCCGGCGAGATCGACGATCGGGTTCGGCAGGAGCGCCGCCGCGGCCCCCAGGTCGACGGTGGCGAGCACCGCCTCGGGCGGCAGCCGCGGCGCGAGCCAGCGCGCCATCGCCACGTCGCCGTCCTCGACGTTGCCAACGCTCTGCACGTGGCGGCCGGCGCCGCGCACCGCGTCCGCCGCCGTCGGCGCCAGCACCAGCGCGGCGGCGAGGGCCGCCGCGATCCGCCGCGGGCGGCTGCGGTCCGGCGCCAGGGCGGCGGCCACCGGCGCCAGGCCGAGCGCCCCGAGGACGACGAGCACCGGGAAGAGCGGGAAGAGGTAGCGACCGAAGTTGCCGACCAGCGCACCCCCCTCGCCGGTGTCGAGGCAGGCGTAGGCGAGCGGCAGGCCGGCGAGCCAGAGCGCCGGCAGGAGGCCCCGGTCGTCCGCCGTGCCCAGGCGACGGACCAGGGCGACGGCGCCGGCCGGCGCGAGCAGGAGCGCCCACGGCTGCGGCCGCAGCAGCACGCCGAGCGCGACGTGGAGGTAGCGCAGGCTCGGAAGGCCGACTCCGCCGCCGTGGCCGGTCTTGACCGAGAGCGTGGTGGGCAGCGGGCTGCCGCCGATCGCCAGGTAGTAGAGCGCCACCGGAGCGATCGCGAGCGCCGCGAGCCCGAGGCCGGCCGCGAGGCGCCCGAGCTCCGGCCGACCCGGCGCTCGCCATGAGAGGCCGGCGCCCGCGGGATCGCGGCGGAAGACGAGCAGCCGGTCGGCCGCCGCCAGCCCCAGGAGCAGGAGGCCCTCCGGCCGCGCGAGCGCCGACAGGCCGAAGAGCGCGAGCGAGAGCGGCGGCCGAGCCTCCGCCGCCCGCTCGCGCAGATGGCACCGCAGCCCGGCGAGCGTGAGCGCCGTGAAGAGCGGCACCTCCATGCCGGAGACCGAGGACCACAGGAGCCAGCCGGTCAGCGCCGTCAGCAGGCCGGCGAGGTTCGCGAGGCCGCGCGAGAGCCCGAGGTCGCGACCGAGCCCTCGCGCCAGCACCACGACCGCGGCCTGGAGGAGCGCACCGGCCGCCTTCGACCAGGCGATCGCCCCGCCGATGGCTGGTCCCGGCAGGTGCACGAAGAGGGCGAAGAGCGCCGTCCAGAGCGGCGCGGTCGAGCCGGCGACCGGGCGGCCCGGGTCGATCGTCAGCCCCTCGCCCGCCGCCAGCGCGCGCCCGAACGCGAGGTGGATCCAGGAGTCGTCGAGCGGGAAGCCGAGCCGGCCGTCGAGAAACCAGAGCTCGGCCGCCACGTAGGCGCCGGAGACGAGGAGCGAGAGCGACGCCAGTGCCCACGCCTCCGGCTCCCGTCCGTTGGCGAACGGGCGGGGGGTCTCCTCGGGGGCGAAGCGGTCCGGCATGGGAAGCGAGGAGCATACCCCGCGCATCCTGGGCACTCCCCACTCTGCCTTTGCTAGAGTGCCGGGCCGCTTCTATGACCATCCCGACTCCGCGACCCCATCCATCGTCACGCCCTGGGGCCCCGTCTTGATTCGCCGTCCGGTTCTCGCCGCGCTCCTGGCGTTGGTCTCCGTCTTGATCGGCGGCGCCCTCTGGCTCGCGCAAGGGAACGACGGCGAGCCGATGCCGACGCAGCCGCCCGGCTTCTGGAGCGCGGCGGCGGCGCCCGCGGTCGGCGAGGATCGGGAGGAGCGCGCGCGCCTGGTGTCGCTCCCCTACCTCGGCGGGCGCGCTCCGGCCGACGGCGAGAGCGGGCGCGGAGTCGTCCGGCACGACCCGGAGCGCGCCTGGCCGGGGGTCAACCTGTACAACTCCGGCCACGGTCCCGAGGCGCTCCTGATCGACATGGAGGGGCGACTCCTCCACCGCTGGCGCCACCCGTTCGAGCGGGCCTTCCCGGGGGAGCGTCTGACCGCCGACACGCCCTTCTTCCGCCGCGTCCGCCTCTTCCCCGATGGCCGCCTGCTCGCCCTCTACCAGACCGGCGGGCTGGTCTTCCTCGACCGGCGGTCGCGCCCCCTCGGCACCTGCGCCGGGAACTTCTACAACGACCTCTGGGTCGACGAGGAGCCGGGCGGCGGAGGACGGATCTGGACGCTCGCCAAGGAGGCACACGGCGGCGCGGAAGGCCCGCGGCTCGACGACTTCCTGGTCCTCCTGCGCTACGACGGCGCCGGCGAGAGGTGCCGCGAGGAGCGCCGGATCTCGCTCACCCGGGCGCTCGAGCGCTCACCCTTCGCCGATCTGCTCGAGCCGATGGCGCCGCGCGGCGACGTGCTGCACGCCAACACCGTGGTCGAGCTCGGCCCCGACACCGCGGACGCCGCCGGCCTTCCACCGGCGTTCACACCCGGACGGCTCCTCGTGTCGCTCCGCGAGATCGACCTCGTGGCGGTGGTCGATTCCGAGACCTCGGAGGCCGTCTGGGCGCGGCGCGGTCCATGGCGCGCCCAGCACGAGCCGTCGCTCCTGCCGAGCGGCCGCCTCCTCCTCTTCGACAACCGGGGCCACCGCGGCTTCGCGCGCCTGCTGGAGGTCGACCCGGCGAGCGGCGCGGTGACCTGGAGCCACGGCGGCGAGCCGCCGCGCGACTTCGCTTCCGCGATCGGCGGCACCTGCGCCCGGCTGCCCAACGGCAACACCCTGGCGACCCTCTCGGTGCCCGGCCAGGCGGTCGAGCTCGACCCCGCGGGCGAGGTGGTCTGGGAGCTCCGCACGCCGCACCGCGCCGGCGAGGACGACGAGCTGATCGCCATGCTGTTCGAGGTCCAGCGCCTTCCGGAGGCGGCGGTGCGGGAGTGGCTGCGATGACCCACGACCGGCTGGAGAGGCGCCGCCGGGCGATCTCGCGCATCGCCCTCTACGGCAGCCTGGCGCTCTCCGGCGTGCTCGCCGCCTTCCTGCTCGACCTGGCGTCCGCGCCGCTCGTGCCGAGCCAACGGGTCGATTGGGCGTCGGAGGAGGTCGTCGCCAGCGAGGAGGTCCGTTTGCTCCGGGAGTACGTCCGCATCGACACCTCGGCGACGACGGGCGACGTGGCCGAGGGCGCCCGCTTCCTCGCCGGCGTGCTCACGGAAGCGGGGGTCGAGTCGCACCTCGAGATGCTCGGGACCGGCGACGCCAACCTCTGGGCGGTAGTGGAAGGCGACGAGCCGGGGGCGGTGGTGCTCCACCACCACATCGACGTGAGCGACGTGCCCGACCCGGAGAGCTGGCACCTGCCGCCGTTCGCCGCCGAGATCGACGGCCCCTGGCTCTACGGGCGCGGCACCTTCGACATGAAGAGCGTGGCGGTCGCCCAGCTCGTCGCGTTCCTCGACGTCGCCGAGCGCGCCGCGCGCGGCGAGCGACCGCGGCGGTCGGTGATCTTCCTGGCGACCGCGGCGGAGGAGACCGGCAGCGAGCTCGGCGTTCGCTGGATCCTCGACCGGCACCCGGAGCTCGCCCGCCGCTTCGAGCTGGTGCTCACCGAAGGCGGGGTGGTCGAAGGCCGCGGCCGCGACGAGATCAAGTACTGGGGCACCGAGTTCGCGCAGAAACGGTTCGCCACGGTGACCGTCTGCGACCCGTCGCGCGAGCGCCTGGAGGGGCTGCGCAGCGACCTGCGCGAGCTCGGCAGCGAAGGCGGCCCCGAGCGGCTGGTGGAGGAGGTGCGCACCTTCCTCGACCGCTACGCACTCTCGCGAGACCGCGAAGACTTCCGCCGCCTGCTCGCCGACCCGGAGCTCCTGCTGCGCGACCGGGCGCTGTTCGAGTCGCTCCCCGGGTATGTCAAGGCGATGTTCCGGACCGAGGTCCACCCGCTGCGCCTACGGCAGGTCGAGGGAGGTTGGGAGCTGGTCGTCGAGGTCCACATGCTGCCGGGCGACGAGCTCGAGGACGTGCGCGAAGAGACCGTGGGGAGCTGGCTCTTCCACGGCTTCGACGTGCAGGTCCACGCCGAGAGCTCCGCGCTCCACGGCAGCCCCGCCGACCACCCGGCGCTCCGGGCGATCGAGCGCACGGTCCGCCGGCATCACCCGGACATCCCGGTGGGACCGATGTTCCTGCCCTGGACCGCGACCGACGCGCGCTTCTTCCGCGCCCACGGGATCCCGAGCTACGGCTTCTCGCCGTTCCTGATCCTGACGACCGACGCGATCCGGGTCGATCAGGCCGACGAGCGGATCTCGCTCCCCGACTATGCCGAGGGAGTGGCGCTCTACCGCGAGATCCTGGGCCGGCTCGTCGAGTGACGCTCGGCGGCAGGAGCGCTGACAACGGTTGTCACTCCCATGAGGCCGAGAGAGCCGTTCCCCCGTGTTCTCACAGGGTTTTCGCGATGGCACGCGATCCGCATCTTCGGCCGGAGATCCCCGGTGCGGAACCAGAACAACTCTTGTAAGGAGGACCCAAGAATGAGCCGACTCATGAAACGGCAGAGGGGCTTCACCCTCATCGAGCTGCTGATCGTCATCGCGATCATCGGCATCATCGCTGCCATCCTGATCCCGAACTTCCTCGACTCGCTTCAGAAGGCGAAGCAGAAGCGGACCATGGGCGACATGCGCGACTCCGGCACCGCTTGGTTCGCGTGGGTGACCGACCAGTTCGGCGGCGCGGCCGCCGCGGGCGCGAGCAAGTACACGATCCCGCCGGCAGTCACGGGCGGCCACGCGGACGTCGAGTCGATCCTCGTGCCGCAGTACATCCAGGAGCTGCCGGCGAACGACGCCTGGAACAACTCGCTCGGCTGGTACGCACAGGATGGCGCGGCCATCCTCCAGGAGCCGAACGTGATCGCCATCGTCAGCCCGGGCCGGGACGGTACCACCGACATCGCCGGCGACAGCACGGTGTCGACGGGCGCTTTCACGCCGACCGACTACGACCAGGACATCGTCTGGGCCGACGGCTTCTTCGTCACCTACCCGCAGAAGACGGACGAGGAGGAAGCCCCCTGATTCGGCGCCTCCGGGCGCACCCGTGAAGGTTCGAAGGGCGCCGCTTCCCGCGGCGCCCTTCGTGTCTTCGGCGACTGCTCCTCGCTGGTCTATCCTCCCCGCATGCGCGCCCTGCCGTCGCGGCCGTTCCTCGGCCTCGCTCTCCTCGCGGTCACGCTCGCCTGCGGCTCCCCCTCGTGCGCCCGGGCCGAAGCGCCCGCCCCCTCCGAGGCGGCGCGCTGGCTGCGCGACTACCTGCGCATCGACACGACCAACCCGCCCGGCGACGAGCATCGAGCCGCCTCGTATCTCGCCGGCATTCTCCACCGCGAAGGCGTCCGCACCCGCCTGCTGGTCAGCCCCGGCGGCCGCACCAGCCTCTACGCCCGCCTGCCGGCGACCGTGCCGCCGGGCGAGCGGCGGGAGGGCGCGCTCGTCCTCCTCCACCACACGGACGTGGTGCCACCGGGCGACGGCTGGACGGTCGAGCCGTTCGCGGGCGAGATCCGCGACGGCGTCCTCTACGGCCGGGGCGCTCTCGACATCAAGAGCCTCGGCGTCGCCCACCTGGCGGCGTTCGTCGAGCTGGCGCGCGGCGTCCGCGCGGGGCGGGTCGAGCTGGTGCGCGACGTCGTCTACCTCGCGGTCGCGGACGAGGAGCGCGGCGGCGGCGAAGGCGTGGGCTGGATCGTGGAACGCCACGCGGATCTGCTGGGACCGATCTCCGCGGTGCTCGGCGAGGGCGGCGCCAACCGGACGGTCAACGGCCGGAAGCTCTGGGCGGGCGTCGAGGTGGCGCAGAAGCGGCCGCTCTGGCTGCGGGTGTCGGCGAGCGGCCGGGGCGGTCACGGCTCGGGGCTCAACCCGGGGAGCGCGCCGCACCGGCTGATCGCGGGCCTCGCCCGTGCCGTCGATCTGCCGCCGCTCTGGAAGGTGCCGGAAGCGACCCGCGTCTACCTGCGGGCGCTCGCGCCGCTCCACAACCCGCGTCTGCGCCGCATCTTCGAGGACCCGGACCGCTACGTCCGCGCGGACGGTCCGACGACCGACCTGCTGCCCGGGCTCGCCAACCTCTTCCTCGACACCCTGCAGGTCACGGTGCTCGAGGGGAGC
>CAZLLV010000392.1:0-2900 GCA_964560325.1 uncultured Thermoanaerobaculia bacterium | reverse complement strand
CGGCGTCGAACGCCAGGGTCGACGCCTGGCCGACCCGCCGGTCCGGCCCGAGAGCGGCGTAGTCGCTCTCGAAGACCAGCCGGGCGACCGCGCTCTGGGGTACGGCCACTCCCTTCGGGCGGCCGGTGGAGCCGGAGGTGTAGGTGACGTAGGCCAGGCTCTCCGGCGAGACGTCGGCCGCGGAGAAGGCCGCTTCCGGCGGGGTTTCACCGGTCTCCAGGTCGGTCTCCAGCAGATCGACCCGCGCGGCGCCCGTTCCGGCGCCGTTTCCGGCGAGCACCGCTTCGAGCCCCGGCGAGAGCGGCCCGGCGGTCACCACGATCGGGGCGCCGGTGTCCTCCAGCATCAGCCGCAGGCGCTCCTGCGGGTAGTCCGGGTCGAGGGGCACGTAGGCGGCGCCGGTGGCGACGATCCCGGCGAGCGCCACCAGCATCTCCACCGAGCGCTCCACCGCGATCCCGACCGGCACGTCCGGCCCGGCTCCGTGGGCGGCCAGGCGCGCGGCGAGGCGGGCGCCCCGGCGGCCGAGGTCGGCGTAGGTCAGCGTGCGGGGGTGGCCGTCACCCCCGGCGCCGGAGAGGGTGCCGGAGAAGACGGCCGCCACGGCGTCCGGGGTCGCCTCGATACGCGCCGCGAGGAGCGCGCCCAGCGGCTCCCGGGGGTAGTCGGAGCGGGTGTCGTTCCACTCGTGGAGGAGCTGGTGGCGCTCGGCGCCGGTCACCAGCGGCAGCTCCGAGAGCCGCCGGCCGGGGTTCTCGGCGGCGGCCTCCAGCAGGTGGGTGAAGGCGCCCATCCACCGGCGGACGGTGGTCCGGTCGAAGAGCTCCACGTCGAGCTCGGTCTGTCCCCGGAGGCCGGTCGGTCCATCGCCGTCGACCTCCCGGGCGGCGACGGTCAGGTCGAACTTGGCGGTCCGCCAGTCGAGGTCCACCGGGTCGATGCGCACCGGGCCGGTGCCGCCCCCCCGGCCCGGCAGCTCGATCCGGCCTCCCGGCACGTTCTGGAGCGCCAGCACCACCTGGATCAGGGGCGTGTGGGACAGGCTCCGCTCCGGGTGGATCTCCTGGACCAGCTTGTCGAACGGCAGGTCCTGGTGGGCGAACGCTTCGAGGGCCACCTCCCGGACCCGCTCCACCAGCTCGCCGAAGGTCGGGTCGCCGGAGAGGTCGCAGCGCAGCACCAGGGTATTGACGAAGAAGCCGATCAGGTTCTCGATCTCGGGGCGGGTGCGGTTCGCCACCGGGGCGCCCACCGGCAGGTCGGTGGCGCCGGTGACCCGGTGGAGCAGGGCCTGGAAGGCGGCGAAGAGGGCGACGAAGAGGCTCGCGTTGCGCTCCCGGGCGACGGTCCGCAGCCCCTCGGTGGCAGATCGGGAGAGCTGCCAGTCGACCGCCCCGCCGCGGGCCGACCGGACCGCCGGGCGGGGCCTGTCGGTGGGCAGCGGGAGGACCGGCGGCGCGCCCTCCAGGCGCCGGCGCCAGAAGCCCAGCTCCCCCTCCAGGGTCGCGCCGGAGAGCCAGCGGCGCTGCCAGAGGGCGAAGTCGGCGTAGCGGATCGGCAGCTCGGGCAGCTCGGCCGGGGGACGATCGCGCCTTGCGCCGGGTAGGGCGCCGCCGTAGAGAGCCGCCAGATCCCGGTAGAGGACCCCGGTCGACCAGCCGTCGCCGGCGGCGTGGTGGAGGGTCGCCAGGAGGGCGTGGTCGCCCGCCTCGCTCACCCGCACCAGGGTTGTTCGAAGCACCGGGCCGGTGGCGAGATCGAAGGGCCGGCGGGTCTCGTCCGTGGCGAGCCGCCGGAGGGTCGCCTCGCGGAGCGGCTCCGGCAGGCCGCCGAGGTCGACCACCGGCAGCGGGTGGACGGCCGGGGCGGGCCGGACCACCTGCACCGCGGCGGCCTCCACCTCGAGCTCGTCGGTCACCTCGTCGGCCGGCAGGAGGACGGTGCGCAGCACGTCCTGGCGCCGGACGACGCCGGCCAGGGCGACGGCGAGGGCCGCCGGGTCGAGGGGGCCAGAGAGGCGGCGCGAGAGCGGCAGGTTGTAGACCGCCGGGTCGTCGCCCATGCGGTCGAGGAACCAGAGCCGCTCCTGGGCGAAGGAGGCGGGGAGCGGGCCGTCCGCGGTCACCGGGAGGAGCGGCGGCGGCTCGGCCGCCTCGGTCTTCGTTCCCCGGGCCTCCTGGGCCCGCTCCAGGGCCCTCTCCAAGGCCAGGCCGACACCGGCCACCGTGCGCTCCTCGAAGAGCGCGCGCAGCGGCAGCTCGACCCCGGTGCGCTCCCGGAGCCGCGCCGTCACCCGGGTGGCGAGGAGGGAGTGGCCCCCCAGCTCGAAGAAGTCGTCGCGGCGGCCGACCGCGACCTCCTCGCCGAGCTTCAGCAGCTCGCGCCAGGTCTCTGCCACCAGCTCCTCCGCCGGCCCCCGGGGCGGCTCCCCCCGCGAGTCGGTCGCCTCCGGTGCCGGCAACGCCCGGCGGTCGACCTTGCCGTTGGGCAGGAGCGGCAGCTCCGGCAGCAGGACCACCGCCGCCGGAACCAGGGCCGCCGGCAGCCGCCCGGCCAGCGCGTCCCGCAGGTCGGCGCCGGAGACCTCGGGGTCGTCCCCCTCGCCCTCCCGGGCCGCCGGGGCGAGGACCGCGTAGGCCACCAGGTTGCCCTCGAACAGCCGCGCCGCCGTCCGCTCCACCGCCGGGTGCTCCGCCAGCATGGCCTCGATCTCCCCCAGCTCCACCCGCATTCCCCGGAGCTTCACCTGCCCGTCGAGCCGGCCCAGGAAGCGGAGGCGCCCGTCGGGTGCGAGGCGCGTCAGGTCGCCGGTCCGGTAGAGCCGTGAGCCCCAACCCGCGAGCAGCGGTTCGGGTGGGGGCGTCCCCTCTCCACCCTGGGGGTGGAGAGGGGATTGAGGG
>CAZLLV010000391.1:0-4342 GCA_964560325.1 uncultured Thermoanaerobaculia bacterium | reverse complement strand
ACCGAGACCGCCCCCATCAGGAGGTAGTGGAGCAGCACCGGCGAGAACCCGAGGGCGGCGGACAGCTCGGGATCGAAGGTCGACACCTCGAGCTCCTTGTAGAAGAGGAGCACGAAGGCGAGGTCGACCGCCAGCACCACGCCGTTCGCCCAGAGCGCCCGCGGGCCGAAGGAGCGGCCGTCGACCAGCCAGAGGTCCCACGGCGTGTAGGCGATCTCGCCGTAGAGCACGCAGTCGAGGTCGAGGTCGACCTGCGAGGCGTAGCGGCTGATCAGGATCACCCCGAAGGCGAAGAGCGCCGGGAAGACGACCCCGATCGAGGCGTCCTCGGCGAGGCGCCGGCTGCGGTTGAGGAGCTCGACCAGGAGGACGGTGAGCAGGCCGAGGGCGGCGGCCCCGAGGATCATCGGCGGCGCCGAGCGCTCGCCGGTCCAGAGAAAGGCGATGGCGATCCCCGGCAGCACCGCGTGGCTGATCGCGTCGCCCAGGAGCGCCATCTTGCGCAGCACCAGGAACGAGCCGACCAGCGCGCAGCTCGCCGCCACCAGGCTGGCGGTCAGGAGGATGACCAGCGTCGGGCTCACGGGTGCGCCTCCGCGAGCCCGTCGGAGCCGCGGCCGCCCCGGGTCGGGCGGCCGTGCGGATCGGTCTCGGGGTGGCCGAGCAGCTCCGCCAGCCGGTCGGCGTCGGCTTCGGTCAGGGCGTGCTCCATCGCCTCGGCGTCCCGATGCACGTGGTCGTCGGCGAGCTCCAGGCGCCGGGTGAGGTAGAGCTCCCAGAGCCGGTGCTTGCGCACCACTGACGCCGCCTCCCGCCGCCCCATGGCGGTCAGCCGGAGGGCGTCGCCGTCGCGCTCCACGAAGCCCTCGACGCGCAGCCGCCGGGCGGTCCCCTCCAGGCGCGAGGGTGCGTGGCCCCGCAGTCCCATGAGGTGGGGGAGCGGCACCGGCCGCTGCCACTCGGGCTCCGCCCCCGGCGCGCCCTCGCCCGCCCGGTAGAGGTCCTTGAGCAGGTTCTCCCGCCGGATCCGCCGCCGCACCCGGAGCTCGCGCAGGTACGCCTGGACCATGCCCCGGCGGGGCGCGAAGAAGAGCGAGACCACGAGCACGAAGCTCGCCACCAGGACGATCAGCGGCCCGGTCGGCATGTTGGCGAGGGTGGCGCTGCCGAGCGCGCCGACCGCTCCGGAGGCGCCGCCGATGACGCCGGCGAGCAGCAGCATGACCGAGAGCGACTCGGTCCACTGGCGCGCCGCGGCGGCGGGGGTGATGAGGGTCGCGACGATCAGCACCACGCCGACGGTCTGGAGACCGACCACCACCACCAGCACCAGGAGCACGGTCAACACCACCTCGAGGCTCCGCACCGGCAGGCCCATGCTCGCCGCGAAGTCGCGGTCGAAGGTGACGAGCCCCAGCTCCTTGTAGAGCAGCCCGAGCGTCACCGCGACCACCGCGGCGAGGATCGCCATCACCTGGAGGTCGCGCTCCATCAGGGTCGCCGCCTGCCCGAACAGGTACTTGTCGAGGCCGCTCTGATTGCCCGAGGGCAGGCGCTGGATGTAGGTGAGGAGCACGATCCCGAGGCCGAAGAAGACCGACAGCACGATGCCGATCGACGAGTCCTCCTTGATCCGGCTCCAGCGCACCACCCCGAGGATGACGAGCGCGCCGGCGAGCCCGGCAACCAGGGCGCCGAGGGCGAGGGGGAGCGGATCCTTCGAGCCGGTCCAGAGGAAGGCGAGGCAGACGCCGGGCAACGCCGCGTGCGCGAGGGCGTCGCCCAGGAGGCTCTGGCGGCGCAGCAGGGCGAAGCAGCCGAGCATGCCGGCCAGGGTGCCCAGGAGCGTCGCGCCCAGGAGGACGTTCCTGGCGGTGAAGGAGAGCTCCAACGTCAGCGCTCCGGCGGCCGGAGGCTCCCCTCCGCGGTCTGGTCGACCGGCCCGGCGAGGAGCGACTCGGCGGCCTTCGAGAGGACCGTCAGCCGGCCGCCGTAGGTGCGCTGGAGGTTCTCCGAGGTGAAGGTCTCGGCGACCGGCCCGGCGGCGACCAGCCGCATGTTGAGGAGCACGACGTGGTCGAAGTAGTCGGCCACCGTCTGGAGGTCGTGGTGGACAGCCACCACCGTCCGACCCTGTCCGCGCAGCTCCTGGAGGAGCGTGAGGATCGCCCGCTCGGTGGTCGCGTCGACCCCGGCGAACGGCTCGTCCATCAGGTAGAGGCGGGCGTCCTGGGCGAGCGCGCGGGCGAGGAAGACCCGCTGCTGCTGACCGCCCGAGAGCTGGCTGATCTGCCGGCCGGCGAGCTCGCGCAGGCCGACCTTCTCCAGGCACTCGAGGGCGGTCTCGCGGTGCCGCCGGGCCGGCCGCCGGAACCACCCCATGCGCCCGTAGAGGCCCATGGTCACGACGTTGAGCGCGGTGGTCGGAAAGTCCCAGTCGACGCTCTCGCGCTGCGGCACGTAGCCGACCCACGAGCGGCGCTTCTCGTACGGCTCGCCGAAGATCTCGACCCAGCCGGTGATCGGCCGCACCAGGCCGAGGATCGCCTTGAGCAGCGTCGACTTGCCGGCGCCGTTCGGGCCGACGATCGCGATGAGCTGGTTCTCGGGCAGGTGGAGGTCGACGTCCCAGAGGACCGGCTGCGTGCGGTAGGCGACCGTGAGGTCGTGGACCTCGATCGCCGGCGCCTCCCGCCTCGCCGCCCGGGCCGGAGGGACGGCCGCGTCCTGTCGGGGCTCGTTCACGATGTCGAGGGCCATCCTATCCGCCCTCCCCGCCGGCCGGCGCCCCGGGCGTGGCGAGCGCGCCGACGATCGTCGAGACGTTGTAGCGCACCGCGCCCTCGTAGGTCCCCTCCGGACCGTCGGCGGCGCCCAGCGAGTCGGAGTAGAGCTCGCCGCCGATCGTCACCTCGTGCCCCCGGTCGCGCGCCGCCGCGAGGACCGCCTCGACCGTGCGGCGGGGGACGCTCGACTCGACGAAGATCGCCGGGATCTCCCGCTCGACCACCAGGTCGACCACCCGCTCCACGTCCCGCAGGCCGGCCTCGGCGAGGGTCGAGATTCCCTGGATGCCGACCACCTCGACGCCGTAGGCGCGGCCGAAGTAGCCGAAGGCGTCGTGGGCGGTGACCAGCACGCGCAGCTCCGGCGGGATGCGCTCGATCTCGCTCCGCACCCAGGCGTCGAGCGCCTCGAGCTCGGCACGGTAGGCGTCGCCGTTCGCCCGGAAGGTCTCGGCGTCGGCCGGCGACAGCTCCGAGAGTGCATCGACCACCGGGTCGACGGTCCGGGCCCACAACCCGACGTCGAACCAGACGTGCGGGTCGTATAGGCCCTCGTACTCGGGCGGGTCGTGGAGCTCGGCCTCGGGCATCGTCTCGGTCACCGCCAGCACCGGGCGGGTGCGGCCCATCTTGCCCAGGATGTCCCCCATCTTCCCCTCGAGGTGGAGGCCGTTGTAGAGGATCAGGTCGGCCTCCGCCAGCCGCCGCACGTCGCTCTCGCTCGCCTTGTAGAGGTGGGGGTCGACGCCGGGGCCCATCAGCGGCTCGACCCGCACCCGGTCGCCGCCCACGCGGCGGGCGAGGTCGCCAATCAGGTTGGTGGTGGTTACGACGGTCGGCAGGCCGCCGTCGTCCGCTCCGCCGTCCGGGCCGGGCGCACAGGCCGAGGCCAGGAGGAGGCACAGAACGGCGGCGAGACCGGCTGCGGCACGGTGTTTTGACATACCAAAACGCTAGTTGCCGGGGCACGAAAAGTCAAGGGATCGTCACGGCACCGCCCGGGCCGGCCGCCTGAGGGTGCGATACGATTCGGGCCGCATGGCCACCAGCACGGTCGAGGACTACCTCAAGACGATCCTGCTCGAGGAGCAGCGCGACCCCGACTCGCTCGTCACCACCGGCCGCATCGCGTCGGCCGTCCAGGTGGCGCCCGGCACCGCCACCAGCATGGTCAAGGCGCTCGCCGACAGCTCGCTCGTGAGCTACGAGCCGTACAGCGGCGTGCGGCTGACCGACGCCGGCCGGCAGCTCGCCACCCACGTGCTGCGCCGGCACCGCCTGGTCGAGCTCTTCCTGGTGCAGGTGCTCGGCATGGACTGGAGCGAGGTGCACGAGGAGGCCGAGCAACTGGAGCACGCGATCTCGGACAATCTGCTCGAGCGCATCGACGACATGCTCGGCCGGCCGGTCTCCGATCCGCACGGCGACCCGATCCCGGACGCCCAGGGGCAGGTGCCGGAGCTCGACCTGTCGAGCCTCGCGACCTGCTCGATCGGCGTCACCCTCTGCGTGGCCCGGGTCGACGACCAGACGCCGGAGTTCCTGCGGCTGGTCGA
>CAZLLV010000390.1:0-9046 GCA_964560325.1 uncultured Thermoanaerobaculia bacterium | reverse complement strand
GCGCGCTCCTCCACGGCGCCACCCTGGTCGGCCTCGACCGGGACGCGGTGCTCGACGCCGAGCGCCTGGCCGGCGAGCTGGTCCGGCACCGGGTGACCACCCTCTTCCTGACCACCGCCCTCTTCAACCAGCTCGTCCAGAGCGCCGAGGAGCTCCACGGCTCGGCCCGGCCGGTGCTGGCCGGTCTCGACGACCTCCTGTTCGGCGGCGAGGCGTGCGACCCGGAGCGGGTACGGGAAGCGGCGGCGGCGCTGGACGCCCCACTCGGATCGACCGGAGGCCGCCTGCGCCACGTCTACGGCCCCACCGAGTGCACCACCTTCGCCGCCAGCCAGCGGGTGCGGGAGGTGCCGCCCGGCGCCGCCACGGTGTCGATCGGCCGGCCGATCGCCAGCACCACCCTCCACGTCACCGACCGGGGCCTGGTACGGGTGCCCGCCGGCGTCCCCGGCGAGCTGGTCCTGGGCGGCGACGGCCTGGCCCGGGGCTACTGGAATCGACCCGCCACCACCGCCGAGCGCTTCGTGCCCGACCCGTTCGCCGGCCGCCCGGGCTCGCGGCTCTACCGGACCGGCGACCTGGTGCGTCTCGATGCCGCCGGCCGGGTGGAGTTCCAGGGCCGCTTCGACCACCAGGTCAAGATCCGGGGCTTCCGGATCGAGCCGGGGGAGATCGAGAGCCGCTTGGCCCGGCACCCGGCGGTGGCGGCCCAGGTGGTCACGGTGCGCGAGGACGTGCCGGGGACGAAGCGCCTGGTCGCCTACGCGGTGCCGGAGGCGGAGAGCGAGAAGGGTGCCCGGCTCGGCGCCGCCGCCCTGCGCGCGTACCTGGCCGAGTCCCTCCCCGAGTACATGGTGCCGGCCGCGGTGGTGATCCTCCCCGAGCTGCCCCTCGACCCGAACGGCAAGGTCGACCGCAAGGCGTTGCCGGCGCCGGAGGAGGCCCCTTCCAGTATAGGAGCGGCCGGCGCGGCGCGGCTCGCCTTCGTGCCGCCCCGGGGGCCTTTGGAGGAGATGGTGGCCGAGGTCTGGAGCGAGCTCCTGCCGGCGACCCGAGTGGGGGCTCACGACAGCTTCTTCGACCTGGGCGGCCACTCCCTCCTCGCCACCCGGGTGGTCTCCCGGCTGCGCCGGCTGACCGGCGTCGAGCTCCCCCTGCGGAGCCTCTTCGAGAACCCGACGGTGGCCGGCCTCGGCCGCTGCCTGGAGAGGCAGAGCAGCGAGACCCCGCGGACCGAAGGGGCCGAGAAGGCACTCCCCCTCGAGCCCCGGAGCGGCGAGGACCGCCAGCGGGAGACCCCGGCCTCCTTCGCCCAGGAGCGGCTCTGGTTCCTGGGCCGCTACGGCGCCGACCGGAGCCAGTACAACGTCCCCTCGCCGGTGCGGATCGACGGCCCCCTGGTGCCGGCGCACCTGGCCCGAGGCCTCTCCGAGATCGTCCGCCGCCACGAGGCGCTGCGAACGGTCTTCGCCCGGAGCGTACGGAACGAGACCGGGGTGGTGCAGCGGGTGCTAGCGGCCGGCTCGGTGCCGCTGCCGGTGATCGACCTCGCCGGCCTGCCGGCGGCGCGCCGGGAGGCGGAGGTGCGGCGGCTGGCGGCGGCCGACGCCGGACGCTCCTTCGACCTGGCGGTAGGCCCCCTCCTGCGCACCGCGCTGGTGCGCCTGGCCGCCGAGGACCACCTGCTCCTCTTCTGCCAGCACCACATCGTCACCGACGGCTGGTCCCTGGCGATCCTGTTCCGGGAGCTGGAGACCCTCTACCGCGCTCTTCGCGAGGGCCGGCGCCCGCCGTCCCAGCTCTCCGAGCTACCCGATCTCGACCTCCAGTACGGCGACTACGCCCTCTGGCAGCGCCGCTGGCTCTCCGGCGAGACCCTGGAGCGCCAGGTGTCGTACTGGCGCTTGGCGCTGGCGGGGGTGCCGGCGGTCCTCGACCTGCCCACCGACCGTCCCCGGCCGCCGGTCCAGACCCTGCGCGGCGGTGAGCTGCGGGTCCGCCTCCCCGCCGGGCTGCGGGACGCGGTGCGGGCGCTCGCCCGGCGCCACGGGGTGAGCCTGTTCATGACCCTCCTGGCCGGCCTGCAGGCCGTCCTCGGGCGCCTGAGCGGCGCCGCCGAGGTGCCGATCGGCGCTCCGATCGCCGGCCGCACCCACACCGAGACCGAGAGCCTGATCGGCTTCTTCGTCAACACTCTGGTCTTCCGGGGCGAGCTGACCGGCGATCCAGGGTTCACCGAGCTCCTCGCCCGCACCCGGGACGGCGCCCTCGACGCCTACGCCCACCAGGAGCTGCCGTTCGAGAAGCTGGTGGAGGAGCTGCGCCCGGAGCGAAACCTCGCCCACTCGCCGATCTTCCAGGTCATGTTCGCCCTCCAGAACACACCGCCGCCCGTGCTGTCGCTCCCCGGGGCCCGGAGCGTTCGGCCGTACGAGGCCGGCGGCTACCGGGCCGCCAAGTTCGATCTCACCCTGGGCCTGGTGGAGACCGCGCAGGGCGCCCTGGCCGGCGACCTCTCCTACAACCGGGACCTCTTCGACGCGACCACCGCCCGGCGGTTGATGGCGCATCTCGCCACCCTGCTCGCGGCCGCCGCCGCGAGCCCGGAGCGCCGGCTGTCCGACCTGCCGCTCCTCGGCGACGCCGAGCGCCACCACCTGCTCCGGGAGTGGAACGACACGGCGCTGGCGCCGCCGGAGAGCCCGGCGGAGCGCACTCTCCACGGTCGCATCGCGCTGCACGCCGCCGAGGCGCCGGACCGGGTGGCCCTCGTGGCAGATAGAGCGGCCAGTGGAGCGGCCGGAGGCGACCACCTGACCTACGGCGAGCTCGACGTCCGGGCCGAGCGGCTGGCCCGGACGCTGGCGGCCCGCGGCGTCGGCCCCGGCGTCCTGGTGGGGATCCACCTGGGGCGGCGGCCGGAGATGGCGGTGGCGGTGCTGGCGGTAGAGAAGGCGGGCGGCGCCTACGTGCCGCTCGAAACCACCTGGCCGCTGGACCGGATCGGCTGGATCGCCGAGGAGCACGGCATCCGGCACCTGGTGACCGAGAGCTCCCGGCTGGAGGTGGTGATCGGGCTCCCCGACCGGCGGGCGGTGACGGGCGAGCCCCGCTTCGTGATCGCCGCCGACGCTCACCCGGACGACGCCCCTGCCGCGCCGTTGCCGGGCGAGCCGGGCGGCGCCCCGCCGGTCGACCCCGAGGACCCGGCCTACGTCATCTTCACCTCCGGCTCCACCGGCCGCCCGAAGGGTGTGCTGGTGCGCCACCGGCCGGCGGCCGGCCTGGTGTCGTGGGTCAACGACACCTTCGGCGTCGGCCCGGACGACCGGCTCCTGTTCGTCACCGCCCTGTCGTTCGACCTCTCGGTCTACGACCTCTTCGGCACCCTGTCGGCAGGGGGCACGGTGCGCCTCGCCACCGCCGCGGAGCTGGACGACCCGGTGCGCCAGGTGGAGTGGATGGTGGCGGATCGGATCACCTTCTGGGACTCGGCGCCGGCGGCCCTCCAGCGCCTGGCGCCCCTCTTCCCGGCGGCCGCGCCGACGACCTCCGCAGCCTCCGCGGCCGCCGCCATTCCGGCGAGCGCCCCGGCCCTGCGCCTGGTCTTCCTGTCCGGCGACTGGGTACCCCTGGCGCTCCCGGACCGGGTGCGGGAGGGCTTCCCCGGCGCCCGGGTGATCGCCCTCGGCGGCGCCACCGAGGCCACCGTCTGGTCGAACTACTTCCCGGTCGGCGAAGTGCCCCCCGACTGGCCGTCGATCCCTTACGGCCGGCCGATCTCGAACGCTCGCTACCACGTGCTGGGCCCGACGCTCCGCCCCTGCCCGATCGGCGCGGCCGGCGACCTGTTCATCGCCGGCGGCTGCCTCTCCTCCGGCTACGTCGACGACCCGCGGCAGACCGCCTGGAGCTACCTGCCCGATCCGTTCGCGACCGCCAGCGACGCCGGGGCGGTCCTCTACCGCACCGGCGACCGGGCCCGCTACCTGCCGGACGGCGACCTGGAGTTCCTCGGCCGCCTGGACAGCCAGGTGAAGGTGCGCGGCTTCCGGATCGAGCTGGGGGAGATCGAGTCGGTCCTCGGCGAGCACCCGGCGGTGGCCGACGTGGTGGCCCTGGCCCGGGAGGACGTGCCGGGCGACCAGCGGCTGGTCGCCTACCTGATCCCGGCCGACCCCGAGGCGTGCCCGCCGGCGCCGGAGGAGCTGCGGACCTGGGCGCTCCGCAAGCTGCCGGAGTACATGATCCCCACCGCCTGGGTGTTCCGGGACGAGTGGCCCCTCTCCCCCACCGGCAAGCTCGACCGCAAGGCGCTGCCGGCGCCCGGCGCCGCGGAGCCCGGCGCCGCCGACGAGACGGGCGCGCGGGTGCCGATCACCCCGGCCCGCAACCCGGTGGAGCGGGCCGTGGCCGAGGTCTGGTGCGACGTGCTGGGAGTGCCCGAGGTCGGGCGGGATCAGAACTTCTTCGACCTGGGCGGCCACTCCCTCCTCCTGGCCCGGGTCCAGGAGCGGCTGGAGGAGAGCCTGGGGCGGGAGATCCCCATGGTCGAGCTCTTCCGTCACCCGACGGTGGCCTCGGTGGCGGCGGCGCTGGACGCCACCTCCACCGAGGCGGCCGAGGCGGAGGCTCCGGCGCGCCGGACCGGACCGGCGGGCAGCGGCGCGGTGGCGGTCGTCGGCATGGCCGGCCGCTTCCCCGGCGCCCGGGACGTGGACGAGCTGTGGCGGAACCTCCGGGCCGGCGTCGAGTCGATCCGCTTCTTCGACGACGAAGAGCTGGAAGCGGCGGGCTACGACCCGGCGGCGCTCCGGGATCCGGCGCTGGTCAAGGCCCGGGGCGTCCTGGACGATCCCGACCTCTTCGACGCCCGGTTCTTCGGCTACTCCCCCCGGGAGGCGGAGATCCTCGACCCCCAGCACCGGCTCTTTCTGGAGGCCTCCTGGCAGGCGCTGGAGGACGCCGGCCGCGGCGCCGGCGGTGACCGCCGCGGCCACCGCGTCGGCGTCTTCGGCGGCATGACCGAGAGCACCTACCAGCGCCTGGTGCGCAGCGACGAGACCCTGGCCCGGGCGGTGGGCGGCCACCAGATCGCCATCTCCGGCAACCCGGACTACCTGGCCTCCCGGGTGTCGTACAAGCTCGGCCTCACCGGCCCCAGCGTGGCGGTCCAGACCGCCTGCTCCACCTCTCTGGTAGCGGTCCACATGGCCTGCCGCAGCCTGCTGGAGGGGGCCTGCGACCTGGCGCTGGCCGGCGGCGTCTCGGTGCAGGCCCGGGAGGTCTCCCCCTACCGCTGGGCCGAGGGCGGCATCGGCTCGCCGGACGGCCACGTCCGCGCCTTCGACGCCGAAGCCGGCGGCGTGGTGGGCGGCAGCGGCGTCGGGGTGGTGGCCCTCCGGCGGCTGGAGGACGCGGTGGCCGACGGCGACACCATCCGGGCGGTCATCCGGGGCTCGGCGATCAACAACGACGGCGCCCTCAAGGCCGGCTTCACCGCCCCCTCGGCGGAGGGGCAGGCGGAGGTCGTCCGCGAAGCCCTGGCGGCGGCGGGGGTCGACCCCCGCACCGTCGGCTACGTGGAAGCCCACGGCACCGCCACCCGGCTCGGCGACCCGATCGAGATCTCGGGCCTCGCCCGGGCGTTCGCGAGCGATGCCGGCAACGACCGCGCTCCCGGCCAGGGCTCCGGCGAGGTCGAGAAGACCTGCGTCCTGGGCTCGGTCAAGACCAACGTCGGCCACCTCGACGCCGCCGCCGGCGTGACCGGCCTGATCAAGGCCGTCCTGGCCCTCCAGCACGGCGAGATCCCGCCCAGCCTCCACTACCGCTCGCCCAACCCGGAGATCGACTTCGCGTCGACTCCGTTCTACGTCGCCGATCGGCTGCTTCCCTTCGAGCGCAACGGCGCCCCCCGGCGCGCCGGGGTGAGCGCCTTCGGCATCGGCGGCACCAACGCCCACGCGGTGCTGGAGGAGGCGCCCCGACAGGACGAGGCGCCCGACGGCGAGAGCGCGGCCGGGGCCGCCGCGGAACGGAGCGCCGAGCTGCTGGTCCTCTCGGCCAAGAGCCCGGAGGCGGCGGACCGGGCGGTGGAGCGGCTGGCCGCGCACCTGGAGAGGCGGGCGGAGGACGGCTCCGAGCCGCCGGAGCTCGCCGACGTGGCCTGGACCCTCCAGTCCGGCCGCGCCGCCTTCCCCCACCGCCGGGCGGTGGTCGCCCCCCAGTCCGATATCGGTCGCGAGATCGGTCCCGCGCTCGCCCAGGCCGTTCGGGCGTTGCGGGAGCGGGACCGCCGCTGGTCGTGGAGCGGCGCGGCGCCGGAAACCCCGCCGCCGGTGGTCTTCCTCTTCCCCGGCCAGGGCGCCCAGTTCCCCGGCATGGCGGAGGCCCTCTACCGCGAGGAGCCGCTCTTCCGCGAGGCGATCGACCACGCCGCCGAGGTCCTGGAGCCGGAGATCGGTCGCGACCTGCGGGAGCTCCTCTTCCCGGAGGACCCGGCCTCGCAGCGCGCCGAGGACGCCCTGGACGCCACCGAGATCACCCAGCCGGCGCTCTTCGCCGTCGAGCACGCCCTGATGCTCCTCTGGGAGAGCTGGGGGGTGACGCCGGCAGCCACCCTCGGGCACTCCCTGGGCGAGTACACCGCGGCGGTCCGGGCCGGTGTCTTCGAGCTGGACGATGCGCTGCGCCTGGTGGCCGCCCGGGGCCGGCTGATGGCGTCGCGCCCAGGCGGCGGCGCCATGCTCGGCGTGCGCCTGGGTCGGGAGGAGCTGGAGGCCGAGCTGGCCGAGCTGGCGGTGGACGAGTTGGCCCTGGCGGCGGTCAACGGGGTGGACTCGTGCGTCGTCTCGGGGCCGGCGGAGCCGGTGGCGGAGCTCCGGGAGCGGCTGGAGGCCCGGAACGTCGGCTGCAAGCCCCTCCATACCTCCCACGCCTTCCACTCGCCGCTCATGGAGCCAGTGGTGGGCGCGTTCGAGGAGCTGGTGGCCCGGGTCGGCCCACGGGCACCGGAGCTCCCCTTCGTCTCCAACGTCACCGGCACCTGGATCACCGCCGACGAGGCGCAGGACCCGGGCTACTGGGCGCGCCACCTGCGCCGGCCGGTTCTCTTCGACGACGGCCTCGCCACCCTGCTGGGCCACTTCGAGGAGGGGAACGAGCCCTTCCTGCTGGAGGTCGGACCGGGGCGGACGCTGACCAACCTGGCGCGGCGCCACCGCCTCGCCGAGCGGGGCCTCGGCTTCCAGCCCTCCCTGCGCCGACCGCGCCAGGTGGGCTGCGACCGGGAGCGGGTGCTCACCGCCCTGGGGGCGCTCTGGACCGCCGGGGTCGAGATCGACTGGGCGGGCCACCACGCCGGCGCCCGCCGGCGCCGGGTGCCGCTCCCCACCTACCCCTTCGAGCGCCGGAGCTTCTGGGTCGGCGGCCACGGTGCCGGGGAGCGAGCGGAGCGCCTGGAGGCCGAGCCGACCGCGCGGCCGGAGACGCCGGAGCTCTCCGGCGTCCGGGGGGAGGTCGCCGTCGCCTTCCGGGAGCTCCTGGGGGTCGAGCCGGCCGCCGAGGAGGACTTCTTCGACCTGGGCGGCAGCTCGCTGATGGCGGTCCAGCTCGGCGCCCGGCTGCGGGAGATCTCCGGCGTCGAGCTGCCGTCCGACTTTCTGCTCCAGGCCGCCACCCCGGCGGCGCTGGCGGAGCTCATCGAGTCCCGGCGCGCGGCGGCGGAGTCGGGCGAGGCGCCGGCCTCCTCCTGCCTGGTGCCGCTCCGGAAGAGCGGCTCGCGCACGCCCCTCTTCCTGGTCCACCAGGTGGGGGGCAACGTCTTCAGCTACCGGGCGCTCGCGAAGGAGCTGCCCGCCGCCCAGCCGGTCTACGCCCTGCGCTCGCCCGGTCTGGAGCCGGGGGAGGAGACCCTGGGCTCGGTCGAGGAGATGGCGGAGCGCTACCTCGGGCTAGTGCGCGAGACCCAGCCCCGGGGGCCGTACCGGATCGGCGGCGCGTCGATGGGGGGCATGATCGCCTTCGACATGGCGCACCGCCTGAGCGCCGCCGGAGAGACGGTGGAGCTCCTGACCCTGATGGACAGCCCGTGCGGCGACCAGATGCCGCCGAAGCAGGAGACCGACTACGACATCACCGCCGGCGTCTACATGGGGCCGGGGCGCCTGGCGCCCGAAGAGGTCGAGGGCATGGACGCCGAGGAGCAGCTCCGCTACGCGGTCGCGAAGGCCCGCGAGGAAGGACCCCGGACCGGAGTCGACTCGGGCACCGACTCCGAGCAGAGCTTCGATCGGGAGCTCGAGCAGCTCCGGCGCCTGGCCGCCGTGCTCCGCGCCAACATCGAGGCCCTCTTCGCCTACCGGCCCGAACCGTGGGACGGCCGGGCGATCTTCTTCCGGGCCGGCGAGAAGCGCCCGGGGGAGCCGCCCCGGCCGGAGCGGCCCTGGATCGAGCTCGCCCGCGGCGGGATCGAGATCCACGTGGTGCCGGGCAACCACACCACCATGCACGAGCCGCCGAACGTGGAGACCCTGGCGCGGCGCCTCGACCGGGCGCTCCGGGCGCTCACCGACTGACACCGACTACGACCTATGACGACGAAAGGACTTCCATGAGACGTTCTGCACCCTTCCGAACCCCGCTCTTCCGAGCGTCGATCGCGACCGGGCTCCTGCTCGGGTGCCTCGCCGCTCCGGCGAGCGCGACGACGACCCCTCCGAGCCCGGAGGGGCTCTGGCAGGGAGCCATCCTGTACGACCCGGGCGTCACCGAGATCGACGTCGTGGTCGAGCTCGCCCAGGCCCCCGACGGCGGCTGGGCGGGCACCATCGACCTGCTGACCCTGGGTCTCCAGTTCCGGCCCCTGGAGGACATCTCGGTCGACGGCCGCGAGGTGACCTTCTGGTTCAACCGGGACTCCCCCACCGCCGGCCGGGTCGAGTCGCCCTTCCGGGGCACCCTGTCCGAGGACGGCGCCACGATGACCGGCGAGTTCGTCGAGGGCGGCGTGAACCACCACCGCTTCGAGCTCGAGCGCATCGGC
>CAZLLV010000389.1:0-6910 GCA_964560325.1 uncultured Thermoanaerobaculia bacterium | reverse complement strand
GAGCACGTCTACGAACGGGTGCGCCGGGCCGACGGGCTCGACCGGGTGGTGGTGCTGACCGACGATCGGCGGATCGCCGCCGCCGTCGAGGGGTTCGGCGGCGAGGTGGAGATGACGCCGCCCGAGTGCCGGAGCGGCACCGACCGGATCGCGTGGGCCGCGCGGCGCTGGCAAGACGCTTCGGCGCTCGTCAACGTGCAGGGCGACGAGCCGCTGATCGACCCGGAGGCGGTCGCGACGGTGGCACGGCACCTGGCCGAGCACCCGGACGACCCGATGGTGACGCTGGCGGTGCCGGCCGAGCCGGAGGACGAGGACGCGCCGAACGCGGTCAAGGTGGTGACCGACCGGGCCGGCTACGCGCTCTACTTCAGCCGCTCCCGCATCCCCTTCCCGCGCCACGGCAACGCGCCGGCGGCGCGGCCGAGAAAGCACGTCGGGATCTACGGCTATCAGCGCGACGCGCTGCTGCGCATCGCCGAGCTGCCGTCGAGCCCGCTCGAGGAGGCGGAAGGGTTGGAGCAGCTCCGGGCGCTCGAGAACGGCGTACGCATCCGGGTGCTGCCCGGCGGCGCCCCGGCGTTCGGGGTCGACACGCCGGAGGACCTGGCGAAGGTGGAACGGATGATCCGAGAACGAGAGCGAGGCTAGATCATGGCGACCAAGTACATCTTCGTGACGGGCGGCGTGGTCTCGTCGTTGGGCAAGGGCGTGGCCGCGGCCTCGGTCGGGGCGATCCTCGAGGCCCGCGGCTTCTCGGTCACCCTGATGAAGTTCGACCCGTACGTGAACGTCGACCCGGGGACGATGTCGCCGTACCAGCACGGCGAGGTGTTCGTGACCGACGACGGCGCCGAGACCGACCTCGACCTCGGGCACTACGAGCGCTTCACCCACACCACCACGTCGAAGAAGCACAACTTCACCACCGGCAAGATCTACGAGCAGGTGATCAACAAGGAGCGCCGGGGCGACTACCTGGGCAAGACGGTCCAGGTGATCCCGCACGTGACCGACGAGATCATGGACGCGATGCGCGGCGTCGGCGAGAGCGTCGACGTGGTGATCGTCGAGATCGGCGGGACGGTCGGCGACATCGAGTCGCTCCCCTTCCTGGAGGCGATCCGGCAGTTCCGGCAGGAGGTCGGCAAGCACAACGCGATCAACGTCCACCTGACCCTGGTGCCGTTCATCGCCGCCGCCGACGAGCTCAAGACCAAGCCGACCCAGCACTCGGTGCGCGAGCTGCGCGAAATCGGCATCACGGCCGACGTTCTGCTCTGCCGCTGCGACCGGCCGCTCCCGGGCGAGCTGCGCAAGAAGATCGCCCTCTTCTGCAACCTCGAGGCGGACCACGTGATCGAGGCGCGCGACGTGGACACGATCTACCAGGTGCCGCTGTCGTTCTGCCGCGAGGGGCTCGACGAGCGCATCCTGGAGCTGCTGAACCTCCCCCACTACCGGCGCGACATGAGCGCCTGGGAGAATCTGGTCGGCAAGATCCGCAACCCGTCGGGCGAGGTGCGGATCGGCCTGGTCGGCAAGTACGTCGAGTTCCCGGACGCCTACAAGAGCCTGAACGAGGCGCTCCTCCACGGCGGCATCGCGAACGACACCCACGTCGAGATCGTCTACATCAGCTCGGAGGAGATCGAGGCCGGGAGCTGGCCGCGCGAGCTGTTCGCGGTCGACGGCATCCTGGTGCCGATCGGCTTCGGCGTGCGCGGCACCGAGGGCAAGATCAAGGCGCTGCGCTACGGCCGGGAGCACCGGGTGCCGACCTTCGGCATCTGCCTCGGGATGCAGATGATGGTGGTCGAGTACGCCCGGAACGTCTGCGGCGTCTCGAACGCCACCTCGGCCGAGTTCGACGAGGACGCCGAGAACCCGATCGTCTACAAGCTGCGCGACCTGCTCGGGGTCGAGGAGATGGGCGGCACGATGCGCCTCGGCGCCTACCCCTGCCGGCTGACCGAGGGGAGCCGGGCGCGGGAGATCTACGGCGGCGCCGAGGAGATCAGCGAGCGCCACCGCCACCGGTACGAGGTGAACCAGAAGTACCTCGACCTCCTGACCGGCGGCGGGCTCGACGTGGCGGGGCTGTCGCCCGACGGCAAGTTCGTCGAGATGGTCGAGCTGCCCGGTCACCCCTGGTACCTCGGCTGCCAGTTCCACCCCGAGTACAAGAGCCGGCCGTACGATCCGCACCCGCTCTTCGTGTCGTTCGTCGCGGCGGCGGTCGAGGAGCACGCGCGCCGTGCGGAGCCGGAGCGGGCGCGCGAGCGTGAACGGGTCGAGACCGCCCAGGTCGCGGAGGCGGGGTGAAACGAGCGAGATCGGTGGAGCTGGCTCCCGGCGTGGTCGCCGGCGGCGAGCCCTCTCCGGCGGGCGGGCGGCGCTTCCCGGTGATCGCCGGGCCGTGCGCGCTCGAGAGCGAGGAGGTGGTCCTCGCCGTCGCGCGCTGGCTGGCCGAGGTCGCTTCCCGGCTGCCGATCGCGCCGATCTTCAAGTCGTCGTTCGACAAGGCGAACCGGAGCTCGATCGGCAGCTACCGGGGTCCTGGCCTCGGGCGCGGACTGGAGCTGCTCGCCGCCGTGCGCGAGGAGACCGGCCTGCCGCTCCTGACCGATGTCCACGAGCCGCGCCAGTGCGCACCGGTCGCCGAGGTGGTCGACGTGCTCCAGATCCCGGCCTTCCTCTGCCGCCAGACCGACCTGGTGCTGGCGGCGGCCGAGACCGGCCGGTCGCTGAACATCAAAAAGGGGCAGTTCACGGCGCCCGAGGACATGGCGCGGGTGGTCGAGAAGGCGGCCTCGGCGGGCAACGAGCGGGTGACCATCACCGAGCGCGGCGTGTCGTTCGGCTACCACAACCTGGTGGTCGACATGCGAAGCTTCGCCATGCTCCACGGCCACGGAATCCCGGTGATCTACGACGTGACGCACTCGCTCCAGCTCCCCGGGAGCGGCGAGGAGACCGGCGGCGCCCGGCAGTTCGCCGAGCCGCTGGCGCGCGCGGCGGTCGCGGCGGGCGCGGACGGGGTCTTCCTGGAGGTCCACCCGGAGCCGGAGGCGGCGCGCTCGGACGCGACGACGCAGCTCGACCCGGAGCGGGCCGAGAGGCTGCTCCGGAGCCTGGTCGCGGTCCGCGCCGCCGTCGCGGAGGCGGCGACGTGAGCACCGAGAAGCGGACGCCGCGTGCCCCGCTGGAGGTCGCGCGCGAGGTGCTTTCGATCGAGGCGGCGGCGATCGCGGGGCTCGCCGACCAGCTCGACGAGCGCTTCGAGCGGGCGGTCGAGCTGATCCTCGGCTGCTCCGGCCGGGTGATCTGCACCGGCATGGGCAAGAGCGGCGTGATCATGAAGAAGGTCGCCGCCACCTTCGCCTCGACCGGCACCCCGGCGCTCTTCCTCCACCCGGCGGAAGCGGTGCACGGAGACCTCGGCATGGTGGTCGCGGGCGACGTGGTGCTCGCCGCCTCCTTCTCCGGCACCACCGAGGAGCTGGTCCGGCTGGTCTCGACGCTCGAGCGCCTCGCGGTGCCCTGGATCGTGATGACCGGCAACGCGGCGAGCCCGCTCGCCCGCCACGCCGACGTCCACCTGTCGATCGCGATCGACAAGGAGGCCTGCCCGCTCAACCTGGCCCCCACCGCCTCGACCTCGGCCACCCTCGCGCTCGGTGACGCCCTCGCCATGGCGCTCCTCGAAGCGCGCGGCTTCACGCCCGAGGACTTCGCGCGCCTGCACCCCGGCGGCCGGCTCGGCAAGCGCCTCCTCCACGTGCGCGAGCTGATGCACGCGGGCGAGAAGGCGGCGAGCGTGCCGGCCTCGGCTTCGATGCGCGAGACGATCTACGAGATGTCGAAGAAGGGGCTGGGGATCACCGCCGTGGTCGACGACGGCGGCCGGCTGGTCGGCTGCATCTCGGACGGCGACCTGCGCCGGCTGCTCGAGCGCGAGCGCGATCCGCTCGCCATGACCGCCGGCGAGTGCATGGTGGCGGCGCCGACGACGATCGCGGGCGGCGAGCTCGCCCCGGCGGCGCTCGAGAGGATGGAGGACCGGCGCATCACCTCGCTCTTCGTGGTCGACGAGGCGGGACGGCTGGAGGGGATCGTCCACCTCCACGACCTCTGGGGGCTCGAGCTCTTTTGAGCTCGTCGCCATCCGGCATGGCACGAGACGTCGCCAAGGGCGGGGCCGACGACCTGCGGCTGCGGGCCGCGTCGATCCGCTGGCTCCTCGCCGACGTCGACGGAGTGTTGACCGACGGGCGCCTGCGCTATACCGCCGACGGCGAGACGCTCAAGGTCTTCCACGTGCGCGACGGGCTCGCGATCAAGCTCGCGCAGCGCGCCGGCCTGAAGGTGGGCGTGCTGTCGGCTCGCGGCGGGCCGCCGCTCGAAGCGCGCGCCGCCGAGCTGGGGCTCGACGCGGTGATCACGCTGCGCGAGGACAAGAGACAGGCGTTCCGGGAGTTCCTCGACCGCCACGGCGTGCGCTCGAAGCGGGTCGCCTACGTCGGAGACGACCTGGTCGACCTGCCGATCCTGACCCGTTGCGGGCTCTCCTTCGCGCCCGCCGACGCCGCGCCCGAGGTGCTCGAGCGGGTCGACCGGAAGCTCTCGACACCGGGCGGCGCCGGCGCGGTGCGCGAGATGGTCGAGTGGATCCTGCGCGCCCGCGGCGACTGGGAGAGGCTGGTCGAGGAGTACCTTGCCTAGCCGCCCCGCGCACCCTCTGCGCTCGCGACTGATCGCCGGCGTCGTCGCCCTGCTCTCGGCGCTCTTCCGGCTGGTTCCCTGGTGGCTCGCCCAGGCCGCCGGGCGCGGGCTCGGCGCCTTCGCGTGGCAGGTCGCCCGCCGCGACCGCCGGCGCATGCTCGACCACCTGGCGACCGCCTTCCCCGAGCTGCCGGAGAGCGAGCGGCGGCGCCTCGCGCGCGCGTGCTTCCGCCACCTCGGCACGACGGCGGGCGAGGTGCTCTGGCTCTTCCGGCGCGGCTGCGCGGACCTCGCCCGGCACGTCGAGCTCGACGGGCTGGAGGCGGTGCGGGCGATCCGGAACGAGGGGCGGCCGATCGTCTTCGTCACCGGCCATTGCGGCAACTGGGAGATGCTCGCCGCCGCCTGCAACTGCAACGGCCTGCGCATCACGGTCGCCGTCCGCGGGCTGGACGAAGAGCCGCTCCAGCGGCTGGTCGAAGGCTTCCGCCGGCGCTTCGGCACCCACACGGTCGAACGGGGCGAGGCGGGCGCGGCGCGCGAGCTGCTGCGCGGCCTGCGCGACGGCGCGCTCGGCATGCTGATCGACCAGGACACGAAGGTCGACGGCGTCTGGGTGCCGTTCTTCGGCCGCCCGGCCTACACGCCGGTCGGCGCGGCCAAGCTGGCGCTCCGGCGGGGCGTGGCCACGGTGCCGGTGTTCATCGAGCGCCGGGACGACGGCTCGCACCGGGTGCGCTTCGAGAGCCCGCTCGACCTGCCGGCGGACGAGACCGCCGCGACGGCGGCGATGACCGCGGCGATCGAGGCGCAGGTGCGCCGGCGGCCGGAGCAGTGGGTCTGGATGCATCGGCGCTGGCGCACGCAGCCCGCTTCGGCCTCAATCTCCGTCGGTTCCGGCGGTTAGACTCCCCTGCCGATGCCGCACCCGCCCCTCGCCCGATCGATCGGGCTCGTCCTCCTCGCCGCCCTGTCGGTCTTCGCCGCCGCCTGCGGACCGCAGCCGAGCGTCGAGGCGCCGGTCGGCTGGACGCGGCTCGACCTGACCGAGGCGGAGCCGGCGGTCGAGCAGGACGCGCACGCGGCGGGCGACCTCTACGACCAGCGGATCGGCTACCTCGGCCGCGAGGAGGTGCGCGACATGAGCCGCGTGCCGGAGAGCCAGCGCGCCGCGTTCCCGTTCCGCCGCGCCCCGCAGATCCGGGTGCTCGAGGAGGCGGCCGGGGTGCGCCTCGCCTGGCGGGTCGAGCTGGGCGCCGACCCGTACGCCTCGTTCGTCCCGCTCGGTTGGAGCGGCACGCCCTGCCGCTGCCTCTACCGCTTCGGCCTGCGCGACGCCCGGGGCGAGATCCACGAGATCCATCGCGAGCCGGCGGAAGAGGTGCCCCCGCGCGCTCCCGGCGCGGTCGAGGTCGACCTCTCCGGCTTCGCGCACAGCACGGTCGACCTGCTGCTCCAGGTCGACGTGGCGGCCGGCGCCCCACCCCCGGCGGGCGGGTCGGTGCCGAGCCTGCTCTGGGGAAGCCCGGCCGTCTACCATCGCCGGCCGGTCGAAGGCTGGCGACCGCCGGGGCCCGACGCACGGCCCCCGAACGTGATCCTGATCGGCGCCGACACCCTGCGCGCCGATCACCTCGGCCCCTGGCGCGATGCGCCGTACGCGCCGACGCTCACGCCCGCGCTCGACCGCCTGGCGGCCGAGTCCGACGTCTGGCTGCGCGCCTACTCGACCTTCAACAGCACCAACCCGAGCTTCGCCTCGATCCTCTCCGGCCTGTACGGCAAGAACCACGGCGTCTACGACTTCGAGACCGCCCTCGCCTCCGAGCACGAGACCCTCGCCGAGCGCTTCGCGGAGGCCGGCTACGAGACCCTGGCGATCGTCTCCGCCAGCCACCTCGGAGACCACAACTCCGGCCTCGGCCAGGGCTTCGACCGCACCCTCCTCTCCCAGCACACCTTCGCCGGCGAGCTGCCGGTCGACGCAGCGATGGAGTGGATCGCGGACCGGGGCCGACGCTCCGAGGATGAACAGCCCCCGTTCTTCGTCTGGCTCCACCTGTTCGACCCGCACACGCCGCACACCCCGCCCGGGCCGTTCGGCGTCGGCCTGCGGCCCGCCGCCCCGACGGGGCTCCGGCCGGTCGGCTCCTGGTCCACGTTCCGGCGCGTCGGCGACCGCGCG
>CAZLLV010000388.1:0-8525 GCA_964560325.1 uncultured Thermoanaerobaculia bacterium | reverse complement strand
GTCTTCGCCGCTCTCGACGAGCGCGAGCCCGAGCCGGTCGTGCCGGGCAGCGACCTGCCCGGCCCGTGGCGCGTCACCCGCCTCTGGGGCGACGGGCCGCCGCTCTGGGCAGTGTACGGCTTCGGCGAACGCGGCCCCCGCTTGACGTTCACCGACCCCACCTCCGCCGACCTCGCCCACCTCGCCGCCGCCGCGCTGGCCGTGGCCGAGCGGCCGCGCCGGTTCCGCATCCAGACGGGCGGTGACGACCGGCTCCACCTGATGCACGATGGAACCGGCGTCGCCACCGTCCACACGCCGACGCTGGAGCACACCTCCCTCGCCGACGATCTCACCCGGCTCGCGGATCTGCGCGGGCAGCCCCTGGCCCTCGCACAGCTCCTCTCCGCCACCCCGGCCGCCGTCCTGCGGCGCGCCGGGGCGATCTTTCTGGACGAATCGGGCAAGGCCCGGTAGGGGTTCGGGGATCCCCCGAATCCGAGCATGACAGCGGGCCGGCGGCACGCCGCCGGCCCGCTCCGCCCGCCGATGAGCTATGATGCCAGCGATTTCAGTCCCCGAACGCTTCCGAGAAACGCCGATCCCGAGCCGAGCCTGCGTTTCCCTCCCCGCCCCGGAGACCATGGCGTGAACCCCGACAGCCGGCAGGTGTCCACCGATTCCGACCCCGGCGCGGCCGGGTTCGCGACGCCCCGAGTCGCGGCCATCGTCCCGGCCTACAACGAGCAGGAGACCCTCGCCGACGTGCTGTCGGTGCTCAAGGAGACGGGGCGAGTCGACGAGATCCTGGTGGTCTCCGACGGCTCGACCGACGACACGGTGGCGATCGCCCGCGCCCTCGGAGCGCGAACCGTCCACCTGCACAAGAACCACGGCAAGGGGATGGCGCTCGCCATCGGGGCCGCGCTCACCACGGCTCCGGTCCTGGTGTTCGTGGACGGCGACATCATGAACCTGTCGGAGTACCTGCTCGGCCAGCTCATCGACCCGGTGGTCACCGGCCGGGCGTCGATGAACGTCGGCATCCGCCACCGCGGCTGGCTGGTCGACTTCTTCCACTCCCGGTTCGGCCCGCTCCTCTCTGGCATCCGGTGCCTCGAGCGGCGGGTGTTCGACGCGCTGCCGGAGCGCTACGTCGAAGGCTTCGCGGTCGAGACGGCGCTCAACTACTCGTGCCGCCGGCAGGAGCTGCCGCTCGAGATCACCGTGCTCCACGACCTGAAGCACCTGGTCAAGGAGAAGAAGCGCGGGCTGGCCGACGGCGTGCGGGCGCGGCTCGACATGTTCCGCTCGGTCTTCTCGGCCTGGCTCCGCCTGCACTGGGACCGGCCGATCCTCTCCCCCGGCAACGGCCGCCGAAGCCTCCAGGCCGGGCTCGATTACGTGACCTGGTAGTCCCCCCGAAGAAGCTCTGAAAAAGAACCGGGCGGGCCCGGACTCGGGGGAGAACCGAGCCCGCCCGACCCCCTGGCGAACCAGGGGAATCGATTCGTCGACGCTTCACAGGATGGCGGACCGGAGGCGCACGGGGAATCCGGGCATTCCTTCAATCCGGCCGGGGGAGATCCCTCAGGGCGGCGGCGGGAGCGGGCGACGGGCGGTCAGGACGCTGCTTCGAAGCGGACTGGCGGGCCGGTGCGGACCGACTGGAGGTAGCGCACCAGCCGCCGGATCTCGCCGGCGCCGAGCGCCTCGCGCAGAGCCGCCCGGCGGAAGAGGCCGAGCGCGGCGAGCGCATCCGGGTGGACGTCGCGCGCCTCGAACAGCCGGGTGGTCCAGGCCGCGATCCGGCGCACCGCGCGGTCGCGACCCTGGCCGGCGAAGAGGACCGCCAGGTCGAGCGCGACGATCGCCGCGTCCAGCCCCAGGCCCGCCGCCAGGAAGCCGTCGCGGGCGGCGCCGAGCTCACGCTCGGCCACGTCGAGCTCGCCCAGGCCGTGGGCGATCTTGCCCCGCAGCCAGCGGGCGCGCAGCCGGAACGAGCGCTCCCGATGCTCGTCCAGGGTCGGACCGATCCGCTCCATCTGGTCGCGCGCCGCGCGGTGATCGCCCGCTTCGCACAGGTAGCTGACGAGGTTGTGCCGGGCGACGAAACGGAGCTGCTCGCCCGCCTTCCCGGACGGGCCGCCCGTGCGCTCGAGCTCGTCGAGGACACCGCGGGCGATGGCGGCCGCCTCGCGGGGCGCGCCGTCGTTCATCCGGACGCTCGCCCGCTTCAGTCGCACGCGGGCGATCATCTCGAAGCTGGCGTCGACGGCGACGAACAGCCTCTCGGCCTCGTCGAGGTACGCGCACGCCTCGTCCCAGCGCCGCTGGTCCCGAGCGAGCGAGGCGGCGAAGCTCGCCACCTCGGCGCGCAGGAAGGGGTCGGCCGAGCAGGCGGCCAGGCGCTCCGCCTCGGCGAGCAGCGTCCGGGCGGCGCGCAGGTCACCCTGGGCCCGCAGGGCGTTCGCCCGGTGCGCCCGGGCCTCGGCCAGCCGGTCGCGGCAGAAGTCGGGACCGTAGGGGCCGCCCGCGAGCCGCGACGCCACCGCCTCCGCGAGACCGGCGAGCTCCAGTGCCTCGGTGGGCGAGTCGTGGACCGTCACCCGCGCCCGGTCGAGCAGGAGCTCGCCCAGAGCCGGGTTGCGGAAGCGGCCGGGATCGGCGGCGATCGCCCGCCGGCGGGCCGGGGGGTCGGGCAGGGCGAGGAGCTCGGCGAGCGCCGCCGCGGCCGCGGCCGCGAGGACCCCGACCCCCAGCGCCCGCGCGATCGCGCCCGCGACCCCCCCCCCGGTGTCGTGCTCGGCCGAGGCCGCCCGGTTCTTGGGCTTCGTCACGGCCCGCTTCTTCGACTGATCACGCACGATCGCCTCCTCAGCCGTCGGGATCGAGCTCGACGTTGCGCTCGGGGCATCCCGCCACGCACGTCGGATCGATCGTGGTCGTCGCGTCGGGCTCCGTCTCGCCTTCGGCCTCGGTGGCCTCGGCGGCCTCGGTGGCTTCGGCCAGGAGCAACCCGCCCAGGCCCTTCCACGCGTCGACGAACGAGCTCCAGAGACTCTCGATCTCCGACGCCACCCGCTCGGCCGGGCCGAGATGAACCGGGCGCGCATCGGAGGCGGTGGCGATCGCGGGAGCGCCGATCACGAGCAGGAGCGCCACCGCGTACGCGGCGCCCCGCCCCGGCACACGGCGTTCGTCTTCGGTCTTCCGTCTCATCCCTCTCCCTCCATGGCAGCGGAGCGAGCGGCCACCGAGCCAGGGGGCTCCAAGGGCCGCGCGAATGCCATTATACCTGTAGTGCGAAAATAAGAGGATTCGTGTCATCCGGTGCGAAGATCGCTTCGCTCCGGACGGTCGACCGGGGCGCGGAGGCTAGGAAACGAGGCCCTTGCGGGTGGCGTAGAGGACCAGCTCGGCGGCGTTGTGCACCGCCAGCTTGTCCATCATGCGGGCGCGGTGGTTCTCGGCGGTCTTGACGCTGATGCCGAGCTCCCCGGCCACCTCCTTGGTGGTGCGTCCCTCCACCACCAGGTGGAAGACCTCGCGCTCGCGCGGCGTCAGCGAGCCGTACGGGTCTTCCGGCGTGCGCTCGGGGTGGCGGAAGCGCTCGGCCAGGGCCTTGGCGGGGCCGGGTCCGAAGTAGCCCTGGCCGGCGCGCAGGGCGCGAACCGCCGCCAGCAGCTCGGTGCCGGCGGTGTCCTTGACCAGGTAGCCGGCGGCTCCCGCCTGGACTGCCTGCACCACGTACTCCTCCTCTTCGTGCATGGTGAGCACGAGCACCTGGGTGCGCGGCAGGTCGTGGCGGAGGCGCCGCACCACCTCGAGCCCGGAGAGGCGCGGCATGCCGAGGTCGACCACGGCCACGTCCGGCTCGGTCTCGCGCGCCCGCTCGATCGCCTCCACGCCGTCCGACGCCTGGGCGACGACCTCGCACTCGCCGCTCTCGACGAGTAGGCTGACCAGCCCTTCGCGAACGATCGTGTGGTCGTCGGCCACCATCACCCGGATCGTCACGGCCCCTCCCGCTCGCGCCCGATCGGCAGCTCGGCGGTCAGGCGCGTGCCACCCGCTCCCGGCGCCCCGGAGCGGATCGCGAAGGATCCGCCGGCCAGCTCGACCCGCTCGCGCATGCCGCGCAGGCCGAAGCCGGCGGAGGTCGCGGGACCCTCCAGCGCCGCGCCGACGTCGAAGCCACCGCCCCGGTCGGCGACCTCGAGGAGGAGCCGGCCGGCCGAGCGCTCCACCCGCACGGCGGCGCCGCCGGCACCGGAGTGCTTGATGGCGTTGGTGAGGCCCTCCTGCACCAGCCGGAAGGCGAGGGTCTCGAGCTCCGGGTCGAGGCGGCCGTCGCCCTCGGTTTCCGCCACGAGATCGAGGGCGACCTGGAAGCCGGTCCACTCGCCGAGGGTGCGGGCGAGCCAGCGGAGGGCCGGGAAGAGCCCGAGGTCGTCGAGCACCTGCGGCCGCAGCAGATGGGCGAGCCGGCGGGTCTCGTCGAGCGCCCGCGCCGCCAGCTCGACGCCGGCCGCGAGCTCGGCGGCGAGATCCGGCGGCAGCCCGTCCCGGGCGCCGGTGCGCTCCAGGCGGATCTTGAGCGCCGTCAGGGTCTGGCCGAGCCCGTCGTGGAGCTCCCGCGCCACCCGCCGGCGCTCCTCCTCCTGCACCTCCCAGACCGCGCGGGCGAGCGAGCGGAAGCGCTGCTCGCCGTCGACCAATCGCTCGAACAGGCGCTCGTTCTCCCGGTGGATGCTGCGCACCCGCTCGACCACCTCGACCAGGTCGGCGCCGCCGACCTCCTGTGGGTCATCCCGCCGCGGCTCGCTCGACAACTCTTCGCACCTCCGGTAGATCGGTGAACGCCTGCCGCTCGGCGCCGCTGACGCCTTCGCGTACGCGCTCGATCTCGCTCCGCGCCATCGCCCACGAGCGCGCCGCGTCGTCCGCCTGCCCGCGCGTCTCGTGGGCCTCGGCGAGCGCGAGGTGGAGCCGCCAGGCGCCCGCGTACCCGTCCCGGCCGGCGGTGGCACGCAACGCGTCCCGCGCCACCCGCTCGGCCGCCGCCGGGTCGCCCGAGCGCAGGTGCGCCCCGGCGAGGTCGACGGAGGCTTCCAGGAAGAGGGTCGCGAACCCGGTGCGCCGCGCCGCCTCGACCAGCTCGGCCAGCTCGCGCGCGGCGGCGGCGGCGCCCGCGCGCTCGCCGCGGGCGAGGTCGGTGCGGGCGAGCCCACGGCGGGCCGCCATCTCGGCCAGGAAGCCGCCGGAGCCCTCCGCGCTCTCGAGCGCCGCCCGGAAGTGGCGCCGTGCCTCCGTGGCGTTCCCCCGGCCGAGGGCGACCTCGCCGCGCAGCCGGGCGAGCTCGGCCTCGTGCTCGCGGTTGGGCGCCTCGCCGACCCAGCCGGCGGCTTCGTCGAGACGCTCGGCGGCGGCCTCGAGGTGTCCGAGCTCGGCGAGCGCGCCGGCGGCGAAGAGCGTGAACTCGGCGAGCCCGCGCGGGTCCTCGAGCTCGGTCACGACGGCGAGCGCCTGGTCGTAGGCCGCGAACGCGTCGCCGTAGCGCCCCTGGAGCTGCGCCACCCGGCCGAGGTGCCCGCGGGCCACCGCCTCGGCGTGCGGGATGCGCAACCCGCGGCTGGTCTCCAGGCTGGCCGAGAAGCGCTCGACCGCCGACGGCCACTCGCCGCGCGCCAGGTCGAGGAGACCGAGACTCTGGGTCGCGATCACCACCCCCTCGCGGTTGCCGGTCTCGTCGTAGAGGTCGTGGGCGCGCTGCCAGTAGACCGCGGCGTTGTCGAGGTCGCCGAGCAGGTAGTAGGCGAAGCCGACGTTGTTCAGGCTCTCGGCGAGGGCGCGGCGGTCGCCCAGCTCCTGGCGCATCTGGAGGCCGCTCCGGAAGTGCTCGAGGGCGTCCTGGTAGCGGCCCCGCTCCTCCTCCAGCAGCCCGAGCTCGTTTTCGAGGTTGGCGATCATCGTCCGGCTGCCGAGCTCGTGCAGGATGCCGATCGCCTCCTCCAGCCGCTCGCGGCCGGCGTCGAAGTCGCCGTGGGCGAAGAGGAGGTTGCCGAGGTTGGTCAGGGTCGCGGCGTAGCCGCGGCGGTCGCCGATCTCGCGGCGCAACGCCGCGGCCTCTTCGTACCGCTCGAGCGCCCGGTCGATCTCTCCCAGGTCGCGGTGGGCGATCCCCATGGCGTTGAGCACGTCGGCACGCCCTTTGGCGTTGTCAAGGCGGTTCTGCACCACCAGGGCGCGAACCAGGTAGTCGTCCGCCGCTCGCCGGCTGTCGCCGGCCAGGATCGCGAACTTGCCGAGCAGGAACCAGGCGCGCGGATGGTGCGGCTCGCGCGCGGTCAGGGGCTCCAGGATCTCCCGCGCCTCCGGGAAGAGCCCCTCGTCGCCGTAGCTCTCGGCGAGGGCCAGGCGGGCCGACGAGTCGTGCGGGTAGCGTTGGGCGAGCTCGGCCAGGATCTCGCGCGAGCGCTCCGGCTCGCCGGCGAGCGCGGCGGCGAGCGCCCGCGCCTCGAGCGCCAGGCGGCCTTCGGCGCGCGGCAGCTCGCGCGCGGCCCGCTCCGCCGCTTCGAGCGCGCGCTCCTCGTAACCGAGCAGGCGATAGGCGGTGGCGAGCCGCAGCCACGCGGCGCCGAACGACGGATCCGCCTCGACCGCCTCCTCGAGCGCCGGCGCCGCCGCCACCGAGTCGCCCCGCACGAGCGCCTGGACGCCGCGCGAGAACGCCGCGAGGGCCGCCGGCGACGCGCTGGAGATGCCGGCCGGGGCCGCCACCGGCGGCGCGCCGAGCCGGGCCCGCAGGTCGCCGGCCAGCGCCTCGACCAGGGCGGAGAGCTCGGCGCCGCCGGCCGCCTGGGCGTGCACGCTCCCGCCGGCGTCCCGCGAACCGTCGGCCGCGAGCAGGCGCGCACCGACGCGCAGGCGCTCCCCATCGGCTCGCAGGGTCCCGACCACCAGGCGGTCGACGTCGAGCAGCTCGGAGAGCTGCCGCACCTCGATCTCGCTCGGCTCGCCGACGGCGATCGCGAGATCCTGGACGGCACCCGCCACCCGCACGCCCTCGACCACCCGCAGATCGGGGCTCTCGGCGAGCGCCGAGGAGAGCAGCTCCGCGAGCCCGCCCGGTGCCCAGGCGAGCTCCGGACGGCCGGTCTCGTCGGCCAGCGGCAGGACCGCGACGGCGTGGAGCGGTGGGGGCGCGCCGGCGGCGGGAACCTCGGACGTCACGGCGCGGTCGCCGAAGGGCAGCGGCGACCAGCGCAGCGCCGCGAGCGAGAGGAGCACGACGGCTACGGCGGCGGTCGCGAGGAGGGCGGTACGCCGTCCCGAGCCGCGGCGGGATCCCTTCCGGCGGCGGCGCCGGCGGGGGAGCGCGCCCCACCGGCCGCCGGCGACCGCGTCGAGATCTTCGACCAGGGCCGCGGCGTCCGGATAGCGGTCGTCGGGATCGCTCGCCAGGCAGCGGGCGACGATCGACTCCAGGGCTTCGGGCACCGCGACGCCGGCGTCGCGGAGGGTGCGGGGCTCACCGGTCAGGCGCTCCGCGAGCAGCTCGTTCGCCGTCTCGCCGCGGAACGGCAGCTCGCCGGTCAGCATCTCGTAGAGCAGCAGGCCGAGGGCGTAGAGGTCGCTCCGGCCGTCGACCGCCTCGCCCCGCGCCTGCTCCGGCGACAGGTACGAGAGGGTGCCGAGGATGCCGCCGGAGTGCGTCAGCCCGCTGCCGGTGAGCGAACGGGCGACGCCGAAGTCGGTGACGAACGCCCGTCCGCCGTCGCCGATCAGCACGTTCGCCGGCTTGAGGTCGCGGTGCACGACGCCCTCGCGGTGCGCGGCGCCCAGGCCCCCGGCGATCTCGCGGGCGATCTCGACCGCCCGCTCGGGGGCGAGCGCTCCGTCCTCGCGCAGGATCTCCTGCAGCGACCGCCCCTCGACGAAGTCCATGGTGAGGAAGCGCAGGGCGCCGTCCTCTCCGAGGTCGTGGATGCGGACGACGTTCGGGTGGCTGACCTGGCGGGCGAGCACCAGCTCGCGGACGAAGCGTCGCTCCGCCTGGTCGCCGGCGGCGACCTCCGGGCGGAGGAGCTTGAGCGCCACCGGCAGGTCGAGGCGCTCGTCGTGAGCGCGATAGACCATGCCCATGCCCCCGACGCCGACCAGCTCCTCGATCCGATAGCGGTCCCCGACGGAGGCGCCGGGCGCCAGCAGCTCGCCGCCCGCGTGGGTGCGGGTGGCGTCGGAATCGCCTGGAGAGGGAGCGGACACCAGGGGAGGAGTCTAACTCGGCGGCCGGGGCCGATCAGCGCGCGTGAGCGGCGAGGAGCCGCTCCCAGCTCACCGCCGGCGGCGCCTCTTCGCCCCGCGGCCGGGCCGCCGTCGGCAGCTCCCCGGCGATCCCCTCGACCTCGCGCGACAGGCCGGCCACCGCGAGCGCGAGCGCGGCGTGCGACGTGAGCGCCTGGAGGATCTCGACGTCGAGGCCGGTGAACGCGCTGCCGGGAGCGCGGCTGTCGGCGTAGACGGCACCGGTGCCCCGCCCC
>CAZLLV010000387.1:0-2637 GCA_964560325.1 uncultured Thermoanaerobaculia bacterium | reverse complement strand
CGGTGCCGGAGGCGACGGCGCCCGCCGGCAGGCGCGCCGCGACCAGCACCGGCTCTCCGGCGTAGAGGTCGGGCAGCCGCTCCGGCCAGGCCTCGACTCCGGGGACGCCCCAGTCGAGCTCGAGATCGGTGAGGACCGGGCTCTCGAGCTTGCCGAACAGGTCCTCCATCAGCGGGCCGACGTCCTCGGTCCGGCCGATGTAGGTGAAGGTTCCCCGCCCCTCCTCCGCCGCCCGCTGCATGAAGTGGCCGTTCGGCGCCGAGCCGATGCCGACCGTGAAGAGGCGACTCGGGCCGAGACGGGATCGGATGCGCGCGAGGAGCTGCGCTTCGTTGCCGACCGCGCCGTCGGTGACGAAGATCACCTGGCGGACGGCCCCCGGGACGGGACGGCCGTCGAGCGCCCGCTCGAGCGCGGGCAGCATCTCGGTGCCGCCGTCGGCCCGGAGGCCGTCCACGAACCGCCGCGCCTCGGCGAGCGCCTGGTCGCCCGCCGGCAGGCTCTCCGGGAAGAGCGCCGCGGTCGCCGAATCGAACCGGATCACGTTGAAGTGGTCGTCCGGGCGCAGCCGGCCGAGGGCGAATCGAAGCGCCGAGCGCGCCTGCTCGATCGACTCGCCCATCATCGAACCGGAGGTGTCGATCACGAAGATCGCCTCGCGCGGCGGCGCCTCGGCGGCCGAGCGCCGGACGGTCGGCGGCATCAGCATCAGGAGGGCGTAGGTCTCGCCGTCGAGCTCTTCGGTGAAGAGCGCCGCCCCCGGCTCGCGGCCGACCGCCGGCGCCCATTCGAGGACGAAGTCGCGGTCGGCGGAGACCGGGGCGTCCGCGATCTCGACCCGGTAGACGGGATGGCCCCCGGCCGGTGACCGGCCGGCGCGGGCGACGTCGATCTCGTGGCTCGCGCTCCCCATCCGATCGACCGGAAAGCCGGCGTCGAGAACGACCTCGAGGCGGACCGGGTTGGGCGGCGCGGAGGCCGCGAGCACCACCGGCACGACCGGCAGCGGGGCGGCGCCGAGCGGGTCGTAGCGCGGCGCCGCCACCATCGGGAAGCGGAGCGAGACGACGCCGCCGTCGTAGCGCAGCTCCTCCTGGTACTCGATCGCCACCTCCATCTCCTCGTCGGGGCCGAGGTTCGCCACCGAGGTGGTGAACAGGTTCGGGCGCTCCTGCTCGACCAGGCTCGCGCGGCGCCCCTCGGTGCGTGCGGCCTGGTAGATCGCCGCCGCCTCTTCCCGCTCGTGGATCCGACCCTCGATCACCCGCTCGCCCACCCGCATGCGCAGCCGGTCGACCGCCGAGCCCTCCGGCAGCGGAAAGACGTAGATCCCTTCGACCCAGGCGTCGGTCGGGTTGTGGAAGCGCTGGCGCACCTCGGTGCGGGCGAGGATGCCGGAGATCCGGACGGTCACCTCGGTCGCGACACCCGGGGCCGGCAGGTAGACGCCGTCGGCCTCGGTGGCGAGCAGCAGCGCCCCGGCCGCGACGTCGCCGAGCCGTACCGGCGGGCCGAGCGCTTCGTAGCCGTCGGGGCGAGGCGTCTCCACCGTGTCCGGAGTCGGCGCTTCCTGCCCGAGGGCGGGCGCCGAGCCGGCGAGGGAAGCGGCGAGGATGGCGAGGGTGAGTGGCCGGGAAACGAAGAGCTGAAGGCGTGTCGTCATGGGGGGTCTCCTTTCCTGAGCCCATGAGACCGCCCCGGTTCGGTGCCGCCGGGGCCGCGTCGTGGCGATTCCGGGGTGGAATGTGGCGAGATCGTGGCGGCCGCGCATCCCGGTGTAGATTCGCGGCCGTGGAGAGCCGAACGGAGAACGGAAACGGCGGCCGGGTCGCGCTGGTCGACGACGAGGCGAGCATCCGGGAGACGGTCGCCCTGGCGCTCGAGCGGGCCGGCTTCCGGGTCGAGACCTACGCCGACGGGCTGGAGGCATGGAACGCCTTCGAGAGCGAGCTGCCGGACGTCGCGATCCTCGACATCCTGATGCCGCGGCTCGACGGGCTCGACCTCTGCCGCCGCCTGCGCGCCCGCTCGGAGACCCTGCCGATCCTCTTCCTGACCTCCAAGGACGAGGAGTTCGACCGGGTGCTCGGCCTCGAGCTGGGCGCCGACGACTACCTGACCAAGCCGTTCTCGGTGCGCGAGCTGGTGGCGCGCGTGCGCGTGCTCTTCCGGCGCCTCGCGCTCGCCCGCGGGGCGGCGCCGGCCGGCCCCCGGGAGCGGGTGATCGCCGCCGGGCCCCTCACCCTCGACCCCGACCGCCACGAGGCGCGTTGGGCAGGCGAGCCGCTCCACCTGACGGTGACCGAGTTCCGGGTGCTGCGCGCGCTCGCCCGTCACCCGGGCCACGTCAAGACGCGCGACCAGCTCCTCGCCGAGGCGTACCCGGACGACGCCTACGTCGCCGACCGCACGATCGACAGTCACATCAAGCGGCTGCGCCGGAAGCTCGAGGAGGCCGACCCGGAGGGCGCCGACGCGGACCCGATCGAGACCGTCTACGGCCTCGGCTACCGCTTCCGGGAGCGCTAGGGGTGCCCGGGGAACGCTCCTCCCGGCTCGGCCGGTGGACGCTGCGTGCCCGCCGCGCCGCCGGGCGCCTCTGGTTCCGCCTGGTCGTCTTCAACCTGCTCCTGGTCC
>CAZLLV010000386.1:0-6990 GCA_964560325.1 uncultured Thermoanaerobaculia bacterium | reverse complement strand
ATGGATCGACCGGCGGCGGTCACTCCTCGTGACGACGAACAACTCGTGCATGTTGTTCGTATACGTCGACAAGAGAAGTCAAGCGCCCACTACGAACCGAGGAGGTCGCCCATGAAGTCGATTCCGTCCTTCGCAGCCTTCGCCGCCGTGCTCCTCGCGGTCGCGGTCCTGGCCACCGCGCCGGCCGCCGCCCAGACCGGCAGCCTGTGGCACAACCAGAAGCTCAACGACATGAAGACGCACGACCGCGAGTCGGCCTACGACTCGCGCGCCAACGAGTTCTTCCAGATGGGGCTCCAGTACATGAGCGACCTACAGCGCCTCCTGAAGGAGGATGACCGGAGCCCGCGCCAGGAGAAGAAGCTCGACAAGACCTACCGGAAGGCGGTCAAGAACTTCGAGTCGGCGATCGACACCGAGCCGGAGTGGCTCGACCCCCGCGTCATGCTCGGCTCCATCCACTACAAGATGAAGGACTATCCCGCGGCGAAGGCGGCCTACGAATCGGCGCTCGCGATCGATCCCGAGCACGCCGACGTCCAGGCCTATCTCTCGACCGTCCAGTGGTACATGGACCACCCCGAGGCCGAGCAAGCCGACGCGGAGAGCAGCGGCGGCGGCGGCTCCTAGCTCTCCAGCTCGATCTTGAGCGAGAGGAACTCGAGCAGGTCCTTCAGGCTCAGGATCCCGGCCAGGCGGCCGGCGTCGTCGACGACCATCAGGCGCGACACCCGGCCGCCGCTCATCCTCGACAGCGCCTGCATGGCGTCGGCGCCCGGCGCGATCGAGTTCTCCTTCGAGCAGCCCTCGACCAGCGCGCCGACGCTCGTCCTCCCCCACTCCTCCCGCGGCAGCTCCTTGATCTGCCGGGTCGTGACGCAGCCGACCAGCCGGTCGCCGTCGACCACCGGGAAGAGCTTGAAGTGGTGGCGGTAGACGTAGTCGTTCACCAGCTCCTCGACCGACACGTGGCGCGGCACGACCACCGGCTCGGTCTGCATGAAGCGCGAGACCGGCTCCCCCTCGAGCGTCCGCCGCAGGAGGAGCTGCTGGTAGGAGCTCTGCGCCGCTCCCCGGAGGAAGAGCCCGATCAGCGCCATCCACATCGCGCTGACGAACGCGTCGGCGCCTCCGGTCACCAGCATCACCACGCCGAGGACGATCAACAGCGTCCCGAAGCCGGAGCCGATGGCCGAGGTGATCTTCGTCGCCCAGCGCAGGTCGCCCCGCCAGTGCCAGAGCGCCGAGCGCAGGATGCGCCCGCCGTCGAGCGGGAACGCGGGGATCAGGTTGAACACCGCCAGCACGACGTTGATGGTGGCGAGGTAACCGATCACCGCGGCGACCGCGACCGGCCAATCCATCGCGACCCGGACGCCGAAGAACGCCGCGGCGACCCCCAGGCTCGCGATCGGGCCCGCGATCGCCACCCAGAACTCCGCCTTCGCGCTCGGCGGCTCGTCGGTCATCTCCGCCACGCCGCCGAAGATGAAGAGGGTGATGCCGCGCATCTCGAGTCCGAAACGCCGTGCCGTGAGCGCGTGCGAGAGCTCGTGGGCGACCACCGAGGCGAAGAGCAGGAAGGCACCGGCCACACCCATCGCCCAGTAGGTCCCGCGCGATAGATCCGGGTAGCCGCTCGGGAAGTATCCGGCGGCGAGCGACCAGGTGACGAGCACCGCGACCACGAACCACGACAGGTCGAGGCGGATCTTGAAGCCGAAGATCGTGAAGAGGTCGAAGGATCGTCCGAACATGGGCCGCGAACGCTACCACGAGGCGGCCGAGGTGGCGGCCCCGGGAGCCGCACGACCTCTCCGGAGGACGGCGCCGCGAGACGGTGCGGACGATTCGAAGCTCGCGATCGCCCGCGATCGCTGGAAACTCTCGAAATCCTCCGGTGGCACCCTCGATGCAACGGCTTCGCTTTCATGACAATTCGCAAGGCGGCCTTCTTGGCGGTCCTGGTGGTGCCCCTGGCGGTGCCGTGCCTCCTCCACCCCGCGTCCGCCCAGCGGTTCGGCGAGGCGATCGCGATCACCGAGGTCGAGGTCCCGGTACAGGTGCTCCACCGGGGCGAGCCGGTCCGCGGTCTCACGGTCGACGACTTCGAGATCTTCGACGACGGCGAGCCGGCCGACGTGATCTCCTTCCGGACCGTCGAGGTCGGGGCACCGGAGGTGATCGAGGGTGCCGAGGACGAGGCGCCCGCCGGCGCTCCGGCAGCGCCGCCGAGCACCGACGGACGCCACGTCCTCTACCTCTTCGACTTCCTCTTCTCGCGCTCGCACCACGTCGAGCGCGCGCTCTACCGGGGCCGCGACCGGATCGTCGACCAGCTCCGGCCGGAGGACCGTGTGGCGGTCGGCTATCTCTCCGGCAACGGCGCACGGCTGATCCTCGGATTCACGAACGACCGCGAGGAGATCCGCACCGCGCTCGAACTGGTCGAGGCGATGGCCGACGGCCGGAGGAAGGACGCCGCGGAGGGATTCCGCCGGCTCGCTCAGGCACAGGGGTTCGTGCCGGCAGCCGACGACGATCCGGTGGACGATGTAGCGCGGGCCCGCGTCGATGCCGCCGCTCCAACGCGCGCCGGGGCGCTCGGCCGGCGGTTCGGAGCCGCGGCGGCGATCGCCATGATGGGCGGCGTGGAAGCGGCTCCGGCGGACGGCTGGGGAGCGAGCCTGGGCGGGGTGGCGGGTGCTCCGGGCGGCTTCGGCGACGGCGATTCCCAGTCGAATCCGATCGCCGCCCGCGCGTCGGAGACCAACCCGTTCGCTCTCGGCCGAGGGGTGGTGACTGCCGAGGCGGCGAGCCGGGTGAGGGCGCAAACCGACCAGATCGCCGAGATCGCCACCCTGCTGCGCGACGTGCCCGGTCAGAAGCACATGTTCCTCCTGTCGCACGGCTTCTCCTCCGAGCTGCTCTACGGCATAGGGGTGCCCGAGCGCCCCCTGGTCCTGCGCTACCTCCGCGGGATGTTCGAGTCCCTCCGCCGCACCGGATGGACGCTCCACGCCTTCGACACCGGCGGCATCCCCGAGCCGTTCGCCGACTGGAGATTCTCCAACACCGGCACCCTCTTCTACCTCGCGAACGAGACCGGCGGACACCTGTTGGCGAACTACAACCGGCTTCCCGACGCGACCGAGCGCCTGCTGCTCAAGATCAGCGTCACCTACGTCCTCACCATCCGGCCGCCCGCCGACATCCCGGCCGACGGTCGCCTGCGCCGGATCGAGGTCCGCCTGAAGGACCGCCCCTGGGGCACTCGGCTTTACCACCGGACCGGCTACTACGCCCCGAAGCCGATCGCCGAGCGTTCGCCGCTCGAGCGCCAGCTCGACACGATCGACCTGCTGCTCGGCGAGCGGGAGATCGAGGAGATCCCCATCGGCCTGCGGGTCGAGGCGAGCCCGGAGGAAGGCGGCCTGGCGCCGATCGAGGTGCAGATCGACGTTCCGGGTGCCCTCTTCGCGGACGAGGACGGTCCGAACGCCGAGCTCCAGGTGCAGCTCTACGCGGTCGACCCGGAAGGCGGAGTGCAGGACGTCTGGATGCGCCGGATCGTCCTCGACCGCGAGAAGGTCGGCCCGCGCCTCGTCGAAGCGGGGCTGACGGTCTCCGCCGAGCTCTCCGTGCCGCCGGGGAAGCACCGGCTCCGCGCCCTGGTGCGCCACCCACGGTCGGATCGGCTCACCCTGACCACCACCGACCTGACCGTGCGGGACGCCGGGCCCTCCCGCTGATCGATCTCTCGAATCGTCCGACGAAGGAGCGACCGACCATGCGACCGACCCCTCGATCCCCTTCACCCCGCGCCCGGGCGCTCCTGATCCTGATCCTGATCGCCGCGACCGCCACCGGCCCGGCGAGCGCCCGGCCGTTCGGCGAGGCGATCTCGATCACCGAGGTGGAGATCCCGGTCCGGGTGCTCCGGGACGGCGAGCCGGTGCGGGGCCTGACCGCCGACGACTTCGAGGTGTTCGACGACGGCGAGCCGGCGAAAGTGATCGGCTTTCGAGTCCTGGACACCGAAGCCGCGATCGGTGACGGAGGGGCCACCACCGCCGGCGGAGCAGAGACGGCCGAGCCGCGAAACGTCCTCTACCTCTTCGATCTCCTCCTCACGAGCTCCCAGCGGCTCGAGCGCGGGCTCCACGGAGGCCGCGAGCGGCTCGTCGGACAGCTTGGCCCGGACGATCGCGTCGCCGTAGGTTATCTCTCTCGCCGAGGTGCGCGGCTTCTGCTCGGCTTCACAGGCAACCGCGAGGAGATCGACCGAGCATTCGACCTCATCCAGGCACTACTCGACGGCAGAAACGCAGAGATCGCGGCCGGCATGCGCTGGCTGGCCCGGGCCCAGGGTCTCGACCACCATGCGATGCCCGATCTGGAGGAGATGGCGTGGGAGGTGGCGGGCGCCGGAGACCGGCAAGCCACCCGCATCGGCTCCCTGAGCGAACGATTCGGCCGTGCGGTCGCGGTTTCCGTGGTCGGTGGCGTCACGGCCCTTCCCGCCGATGGCTGGGGAGCCACCGTGGGCGGGTTGCCGCGCCCTGTGGGTGGCGTCGGGGACGGTGACGGCCCGCTCGACGACGTGGCGAGCCGCATCATCAACCTCGATCCCTTCGCCCTCGGGCAGGACGTCATCGCGGCGGAAGAGGCGAGTCTCCTCCGGGCCCAGACCGAGCAGATCTCCGAGATCGTGACTCTCTTGCGCGGCATCCAGGGGCAGAAGCACGTGCTGCTCCTGACACAGGGTGTCAGCTCGTCCCAGATCCAACGCCTCGACGCACCGCTACGCCCCCTGATCCTGCGCTACCTCCAGAGGATGTTCGAATCACTCCGGCGAGCGAGCTGGACCTTGCACGTTGTCGACGCGGAGGGAATCGAGAGCCCCTTCGCCGGTGGCGAGGGAGAGGAGGACGACGGTGGTGCGTCGAACGCCCACGCGCTTTTCACCATGGCAGATGGCACCGGCGGCCACCTGTTCGCCAACTACAACCGGATCTCGGACGCCGCCGAGCGGTTGTTGCTCAAGACCAGCGTCACCTACACCCTGACCATTCGCCCGCCCGCCGACCTGCCGGCGGACGGCGGCCTGCGTCGCCTGGAGGTACGCCTGAAGGACGGGCCCTCGGACGCCCGCCTCCACCACCGGACCGGGTACCACGCGCCCCGTCCCGCCGCCGAGCGCTCGCCGCTCGAGCGGCAGCTCGACGCAGTCGACCTCATCCTGGGTGAAGACGAGATCGAGGGCTTCCCGGTCGGTCTCGTGGTCGAAACTAAGGGGGTGGACGGCGCGGCTTCCTCGGACGGCCTGATGGTGCTCCGCGTCCTCGTGGAGCTCCCTCCGGAGCTCTTCCGGAAGGCGGGCGGAGCCACCGATGAGGTGCAGATCCAGCTCTACGCCATCGACGGCCGCGGCGGCGTCCAGGATCTCTGGATGAGACGGATCGTGCTCGACCGCGAGAAGGTGGGCGCGCGGCTCGCCGAGGCCGGGCTGAGGATCGCCGGCGACCTCTCCTTGCCCCCGGGGGAGTACCGCCTGCGAAGCCTGGTGCGGCATCCCGGATCGGACCGCCTCACCCTGTCGACCACCGAGGTGGCGGTCCGGGACGTGACACAATGAACGTGCGCGCTTTCCATCCATCGCTTCCCTAGGGAGCCTTGAACATGCGATCGAAGCCGAGACCTCCCCTCCCGCTCGCGACCCTGGCCCTCCTTCTCGCCGTCGGGACTGCGGTCGTCCCGGTCGCCCTCCCGGCCGTGCACGCGCAGGCGCCGGCGGCCGGCGGCCCGGTGGCGGCGCAGGAGCGTTTCGGCGAGGAGATCTCGATCACCGAGATCGAGATCCCGGTCCAGGTCCTCCGGCGCGGCGAACCGGTGCGCGGCCTGACGGCCGCCGACTTCGACGTCTACGACGGAGGCGAGCCCCGCGAGATCGTCGCCTTCCGGGTGATCGACCTCTCCGAGGGGGTGACGCGCTCCGGCTCCGGCGGGCCCGGCGAAGCGCTCGCGCCGGAGCCGGTGCCCGAGGGCCGCCGGATCCTCCTGATGTTCGACTTCCTCTTCTCCCGGCGCCACCACCTGGAGCGCTCGCTCCTCGGCAGCCGCGAGATGCTCGCCCGCCAGCTCCACCCGTCCGACCGCGTCGCCGTCGCGTACCTGACCGGTTCCGGCGCGAACCTGGTTCTCGGCTTCACCCGCGACCGCGAGGAGGTCGCCGCGGCGCTCGACCTGGTGCACGCCCTGATCGATCTGCGCCAGGCGGACGCCCAGGCCGCCTTCGTTCGCCTCGCGCGCATGCAGGGCCTGACCGGCGGTCCGCCTCCCGACGGGACCCGCCAGGCCGCCGACGAAGGTTCCCGGACGACCGGCCCGGCGCCGCGAACCCGGGCCGCCGAGCTCAACGAGCGCTTCGGCGCCGCCGCCGCCGTCGCGCTCCTCGGCGGCGCCGATCCGGAGACCGACGCCTCCCGCTCCGCCACCTTCGGCACCTCGGGCTTGCTGGACGACGCCAGCTTCGACGACGGCGACGTGGGGCGCGACGCGGTGGTGAGCAGCGCCTCCTTCACCGACCCCTTCGACATCGGCCGCTCGCTGGCGGCCGAAGGGGTGTCGAGCACGGTCAAGACGCTCACCGAGGAGATGGGCCGGCTCGCGACCCTGCTGCGCGACGTGCCGGGCCAGAAGCACATGCTCTACTTCTCCGAGGGGTTCGCCTCCGGCATCATCAACAACTTCGCCTCCGGCCAGCGCGCCCTGGTGCTGCGCTACGTCGAGAACATGTTCGAGTCGTTGCGGCGCGCCGGCTGGACCCTCCACGCGGTCGACGTCGGCGGCATCCCCGACCCGTTCGGCGAACGGGGCTTCGACGCCGATGCCCTCCACTACATGGCGGCCGAGACCGGCGGCCAGCTCTTCGAGAACTACAACCGCATCCACCAGGCGACCGAGCGGCTGATCGAGCGCACCAGCGTC
>CAZLLV010000385.1:0-3013 GCA_964560325.1 uncultured Thermoanaerobaculia bacterium | reverse complement strand
TCTCGCGGAAGGTGACGTGGACCGTCGTCTCGGTGATGCCGGAGAGGTTGAACGCGCGCGGGCGCGCGAGATCGCCGGCGAGCCAGCCGTCGAGGGCGAGCGGGTCGAGGCGCTCGCCGCCGAAGACGATCCGCCGGAGCGCCGGCAGGCCCGACGCGCCGCCGCGCCCGTCGAGCGCCTCGGCGAGCGCGCGGAAGGCCGAAGGGGTCTGGCTGAGGTCGGTGATCCGCCGCGCCGCCAGCAGCTCCGCGAACGCGGCCGGCTCTCGCGTGACCGGGTACGGCACGACCTCGAGCCGGCCGCCGTGGGCGAGCGCCCCCCAGAGCTCCCAGACCGAGAAGGCGAACGCCGGCGAGTGGAAGAGGCTCCAGACCGCGTCCGCGCCGAAAGCACCCTCGGCGCCGGCCGCCGCGAAGGCGTCCGCGGCGGCGAGGAAGAGCCGCGCCGCCGCCCGATGGCTCACCGCCACCCCCTTCGGCCGGCCGGTCGAGCCCGAGGTGTAGATCGTGTAGGCGAGGGCGTCGGCCGGCAGCGGTCCGGCCGGCGGCGGGAAGGGGCCGGCGCTCACCGGCCGGTCCGGGATCCGCACCGCCACCGCGCCGGCCGGAACCTCGGCGCTATGCTCGACGACCGCCACCCGCGCGCCGGAGTCGGCGAGCACCAGCTCGCGCCGCGTCGCCGGGTAGCGCGGATCGACCGGCACGTACGCGCCCCCCGCCTCCAGGATGCCGAGAACGCCGACCACCATCTCGACGGTGCGGTCGGCGAGAAGCACGACCCGCGACTCGAGGCCGACGCCGGCCGTGCGCAGGCGCTCGGCGAGCGCCGCGGCCCGGCGGCGGAGCTCGCCGTACGAGAGCGCCCGGCCGCCGCTCGCCACCGCCACCGCGTCCGGCCGCTCCGCCGCCCACTGGGCGAAGGCGGCGTGGAGCGGCGTCGGCTCGTCGTAGCGCCGCGCGGGGCCGCTCCACTCGCGCGCCAGCCGGCGGTGCTCCGCCGCCGACAGGAGCGGAAGCTCCGAGAGCCGGCGCTCCGGGTCGTCCGCGATGCCGGTGGCGCGGCGCTCGAAGGCGCGGGCCAGGCGGTCGGCGGTGGCGCGGTCGAACCGATCGGCCGCGTACTCGATCGAGCCCTCGATCGCCCGGCCGTCTCCGGCCCCGGCGGCGGCGCCGTCGGTCAGCTCCAGGAGCAGGTCGAGCTTGGCGCCGGCACCGGCGACCGGGAGCGGCTCGAGCGCCAGGCCACCGAGGTCGAGCGCCGGCAGCGGTGTGGTGTGGACCGCGAGCATCGCCTGGACGAGCGGCGCGTGGGCGAGGCTCCGGCCCGGCGCCACCGCCTCGACCACCCGCTCGAACGGCACCCCCTGGTGGGCGAGGGCGTCGAGGGCGTCGCGGCGCACGCGGTCGAGCAGGTCGCCGAACGGCACGTCGCCGGCGATCCGCGTCCGGACGGCGACCGTGTTGACGAAGAACCCGATCAGCCCCTCGGTCGCGGCGTGCGTGCGGTTCGCGACCGGCGTACCGACCACCACGTCGTCGCCGGCGCCGAAGCGGCGGAGCCAGGCCTGGGTCGCGGCGAGCAGCACGACGAACGGCGTGGTGCGGCGCTCCGCCGCGAGCCGCCGCAGCCGCTCGGCCACCGCCGGACTCAGCCGCACCGGCACGCGGCCGCCGGCGCTCGCGTGATCGGTACCCCGCACGGCCGCCCGCGGCCGGTCGGTCGGGAGCGCGACCGTCTCCGGCGCGCCGGCGAGGGTCTTTCGCCAGTGGGCGAGGCCGCGCGCGAAGGCGGGCGAGACGGCCCAGCGGCGCTGCCACTCGGCCCAGTCGGCGTACTGGATCGGGAGCGGCGGCAGCGGCCGGCGCCGGTAGCCCGCAGCGAGCTCCCCGACCAGGACCGCCAGCGACACTTCGTCCGACACGGCGTGGTGGAGGGTGAGGAGGAGCCGATGCTCGTCGAGCGAAGCGCGGAAGCAGGCGGCACGAACCAGCGGCCCCAGCGCGAGGTCGAACGGCCGGGTCGCCTCGCGCTCCAGCCACCGCTGCGCCTCCACCGGGCGACGCGCCGCCGGCAGGCCGGAGAGGTCGACGACCGGCAGCGCCGGGGCACCAGAGCCGGCGACGTCCGGCGCGGGAGCGATCCGCTGCACCGGCCGGCCGGCCACCTCCGCGAAGGTGGTCCGCAACGCCTCGTGCCGCGCCACCAGGCGGCGGAGCGATCCGGCGAGCGCCGGCAGATCGAGCGCTCCCCGGAGGCGTACCGCGACCGGCAGGTTGTACGCGGAGCCGCCCGGGTCGAGCCGGTCGAGGAACCAGAGCCGCTCCTGCCCGAACGAGGCGGGGGCGGTGCCGCGGCCGGAGCGTCGCTCCAGCGGGATCGCCGGCTCGCCGGCGGCTCCCGCGGTCGCGGCGCGCGCCTCGTCGATCGCCCGCGCCAGCCCCGCCACCGTCGGCCGCTCGAACAGGGCCGCGAGCGGCAGCTCCACGTCGAGACGCTCGCGCACGCGCGAGACCACCCGCATCGCGTGGAGCGAGTGTCCGCCGACCTCGGTGAAGCGATCGTCGCGCCCGACGGTCGGGGCCCCCAGCACCTCGCGCCAGATCGCCGCCACCTCCCCCTCGAGCGGCGTCCGCGGTGCCTCCCCCGGGATCGCGACCGCCTCCTCGCCCAACTCCGCCTGCGCAGAGAGCGCCCGACGATCGACCTTCCCCGTCACCGTCCGGGGCAGCGCCGGGAGGGCGACCACCCGGCCCGGCACGAGGAATCCCGGCAATCTCTCGCCGAGCCGGCGTCGGATCTCCGTCCCCGTGAGAGCCCGGTCCGCGAGCACCACGAACCCGACCAGCTCCGCCGAGCCTCCCGTCTCGGTCCGGGTGCCGCGCCGCACCACCACCACCGCCTCGGCCACGCCCTCGACCGCCCCCAGCGCCGCCTCGACCTCCCCCGGCTCGACCCGGAAGCCGCGGACCTTCACCTGCGCGTCGACCCGCCCGACAATCCGCAGCCCACCCTC
>CAZLLV010000384.1:0-10084 GCA_964560325.1 uncultured Thermoanaerobaculia bacterium | reverse complement strand
CAGCGCCGCGGGCAGGTTCTCCTCCAGCGTCGGCACGATCTCGGACGGAGGGGGCGCGAAGCTCTCCAGGGTCTGCGGGCCCGACGGACGCAGCTCCGGGGTGAAGCCCGCCAGACGGTCGTCGTTCCAGAAGTAGTCGGTCGTCTCGCCGTAGGCGTTGTACCAGATCGTCTCCTGGTACGTGTGCCCGTGAACCGCCGCGATCCGGGCGATGCTGTTCTGTGCCAGATAGGCGAGGGTCGGCTCGCCCGGGGGATCCGCGTTGGTGTAGGACCAGGGGCGGAGGAAGAGCTCGCTGAAGCTGTGGTAGCTGAGCAGCGCTCGCGGATGATCGAGGCCTTTGACGAAGTCGCGCAAGGCGACGGTCTCCGGCTCGCTGAACGCCGCCGGCCCCCAGTAGGTGTCCTCCCAGCTATTGCCGGATCCCGGGCTTCCGGTCCCCGGTCCCCCGCCCCAGTGGTAGGGGTAGTTGCGGTTCAGGTCGACACCGGTCGTGCCGTCGCCGTTGTTCCTTCGGTTCTTGCGCCAGTACCTGTACCCTCCCGGGGCGGCGGTGTAGGCGTAGCCGTCCGGATTGATCACCGGAATTACCCAGACCTCGAGGTTGCCCATGCAGCTCGAGAGGATCGGATCGCTGGAGAGCTGGGTGACCAGGTACTCGGCGAGGTAGAGCCCCATCTCGGCGGCCATCCACTCGCGCGCGTGGTGGAGAGCGACGAAGACCACGTCCCCCTCGTCGGCCTCGTCGGTCGCCACGTTGTCCGAGATCTTGATCGCATGGATCGGGCGTCCTTCCACCGAGGTTCCGATGGTATGGATCGCGGCGACCGAGGGGTGGGCCGCCGCCAGGGCCACCAGCTCGGCGTCGACCTGGCTCGGCGTGTGGAAGTTGGAGAAGTCGATCGCTCCGGCCGCGGGCATCGGCAGGAACATCGCGGCCACAGCCAGAGCCGTGAGAACGAGCTCGAGACGCTGTTTCATCGCTCCACCTCCGGTGGATCTGGAAGGATTTCGACATCGATTCCCTGCTCGCGCAGCCGCTCGATGGCATCGTCGAAAGCGCCCCCGTAGACGACGTAGTCGACCCGGAATTCATCCTGACTCGTGTACTCCGTTTCCGGGTCGGCGTCGACCGGGCCCGCCGAGTAGACGTCAACGCCGGACTCGGCGACCACGCGCACCTGGTCGAGCGAGCCGACCCGCACGCGGACCTGGCGTGGGCGGGGTTCCCGTCGCGCCGGCTCGAGTCGGACCCCGAGCCGGGCCAGCACGCGGAGTTGCTGGATGGTGCCGTGGACCACCCGATGGTTCTTCTCTCGGAGCAGCACCGTCACCTCCGCTTCCCGCAGCTCCTCCTCGCTACCCCCGGTCGCCACCATCAACCGTTCGTAGACCCGGGCCCCGTCGACCTCGCTCGGCTGGTAGCCCAAGTCCGCGAGGCGGACAGTGACCTCGGGGTCGGGCACGTAGTAGAGGATCCCGTCGACGAGCTTGATGGGCCGGAGCCCGGTCTCCTGCTCGAGGAGGGCGGCCTCGACCGCGTCCTCCACTCCCACCGCGGTGACCACCGGATGCTCGGGATCCGGCGGCATCGGCCCGGGCTTCGGCCGGGCGTGGTGACACGGCCAGCACGCGCAGCCCACGAAGAGGACCGCGAACGGGAGAAAACCGATTGCCTCGATCACTTTTCGCATCGCGCCTCCTACTCGATCAAACGACTCCCCCGACCCTGCGATCGACGATCGACCGTCGGTGAGCTTCGTAGAAGAGAACGAAGTGCAAGAGAATCTTCCTCACTCGGGAGTGCCCGATCCCGCCCGCTGACCTTCACTAAACCCTGAAAAGAAAAAGGCGCCGCCCCCGGAGGAGCGTCGCCCTGGTTTCCGTCGGTGCGGGCGAGCCGGTCAGCAGCGGGTGGAACCGCGCCGCTTGTGCCTATCGGGAGTTTCTGCTACGCTTTTTCTCGCAATCGCGATCCTTCTTCATCGACGGCGTAGCGTGGAGGTCCCATGCGTCTCCTCCTGGTCAATCCCCGGCTTCCCGACGGCTTCTGGACCTTCTCTTGGGTCTTCCGCCATGTCATCACGTCCCGACGGGCGGTGAACCCTCCGATCGGCCTTGCGACACTCGCCGCCCTCACGCCGTCCGAGTGGGAGGTGCGCCTGGTGGACGAGAACGTCGAACCGATCGATTTCGACGCCGAGGCGGACCTCGTGGCGGTGGGGGGCATGTCCGTACAGCACCATCGGCAGGTCGAGATCCTCCGCGAGTTCAGACGGCGGGGCCGGTACGTCGTCGCGGGCGGCAGCTTCGCCACCCTCTGCCCCGAGCGGTATGAAGGTCTCGCGGACACCGTGGTCGCCGGCGAGGCCGAGCGGAAGTGGCCGCGCTTCTGTGAAGACTTCGCCGCCGGGCGTGCACGGGCGCTCTACACCGAGGACGAAGAGGTTCCGCTCTCCCTGTCGCCCACGCCGCGGCACGATCTGATCCGATGGGACCGCTATCTCGCCGGGTCGATCCAGTTCTCCCGCGGTTGCCCCTTCCGTTGCGAGTTCTGCGACATCATCGTCATGTTCGGACGCAAGCCGCGCCTCAAGAGCCTGTCGCAGGTCGAAGCCGAGCTCGACGAGCTGCGCGCCCGCGGCGTCAAGAACGTGGTCTTCGTCGACGACAACCTGATCGGTCACCCGGCCGAGTGCCGCAAGCTCCTCGAGTTCCTGATCGAGTACCAGAAACGCCACCGCTACCGCTTCGTCTTCGGGGCGGAGGCGTCGATCAACGTCGCCGGCCGGCCCGAGCTGCTGGAGCTGATGCGCGGCGCGAGCTTCGCCTGGCTCTTCATCGGCATCGAGAGCCCGGACGAGGCCGCGCTGGCCGAAACCCGCAAGGTCCAGAACCTGCGGCAGGACCAGCTCACGTCGATTCGCACGATCTATTCGTACGGCATCGACGTCTTCGGCGGCTTCATCGTGGGATTCGACGCGGACGACACCACCATCTTCGATCGTCAGCTCGACTTCATCGTCGACGCCGGCGTCATCCTCGCCATGGTGGGAATGCTGATGGCGCCACCGCGTACGCCACTCTACGAGCGCCTCCGGAAAGAGGGCCGCCTGGTGTCCGAGGAGCTGGACGATCAGACGTTGATCAACGCCGGCCTGTCGACCAACATCGTGCCGTTGCGCATGACCCGTGGCCAGCTCTTCGACGGCACGGCCGACCTGCACCGGCGGCTGCTCGACGACCGCAACATCTACCTGCGCTTGGTCAACAAGCTGCGCCACCTGGGACCGCCGCCCAACTACGCCTTCGACGTCCGCGAGTGGTGGTCGATCGCTCGCGGCCTGGTGTTCCACGGCGTGCTGCGGGGTGGTCCCCGGCGCTGCTTCTATTTCGCCGCATCCTTCGTCTATGCGCTGCGCCGGCCGCTACAGTTCGGCCGCACGATGCGGACGCTGATCGCCAACTGGAGCTACGCCCTGTCGCTGCGCGATTACGTGGAGCGACGGCTGCCGGACACCTCCGCGACGGCTCGGCCGCTGGCGCCGGTGACGACGGCCGTGGAGTGACGGCGTGCCTCGACACCTGCGGCCAGACCACGATCTGGCCGGGCAGCATCGCCCTCTCGGGCCTCTCCGGCGAGATCGCCGCCGACCTGGCGATCCGTGACCTCGGCCGGTAGCGGACTCACCTGGAAGGAGACGCGGCAGCCGCGTGCCGCCAGGGCCGGCCGGGTCTCGAGGTAGACCCGCCGGTAGCGGAACCAGGGAACCCGCGGCCAGAGGTGATGGATCAGGTGGAAGTTCTGGTTGAGGTGGATGATCGCCGCCAGGGGACCGCCATAGGCGCGGGCACTGTAGAGCCGCTCCGTGCTGTCGTGCGGATAGTGGGGCAGGTAATCGAACGTGTAGACCAGGAAGTGCAGGGTGAGGAGGAGCGGCCCCACCCAGACCACCAGTAGCTGCGGCAGCCAGCCGCCCGCGATGGCGGCGACCAGAGTGCCCACGTAGAAGGCGTCGCAGACGACGGCCTCGACGAGCTCGGCCCGCGTCCGCCAGAGCTTTCGCCGGAAGAAGTTGACGTGGTAGCTCAGGTAGACCGCCATGCCGCCGAGGAAGGGTGCGAGCCGCGGAGAGAGCCCGGCGGTCACGGCGTCGGGATCGTGCTCGTGGTCGTTGGCGTGGGCGTGGTGGCGCAGGTGGACGCCCCGGAAGAACGGATAGGTGAAGGTGAGGAGGAAGCCGGTGACCGTGCCGAGCAGCCGGCCGGCCCACCGCCGCCTGTGGGCCACACCGTGCACCGCGTCGTGCAGCACCGTGAAGCCGAGGTAGAGGCCCAGCGAATCGACCGCGAAGACCGCGGCCGGGCCCAGCGCGCCGGTGAAGTAGCCCACCGGGCCGGTGATGCACAGGGCGAGCGCCGCCAGGAACAGTACGACCGTCGGGCTGCCGAGCACGTCCGCTCCGGGCGGCCCGAAGAGCTCCTTGCCGGGCCTCGGGAGACCCACCGGCCTCGCCGCTGTCTCGTCTGTCGATCCCATGGACCCCTCGAGAATCTCGGATGACGAGGCACGATAGTTTAGGTATTTATAGATGTCAAGCAAATGCGCCGGGTAGCAGGGGTCGCCCTGAAAAGAAAAAGGCGCCGTCCCCTGAAGGAGCGGCGCCCTGGTTTCCCGCCGGTTCGGGCGAGCCGATCAGCGGCGGTCGCGTCCGCCGCGTCCGCCTCGGTCGCCGCCACGTCCGCGGCCACCCCGGTCGCGGTCTCCGCCACGGCCCCGGCCACCGCGATCGCCGCGATCGCCCCGGGCGCCGTCACCCGATCCACCGGACGGCGCCGCCTCGCCCATGCCTTCGTACTGGGCCGGGTCGTAGTCGGGCGCCTCCATGATGACCGCCTTGCGCGACAGGCGCACCTTGCCCTGCTCGTCGATCGAGATCACCTTGACGGTCATCTCGTCGCCCTCCTTCGCGATGTCCGTGGTTTCGGCCACGCGGTAGGGGGCGAGCTCGCTGATGTGCACGAGCCCGTCGGTGCCCGGCATGATCTCGACGAAGCAGCCGTACGGCTCGACGCGGCGGACCGGGCCGGTGTAGACCTTGCCGACCTCCGGCGTCTCGGTCAGGCGCTCGATGATCTCGATCGCCCGCTTCGCCGCCGGCTCGTCCGGCGAGGCCACGATGACGGTGCCGTCGTCCTGGATCTCGATCTGGCAGCCGGTCTCCTCGGTGATCGACCGGATGGTCTTGCCGCCGGGTCCGATCACGTCGCGGATCTTGTCCTTCGGCACCTGGATGGTGTAGAGGCGCGGCGCGAAGCGCGAGAGCTGCTCGCTCGGGCTCGCGATCACCTCGTTCATCTTGGCGAGGATGTGCCGGCGGCCGTGGTACGCCTGCTCGAGCGCCGTGCGCATGATCTCCCGGGTCACCCCGGTGATCTTGATGTCCATCTGGAGCGCGGTGATGCCGTCCTCGGTGCCGGCGACCTTGAAGTCCATGTCGCCGTAGTGGTCCTCCTGGCCCGCGATGTCGGAGAGGACGGCGAAGCCGTCGTCCGACTGGATCAGGCCCATCGCCACGCCGGCGACCGGCGCCAGCATCGGCACGCCGGCGTCGTAGAGCGCGAGCGAGCCGCCGCAGACGGTGGCCATCGACGAGGAGCCGTTCGACTCCAGGATGTCGGAGACGACCCGCACGGTGTACGGGAAGTCGTCCTCGTGCGGCAGGAGCGGGGTGAGGGCCCGGCGCGCCAGGACGCCGTGGCCGATCTCCCGCCGGCCCGGGCCGCGCAGGAACTTGACCTCGCCGACCGAGAAGGGCGGGAAGTTGTAGTGTAGGAGGAACTTCTGGAGCGTCTCGCCCTCGTACTCCTCGACGATCTGGGCGTCGCGGCTGGTGCCGAGGGTGGCGGTGACCAGCGCCTGGGTCTCGCCGCGGGTGAAGAGCGCCGAGCCGTGCGTGCGCGGCAGCGTTCCGGTCTCGATCCAGATGTCACGGATCTCGTCGGTGGCGCGGTCGTCGAAGCGGCGCTTGTTGTGGAGCACCGCGTAGCGCAGCCACTCCTCCTCGAGCGTCGAGAAGATCTTCTTCGCCAGGTCGCGCTCGGCGGCGCGTTCCGGGTCGTCGGCGGGGAAGTGCTCGTCGAGATAGCCTTCGCGCACCTCGCGCACCGCGTCGCGCCGCTCGAACTTCTTCTTGGTGTGGAGCGCGCGGCCGAGATCGTCCCAGACGCCGCCCTTGATCCGCTCGTAGAGCTCCTGCGGGTAGTGCTCCGGCGCCTCCCACTCCGGCTTCTGCACGCCCTTCTCGGCGGCCATCTCGGCCTGGAGGGCGACGATCCGCTTGATCTCTTCGTGGGCGGACCAGATGCAGTCGAGGATCGTCTCCTCGGGGAGCTGGTTGGCGCCCGCCTCGACCATCACGATCGCGTCGTCGGTGCCCACGACCACCAGGTCGAGGTCGGAGACGTCGCGCTGGCTGTTGGTCGGGTTGAAGATCATCTCGTCCTCGATCATGCCGACGCGCACCGCGCCGACCCGCTTGAAGAACGGGATCTCGGAGAGGGCGAGAGCGATCGAGGCGCCGTTGATCGCCAGGATGTCCGGGTCGTTCTCACCGTCGGCGGAGAGCACGAACCCGATGATCTGGGTCTCCATCCGGTAGCCGTCCGGGAAGAGCGGCCGCAGCGGCCGGTCGATCAGCCGGCAGGTGATGATCTCCTTCTCGGAGGGGCGCCCTTCGCGCTTGAAGAAGCCGCCCGGAATCCGGCCGGCGGCGGAGGGGGCCTCCCGGTAGTCGACCGTCAAGGGGAGGAAGTACGGGTGGGTGCGGCCGGGATCGTGGGTGGCGGTGACCAGCACCACCGTGTCGCCCATGCGGACGGTGGTGGAGCCGCCCGCCTGGCGGGCTATCTTGCCGGACTCGAGGACCAGGGTCCCCTCGCCGATCTGGATCTCTCTTCGGATGATCATGGATTCTCTCTCTTTTCTCTCTGTCTTCTTCTCTTACGCTTTGCTTCGGTGGCCTCGGAGGATGGCGCCGCAGCGGAGATCCGCGGCGGGCTTCGTCGGAGGCAGGAGGCTGGGTACACCGGTGCCGTGCCCGCCGGAAGCCGGCGCGAAAGCCTCGTCGGAAGCCCCGGCTCCCGATCCGGAACCGATCCGGAGAGGGGCGGAGCCGCGTCGCGCGGCCGGGATGCGGCGGGCGGGCCGGGGGGCTACTTGCGGATGCCGAGCCGCTCGATCGTGCTCTGGTAGCGACTCACGTCCTTGCTCTTCATGTAGTCGAGCAGGCGACGCCGCCGGCCGACCAGCTTGAGCAGTCCGCGGCGGCTGTGGTGGTCCTGCTTGTGCGTCTGGAAGTGCTCCGTCAGCTCGGCGATGCGCCGCGTCAGGATCGCGACCTGCACCTCGGGGGAGCCGGTGTCGGTGTCGTGGACCCGGTGATCCTCGATGATCTGCTGTTTCTGTTGCGTGTCCAACTGATCTCTCCTCGTTCCTTTACGCTTGATCTTCTTTCAACCGGCGGAGTTTAGCACGCCGGACGATATGTCACGTCGATCCTCGGTTCTGGGCGTTTCGGAGTCTCCCGGACCCTACTTGAAGACGACCTTCGGCTGGACGATGCCGACGCCGCGCTCGCCGATCGTCTCGGTCACGGCGCCGACGGCGATCAGCTCGTCGCGCCGGTTCATGATCTGGATCCAGTCCCCCTCGTCGCCCTCGAGGTCCCGCACCAGGAGCGTCTGGCCGTGGCGCACCCGCTCCTCCTCCCGGTGGTCGGCGACCACCCGCGTGAAGGGGAGGGGGATGCGGTCGAAGGGGACCCAGGCCGCGTCCAGAGCACCGCCGGGGCCGCCGTCGGGCGCGGCGGCGTCCTCGGTGCCCGCGGTGTCCCCGTCGTCGTCACTCCCCGCGCTCTCCAGGCTCTCCTGGAGCTCCCCGAGCGTGACCGCGGAGGCGAGGTCGAACGGCCCCACCTGGACGCGCCGGAGCGCTTCCAGCGTGGCGCCGCAGCCGAGTGCCCGGCCGACGTCGTGGGCCAGGGTGCGGGCGTAGGTGCCGGACGCGCACGCGAGCCGGAAGCCGATGCGGTCGTCCTCGAGCTCGCCCCTCGGCTCGAACTCGTAGACCGTCACCTCCTTGGTCTCGCGCGGCACCTCCTTGCCCTCCCGCGCGAGCTCGTAGAGCTTCTTGCCCTGCACCTTCTTGGCCGAGTAGGGGGGGACGGCGTGCTCGATCGTGCCGACGAAGCGGCTCATCGTCTCGGCGACCGCCTCGCGGGTGATCCCCTCGGTCGATCCTTCGGCCACCGTCTCGCCGGTCGTGTCGTAGGTGTCGGTGGTGCGGCCGAGCAGGATCACCCCTTCGTAGACCTTCGGGGCGCTGATGAGGAAGCGCGTCAGGCGGGTCGCCTTGCCCAGGGTCAGCACCAGGAGGCCGGTGGCGTTCGGATCGAGCGTGCCGCAGTGCCCCGCCTTCTTCTGGCGGGTGATGCGCCGCGCCTTCTGCACCACGTCGTGCGACGTGAAGCCCGGCTCCTTGTCGACCAGCAACAGTCCGTCCCTCATGCTCTTCTCCGCCTGCACCGTGACGTCCGCCATCCCTACTCGGCGCCGCCTTCCGGCTCGGCCTCGGCCGGCTCCGGCTGCTCCGGCTCGGACGGCCCGGCGGCCAGGGCCTTGCGCAGCGCATCGACCACGGCCTTCCGGTTGTCGGCGGGGGAGCCGGCCATCTCGAAGCCGGCGGCGTTCTTGTGGCCCCCGCCCTCGTGGGCGCGCGCGATCTTCTCCACGTCGACCTCGCCGCGGCTGCGCAACGACACCTTCGTCTTGCCGTCCGCGCGCTCGCGGAGCAGCGCCACGCCCTCGACGCCGGCGATCTTGCGCGGGTAGTCGATCAACCCCTCGGTGTCGGAGACGTCGGCGCCCGCCGCCTCGATCATGTCGGCGGTCACCAGCACGGTGGCGATGCGACCGTCGTCGTGGACCTCCAGGCTCCGCAGCATCTCGGCGACCAGGCGCAGCACCGCGACCGGCTTGTTCTCGTAGATCCAGCGGGTCACGAGCTCCGGCCGGGCGCCGTCGCGTACCAGCTCGGCGCACGCCTCGAAGGCGACGTCGGTGGCGTTCGAGTGCCGGAAGCCGCCGGTGTCGGTGACGATCGTCAGGTAGAGGAGGTTGGCCGCGTCCTCGGTCATCGTCACGTTCAGGCTGCGCGCCAGGCGGTAGACCATCTCGCCGACCGAGGGCGCCGCGGTGTCGACCCAGTTCACCTGGCCGTAGTGCTGGTTGCCCAGGTGGTGGTCGATGTTGAGGATCGGCAGGTCGGTCAGCTTGTCGTCCAGGCCGGTCCGGTCGAGGCTCGGGCACTCGAGCGCCACGATCGCGTCGAACTTCTCCGGGTAGCCGCCGGGCGCCTCCTCGCCGGTGTGGATGCGGTCGACGCCGGGCAGCAGCCCGTAGACCGCCGGCACCGTGTCGCGGCACCAGATGACCGCGCCCTTGCCCATGCCGCGCAGGATGCGCGCCAGACCGAGGGCGGAGCCGATCGAATCGCCGTCCGGACTGACGTGGCTGGTGAGCAGGAACCGGTTGCCCTGGCGGATCTTCGCCAGGAGGGCTTCAGGCGCTTTGGTCGTCGTCGACATGGAGACTCTCCAGTAGGTCGGAGATTCGCTGGCTGTGCTCGGCTCCCCGGTCGAGATGGAAGCGGAGCTCCGGGACGTTTCTGAGGCGCACCTTGCGGGCGAGGCGCGAGCGCAGGAAGCCGGCGGCTCCCTCGAGCGCGGCCACCGCCTGTTCGCGCTCCTCGTCGGTGCCGAGGACCGAGACCTGGACCTGGGCGCTCTTCAGGTCGGGGGCCGGGTCGACGGCGGTCACCACGGCGCCACGGGCGCGCGGGTCGTTCACCTCGCGCGCCAGGAGCTCGGCGAGCTCGGCGCGAAGCAGGTCGCCGACGCGGTCGGTGCGGCGGGTCATCAGGCGCTCTCCAGAGCGCGTGATGAGCCCCACGACCGTCGCGAGGGCGGCTCCGGGCGAGTCTCACAAGGCGCGGCGACGCAGGCATAGCGGGGACTATGTCGAG
>CAZLLV010000383.1:0-6610 GCA_964560325.1 uncultured Thermoanaerobaculia bacterium | reverse complement strand
AAGGGCTTCGTCACCGCCGTCCTCGAGCGGTGGGACGATCCGATCGTCGCCGATCCGCGGCAGGCGCATCTCTATGCCCTGTCGCTCAACCCCCGGCACCGCGCGATGGCGGCGGAGTACCTCGACGCCCATCCCCACCTGCGGGCGATGGTCGAAGGCGGTATCCACGAAGAGAGCCTTCCCGTGACCTGAGCGCGGCCACCGGAGACGAAGTTCAACAGGATCGCCACCTGATCCCGGGTGGCCGCGGAGCGGGAGCGCGTCCGGGCACCCTCACACGATGGAGTGCCTCGCCCTCGCCGCCCTCGGCCTCGGAGCGCTGACCCTGCGCCTCGCCCGGCGCGAAGACTGAGACCTACCCCTCCATCCCCTCCAGCCGCGCCCCCTCCGTCCCGGGCGCGCCGACGCATTCGAGCACCTCGCCGAAGCGCTCCCGGTCGCGGAGCGGGTCCCAGCGGGGGTCGACGGCGACGAAGGGGAGGTCCCAGGTGGCGAGGCGGTCGCGGCAGGCTTCCAGAAGGCTGTCGATCGCCCCCTCGGGCTCGCCGGCGAGGACGGCGTGGGTGGCGTGGAGCATCGGGCTCACCACCCCGGGCGCCACCTGGTGGCGGTTGTGCCACCACGCGGCGTAAAGCTCGCGGGCGCCGGGCATCCCCGCGTCCTGGTCCTCGGGCAGGCCGGAGAGGTGACCGTAGTAGCGGTCGATCTCCGCGTCGGCTGCCGGCTCGTCGCCGCGCGCGAGGTGGGCGAGGACGAGCACCTGGTGGCTCGGCTCGTCGCCGGGGGAGAGCTCCAGCACCCGCTCGGCCTCGACGATCGCCTGGTCGAACCGGCCCGCGAAGTAGTAGAACCAGGCGATCGAGAGGCCCGGGAGCTGCCCCGGCTCGAGCGTGGCGGCGCGGCGGGCGGTGGCGATCGCCTGCTCGTGCCGACCGAGGGTCGAGGACAGGATGGCGGAGAGGAAGACCGCGTCGGGGGACTGCGGTTCGAGCTCGAGCGCCCGTTCGAGGTGCTCCTCGGCCCCCGTCCAGTCGAGACGGTGGAAGAGGAGCGTCGCCGCGAGCACCGTGTGGGCGAGCGGCAGACCGGGGTCGATCGCGAGGGCCCGGCGTGCCGCCGCTCCGGCGTGCTCCATCGCCTCGTGCCGGGGCAGATCGAAGCGGAGCATCCAGGCGTCGGCGAGCACCGCGTGCGCTTCGGCGTAGCGGGGCACCTCGGCGACCACGGCCTCCAGCAGCTCGATCGCCTCGGTGGCCGCATCGACGTGCTCCGCGGGCGTCGCCCTCTCGAGCCGGTAGCGTGCTTCGAGGAAGCGATAGTGGGCCTCCTCCGGGACCACGACCTGGGTCGGCGGCTCGCCGGACGGGGCCGCCGCGGCGGCCTCCCCGCTCCCGTCCCGCGCGCCGTCGCCCGCGAGCCACCCGGAGCCCGCCGCCACCCAGACCGCGGCCAGCGCCAGCAGGACGAGCGCCGCGGCCCCTCCGGCGATCGCCGCGCGGCGGCCGGGCCTGACGGGTGACGGGGCCGGCGACGGAGCCGGGCCGAACGCTTCGCCGGTCGCCGGAGCGGCCGATTCGACCGCCTCCCCCTTCCGCTCCTCGACCGGAGCCACGAAGCGGTACCCGTGCCGCGGCACGGTCTCGACGTAGCGGGGAGCCGCCGGGTCGTCGCCGAGCGCCTGCCGGATCTGGCGGACGCAGTAGTTGATCGACTGGTCGTGGTCGACGAAGGTCTCGCGGCCCCAGATCTCGTCCCGGATCTCCTCGCGCGAAACCGCCTCGCCGGCGCGCCCGGCGAGCAAGGCGAGGAGCTGCGCCGGCTGGTGCTGGAGCGGGACGCGCGTGCCGTCCCGGAAGAGCTCACCGGTCTCGGCCACGAGCTCGAACCGGTCGAAGAGGAGGCGGCGCTCGGAGGTCATGAGGGGGCGTGGCTCGTCGGCTCGTGGCGTTTCATCTCGGCCTGTGCGGGTCCTCATCGCGACCTCATGGGCCTCGCGCCGCCGGGGGGTTAGCCTGGTCGCCGAACGTGGGGCCCTGGTCGTGGAGCGGCTTCGAAGATTCTACCGCCCGGGCCTCCAGATCGAATGGGAGCTCACACCATGAGACGCATCCACGTCACCCTCTTCGGCCTCGGTATCCTCTCCATGCTCACCGTCCTCACCGTCCTCGCCACACTCTTCGCCGCCGCCCCCGCGCACGCCCGGGATGCGCCACCGGCGGCTCCGGCGCCGGCCGACCGCGGCTTCGGCGACGTTTCGCAGGTCACCGTCGTCGAGGTGCCGGTGCAGATCGTCTACGAGGGCCGGCCGGTCCGCGGCCTCTCCACGGACGATTTCCGGATCTACGACGAGGGCGTGCCGCGCACCGTGGAGTCGTTCGAGGTGGTCGACCTCGCGGTCACGACGGCTACCGCGCCCGGCGCCGCGGCTTCGGCCGGCCCCCTCCACGGCCTCGATCCCGCCGGCCGGCGCCATTTCCTCCTCCTGTTCGACCTCGCCTTCAGCCGCCCGCACGACCTCTCGCGCGCCGAACGCGCCGCCCGCGGCCTGGTGGAGACCGGCCTGCACCCGAGCGACCTGGTCGCCGTCGCCTTCTACAGCCCCCGCCGGGGCGCCTCGATGATCCTCGACTTCACCACCGATCGGGGCGAGATCCTGCGCGTGCTCGACGGCTTCCGCGCGCTCCTCGACGGCGAGAGCCCGGGCGACGCCCTGGCGTTCGCCGGCGCCGGCGACGAGGGCGAGCGTGCCGATCCGCTCGGGCTGACCGCGCGGCCGTTCGACGTCGTGCTCGCCGACCTCGGTGCCGACACCGGCATCGAGACGAGCCTCGCCGAGGAGGCGATGGCGAACGGCTGGGCCGGCCCGCTCGGCGGGCGCGGCGGCCTCGAGGCGAACAAGCTCGCGAACCTGATGTGGTCGGCCGAGCAGCAGATCTTCGACCGGCGGGCGGGGCGGGTCTCCGACCTCTCGCGCTCCCTCGCCTCGCTCGCCCGCAAGACCGCCGCCGTGCAGGGCTCGAAACACCTCGTGATGCTGAGCGGAGGCTTCGACGCCACCCTCCTCGACAGCTACCTGGAGGCGGGGCCGCGCACCGGCTCGCAGGGCTGGTGGGCGAGCGGCGGCGGCGACTGGATCCGCCAGGAGGTGGAGGCGATGATCGACGAGCTGAAGCGGGCCGGATGGGCCGTCCACGCCATCGAGATCCAGGGGATCGGCGCCCGGGGCTCCCATCGCGAAGGGCTGTCGCTCATCGCGCGCGAGACCGGCGGCGCCCTCTACGACAACGGCAACGACCTCGGCCGTGCGCTGGGGCGGGTGATCGAAGCCACCACGGTCACCTACGTGCTGTCGTTCACCGCCGACGCGGGCGACTCGCCCGGCTGGGAGGACGGCTTCCGGGAGCTCTCGATCGAGGTCGAGGGGCTGCCCCGAAGCGCCCGCGTGAGCCACCGCGCCGGCTACCGGACGCCGCGCGGCTTCGAGGCGCTCACCGCCGCCGAGCGGCGAAGCGAGCTCCACGGCCTCCTCTTCGCCGGCCGCGACCAGGACGGCATCGGCTCCGCCTTCCGCGCCGCCGCGCTGCCGTCCGACGACGGCGGCTGGCGGGTGCCGGTGGTGATCGACCTCTCCGGACCCGGCCTGCTCGCCGGCGGCCCGGAGGGCGAGGTCGCGGCCGAGATCCTCGGCTACGCCTTCGGCGAGGACGGCTCGGTCGCCGACTTCTTCAGCCAGCGGGTCGACTTCGCGGACGGCGCGGCCCGCGAGGCGCTAGCGGACGGCGGCGTCCGCTTCCTCGCCGACCTCGAGCTGCCCGCCGACGGGAGCTACCGCGTGCGGGTGATCGCCCGCAGCCTCCGGAGCGGTGCCGCGAGCGTCCACACGGTGGCGTTCGACCTGGCGGGCGACGGTGCCTGGGCGCCCGCCGTCCAGCAGGCGCTCCTGGCGGACGCCGAGAGTGGGCACTGGATCCTCGCCCGCGAGCGCTGAAGCGCCGGAGGTGCGCGTCTCCATCCTCGACCCCCGGACCGGATGAATCCGATCGCATAGCGGAATTCGTATTCTCTCTGTCAGGGCATGAGCCTTGACGAGGCGGCCGACGACTTCGACTGGCACAACCCGGTCGTACGCATCGAGGTGACGCGCCTGCCCGACGATCGAGGCGGCGACGGCAACGGCAACCCCAACGGCTGACCGGGCCTTCGAACGTAGCGGTGCGGGGGCCCCGGCCGGGCCCCCGCACCCCCTCGGACCACCCGCCCGCCCCCCCTCCCCTCCCCTCCGGGCCCATCGTCCGGGGCAAGCTTCCGCCTGTCCCAGATTCCCCGCCGCGCTGCACCCTACGCTGTAGAGAATCAGCCAGACGAGGGGTCGCGAACGCCCCGGCTTTCGGGCGCCGCACCCCGGCGAACACCGCGGCCACCCCCGCCGCATCGCTTGCGGACAGGGGGAGGCTTCGGCCACGAGAGGTGAGCGTGAACCGGAACGGAAACCACCACCGGCACGACCGGGGCGCGGCGGAGGGTGCGGAGAGCTGCGTCTTCGACGATCTCGACGACGACGCTCGCGAGGCCCTCGAAGCGCTCGTCGAGCCCCGGCGCTACGGCGCCGGCGACGCGATCCTCCACCAGGGCGACCCGGCGACCGGGCTGTTCGTCGTTCGCTCCGGCCTCGTCCGTACCCACCACCTGACCCCCGGCGGCAAGCCGGTGGGGGTCAGGATCGTCGCTCCGTTCGGCATCCTCGGCCTCGCCGAGGTGGTGACCGGTGACCCGTACCTGCTGAGCGCGGAGTCGGTCGGTTCGTGCGTCGTCGATCACGTGCCCCGCAAGCGGTTCGTGCCCTTTCTCCTGCGCTACCCGCGGGTCGCGGTCGAGCTGCTGATCCGGGTGAGCCAGGATCTGGTCACCCTTCAGGGCGGTGTGTACGAAGCCGCCGGCGGCGGCAGCCTCGGCGACCGGCTGGTGCGGCAGCTCCAGGAGCTGGCCGACTCGTGCGGCGTGCCGACCGACCGTGGTACTTTGCTCGACGCCCCACTCACGGTAAGAGACCTGGCCGGCACCCTCGGCTGCTCCCGGCAATGGGCCTCGAAGCTCCTCTCGGAGATCGAGGCCCAGGGCCTGATCGAGCGCGAAGGGCGCCGGATCATCCTGACCAACGCGGCCCTGGAGGTCGAAGGCGCGGCCGCGTTTTGAGCTTCGATCCCGGACGGAGCGGATACGGCGGTACCGCTTCGCACCGGCGACACTTCGAACCCGAGATGAAGAGAACCGATTCATCCCACACTGGAGAGGAAGATCAAAGATGACGCGAAATCCATGGCTGGCGGCGGCGGCCGTCGCCCTCCTGTGCGCCCTCTCGCCCGTGACGGCGGACGCACAACCCCTCGATGATCCCGGCCACGCGGCTACGGATGGGCTGACCCACGCCCAGTTCGTGAGCTCGCTCAATCAGGGCAACAAGGCGATCCGAGAGGCACGGCAGCTCGGCCTTCTGGTCTTCTCGACCCCCTTCAACGAGCACGACGGCTTCGGCGAGGGTCCGTTCGACCCCAACGAGCCGAACGCCATCGAGTTCGGCCACCGGCCGAGCCTTCAGGGCAACGGCACCTTCCTGCGCGTCAACGGTCTCGACGCCCAGAGCTGCAACGAGTGCCACACGATCGTCAGCCACCGCACGCTGCCCCCCACGCTGGGTATCGGTGGTGTCGGCGGTGGCGCCACGAATGCCATCATCCTGGCGAGCCTGATCGACGTCGCGGACACCTTCGACGACCGCGTCACGTGGGTCGCCGGGCACGATCCCGACATCCCGATGGTGCGTGACGGCGTGGCCGACTACAACGGCCGCTTCGCCAACCCGCCCTTCCTCTTCGGCGGCGGCGGCGTCGAGGCCCTCGGCAAGGAGATGACGGCCGAGCTCCAGGGCCTCCTCGCGCAGGCGCAGGCCTCTCCGGCCGGCACCGTGATCTCGCTCGACACCAAGGGCGTCAACTTCGGCACCGTCACCAGCCTCGGCGGCGGCGACGTCGAGATCGACAACCAGGGCATCGCCGAGGATCTCGTCGTCCGGCCGTTCGGCCGCAAGGGCGAGAACTTCACCATGCGCGACTTCGACCGGGGCGCCATGCAGTTCCACTTCGGCATCCAGCCCAACGAGGTCTTCGGTGCCGGTGTCGACGAAGACGGCGACGGCCACGTCAACGAGGTCACCGAAGGCGAGATGTCGGCCCTCCACTTCTTCGACGTCAACAACCCGGTGCCGCGCTACGAGCCGTACGACAGCACCGCCGGCTACGGTTTCCAGGTCTTCGACAGCGTCGGCTGCACCAACTGCCACATCCCGTCGCTCCAGACCGACTCGAAGTTCCTGCCGCTCGCCCACCCCGAGGTTCCGACCGACCCATCGGCGAACGTCTACTACAACCTGAACCTCAAGAAGGTCGGGTTCCCGAACGCGCCGGGCGGCGGCGTGGAAGTGCCGCTGTTCGCCGATCTCAAGCGCCACGACATGGGCCCGCGTCTCGCCGAGACGTTCGAGGCCGGCGGCGGCCACATCCCGGACGAGGAGTTCACGACCGCCCGGCTGTGGGGCATCGCGGACACCGCGCCG
>CAZLLV010000382.1:0-19743 GCA_964560325.1 uncultured Thermoanaerobaculia bacterium | reverse complement strand
CTCCGGCATCACCGAGACGACGGTCCACGTCACCTTCCGCGAGATGACGCCGGGCGACCTCGCCGCGCCCTGGCGGAGCCCGGTCGGCCGCGCGCTGCCCGACCTGTCGGTGCGCGTGACCGACGCGGCCGGGCGGCTCGTTCCGCCGGGCGTTCCGGGCGAGCTCGTGGTGGGCGGCGACGGCCTCGCCCGCGGCTACGCCGGCCGGCCCGCGCTCACCGCCGAGCGGTTTATGCCGGATCCCTTCCCCCCCGCATCGGAGCAGTCCGTGGGTGGTGGGCGGCTCTACCGGAGCGGGGATCTCGCGCGCTGGCTGCCGGGTGCTACCGGGTGCGGCGACCTCGAGCACCTGGGGCGGATCGACCAGCAGGTGAAGGTGCGCGGCTTCCGGATCGAGCCGGGGGAGGTCGAGGCGGCGCTCGAAGCGCTCGACGGCGTGGGCCGGGCGGTGGTCGGGTTCCGGGACGACCTGCCCGGCGGCGGTGGGCTGGTCGCGTGGGTGACTCGGGTCAGCGCGGCCGGGGCGCCCTCCGATGCCGATCTGCGGGGGGCTCTCCGCGAGCGCCTGCCGGAGCACATGGTGCCGGCCCGCTTCGCGGTGCTCGACGCCTTCCCGCTCACGCCGTCGGGCAAGGTCGATCCGAAGGCGCTGCCTCTGCCGGGCTCCGCGGCCGGCGGCGGGGAGGTGGTGCCGCCCCGGACCGAGCTGGAGCGGCGGATCGCCGCGGTCTGGGAGGAGGTGCTGGAGGTCGCGCCGGTCGGGGTCGAGTCGAGCTTCTTCGACCTCGGCGGCCACTCCCTCCTCGCCACCCAGGCGGTCGCGCGTCTGCGCGACGCGTTCGGCGTCGAGGTGCCGCTGCGCGAGCTCTTCGCCCGTCCGACGGTGGCGGCGCTGGCGCGGGAGGTCGAGCGCCGCATGGCGGCCGGTGGAGCCGCGGGCGCCGGCGCGGGTCCGATCCCGCGCCGTGTCGACCCGGACGATCGCCCCCTCTCGCCGGCCCAGGAGCGGCTCTGGTTCCTCGACCGCTTCGCCGGCGGGCTCGATTCCAGGGATGGGGGCTCCTCTCTTGGGGCTGAAGGCTCCCGGGCCCTGGTCCTCTCCGGTGCGCTCCGGCTCGACGGCGCCCTCGACCGGCCGGCCCTCGCCCGGGCGCTCGGCGACCTCCGGGAGCGCCACGACACCCTCCGCTCGGCCTACCCGGAGGGCCCCGGCGGCCGACCCGAGCAGCGTGTGTTGCCCGCGACGCCCTTCGCGCTGCCGGTGATCGACCTATCGCGGCTCCCCTCACCGGCGCGCACCCGTGCCGCGGCCGCTCTCGCCGCCGAGAGCGGGCGGCGCCGCTTCGATCTCGCCCGCGGGCCGCTCTTCGGCGCCCGGCTCCTCGCCCTTGCCCCCGACGAGCACCGGCTCCTCCTCGCCGTCCACCACCTGGTCGCCGATGGTTGGGCGCTCGGGGTGCTGGTGTGGGAGCTGGCGGCGCTCTACCGGGCCCGTGCCGCCGGCGAGCCCGCCGCGCTGCCGCCGCTCCCGGTCGAGTACGCCGACTACGCGCGCTGGCTGCGCGACCGGGTGGAGCGGGGGGACCTGGCAGGGGAGGTCGAGCACTGGCGCCGCCGGCTCGCCGACGCCCCGGCCCGGCTCGAGCTGCCGACCGACCGCCCCCGGCCGGCAAACCGGAGCGGCCGCGGCGGGCGCGTCGAACGGGAGCTGCCGCCGGAGCTGGCCGAGCGGCTGCGGCGGCTCGCCCGCTCCGAAGGGGCCACGCCGTTCATGCTCTTCCTCGCCGCCTTCGGCCTCGTCCTCGGTCGCTGGGCCGGCCAGCCCGAGGTGGTGATCGGCGCGCCGGTCGCCGGCCGCCTGCGGCGCGAGACCGAGGGGCTGGTCGGGCTCTTCCTCAATCATCTCCCGCTCCGCCTCGACCTGTCGGGCCGGCCGAGCTTCCGCGAGCTGCTGGCGCGGGCGCGCGCCACCGCGCTCGACGCGTTCGAGCACCAGGAGGCGCCGTTCGAGCGGGTGCTCGACGCGCTGGTGGCCGACGGCGCGCGGCCGCGCGACCCGTCGCGCACGCCGGTCTTCCAGGTCTACCTGAACCAGCTCGACCTGCCGATCGGGCCGCTCGACGATCTGGGCGCCATCGAGCTCCCCGGCCTCCGGCTCTCGCCCGCCGAAGCTCCCCCGGCCGACAACGACGTGCCGGTGCACTTCGACCTGGAGCTGTACGTCTCCGAGAGCACCGCCGGTGAGCGGCTCTCCTTGGCCTATGACTCGGCGCTCTTCGACCGCTGGCGCGCCGAAGAGCTGCTGGTGCAGGTGGTCGCGGTGCTCGAAGGTCTCGCGGAACGGCCCGACCGGATCGATCGGCCGTCGGCCGACCTGCCGCTCGCCACCGGCCTCGGCCGCCGGGTGCTCCCCGATCCGGAGGCGCCGCTCTCCGACGCCTGGGAGGGAGCGGTCCACGCGCGGCTCGACCGCTGGGCGGCGGAGGCGCCGGAGCGGGTGGCGATCGCCTGGGACGGGGGCGCCGTCACCTACGCGCGGCTGGCCGCGGCGGCCGCCGCCCTCGCGGACCGCCTCGCCGCCGGCGGGGTGGTGCGGGGGGACGTGGTGGCGATCCGCGCGCGCCGGAGCCCGGCGCTCGTGGCGGCGGTCCTCGGGACGCTCCGCGCGGGTGCGGCCTTCGTCCTGCTCGACCCGGCGTACCCGGCGGCGCGCAACGGTGCGCTCCTCGCCCGCGCCCGGCCGCGCGCCTGGCTGCGGCTCCTGGGCGGGACCGAGAGAGCGGCGGAGGACGAGCTCGAGTCGGTCCTCGCCACCTCGTCCGGGCTCCGGCTGCGGCTCGACCTGCCGCCGCTCGACCGGCCGGGACGCTGGCCCGGGGAGCGGCTCGGCGTCCAACTCGAAGCCGGGCTCACCCCCCGGCCGCCGGCCGAGGTCGGGCCGTCCGACGCCGCCTATGTCGCCTTCACCTCCGGCTCGACCGGCGAGCCGAAGGGGGTGGTCGGCCTGCACCGCTCGCTCTCCCACTTCCTGCCCTGGCAGGAGGGGGCGATGGAGCTCTCGGCGGGCGACCGCTTCAGCCTCCTCTCCGGCCTCGCCCACGACCCGCTCCACCGCGACCACTTCACTCCGCTCTGGCTCGGCGCCGCGGTCGTGGTGCCGGACGGCGAGCGGATCGGGGAGCCGGGGTGGCTCGCCGGCTGGGCGGCGCGCGAGCGCGTGACGGTAGCGCACCTGACGCCGGCGCTCGGCCGGGTGCTGACCGATTTCCACTCGGCGGCGGACGACGGTGCGGAGGCGCCCTTGCCCGACCTGCGCCGGGCGCTCTTCGTCGGCGACGTGCTGACCCGCCGCGCGGTCGCGCGGCTGCGGGAGCTGGCGCCGTCGGTCGCGCCGATCAACCTCTACGGCTCGACCGAGAGCCAGCGCGCCGTCGGCTGGTGGCCGGTGCCGCCGGAGGAGATCGAGGATCTCGACTCCCGGGGGGACGCGGCCCTGCCGCTCGGCCGCGGCATGCCGGACGTGCAGCTCCTGGTGCTCACCCCCGGCGGCACGCTCGCCGCGATCGGCGAGGCGGGCGAGGTCTTCCTCAGGAGCCCGCACCTGGCGGCCGGCTACCTCGACGACCCGCGCCTGACGGCCGCGCGGTTCGTGCCGGCGGCCGGCGGCGGCCGGATGTACCGGACGGGCGACCTGGGGCGCTACCGGGGAGACGGCGCGGTCGAGGCGCTCGGGCGGGCCGACCGGCAGGTGCAGGTGCGCGGTTACCGGGTCGAGCCGGCGGAGATCGAGGCGGCGCTGGAGCGCCACCCGGCGGTGGCGCGGGCGGCGGTGGTGCTGCGGGACGATCGGCTGGTCGCCTACCCGGTGTTCGGCCCCGGTCTCGAACCGGGTGGTGGTCCGAAAACGGGGCCGAGCGCCGCCGCCTTGCGCCGTTTCCTCGCCGAGCGGCTGCCCGCCTACATGGTGCCGGCCGCCTTCGTGCCGCTCGCCGAGCTGCCGCTCACGCCGAACCGGAAGCTCGACCGGAGCTCGCTGCCGGCGCCGGAGGAGTGGTCGGGGGAGCCGGAGGCCGCGGCGGCGGCGGCGCTCGAAGACCCGGCCGCCGCGCTCGTCGCGCGCATCTGGAGCGACGTGCTCGGCGTCGAGGAGGTGTCGGCCGGCTCCGACTTCTTCGACCTGGGCGGTCACTCGCTCCAGGTGACGCTCGTCCTCGCCCGAGTGCGCGATCTGCTGGGGGTCGAGCTGCCGGTGCGGAGCCTGTTCGATCACTCGACGCTCGGCGCCTTCGTCCGCCACCTGGAGGTGGAGCGGTGGCGAGCGGGGGAGGGGGGGCCACCGCCGCTCGTCCGCCGGGAGCGGGCGTCTGCCGGATGGGCCGAGGCCCCGGCGTCGTTCGGCCAGGAGCGGCTCTGGCTGGTCGACCGGCTGGAGGGGAGCCGCGCCTACCACCTGGCCCGGTCGGTGGTGCTCGCCGGGCCGCTCGACCCGGCGGCCCTCGCCCGCGCCCTGGCGCGCCTGCTCGATCGGCACGAGGCCCTGCGGACCGCTCTCGTCGAACGGAGCGGACGGCTGCTCCAGCGGGTCGAGCCGGGGTCGCGGCTCCTCCTGCCGCGGGTCGACCTCGCCGCCCTCCCCACGGCTCGGCGCGAGGGCGAGGCGGCACGGCTCGCGGCGGCGCTCGCCGAGCCGCCGTTCGATCTCGCGCGCCCGCCGCTCGCCCGCGCGCTCCTCGTCCGCCTCGGGCCGGAGGAGCACCGGTTCACGCTGGTGCTCCACCACGCGGCGACCGACGGCTGGTCGATGGGCCTCCTCGTTCGTGACCTGACGGCGCTCTACGGCGAGGAGGCCGGCGCCGGCCCGGCTGCACTGCCGGAGCCGGCGGTCCGCTACACCGACTACGCCGCCTGGCAGCGGGAGTGGCTGCGCGGGGAGACGCTCGAGCGGGAGCTCTCCTGGTGGCGCGAGCGGCTCGATCCGCCGCCCGATCCGCTCGACCTGCCCGTCGACCGGCCCCGGGCCTCCGAACGCCGGGCCGTCCGCCGTGGCCACCGCGTCCCGATCGTGCTGCCGCCGGAGATCGTCCGGCGGCTCGAAGAGCTCGCGCGGGAGGCCGGGGCCACGCCGTTCGTGGTGGCGCTCGCCGCGTTCCAGGCGCTCCTCGGCCGGTGGTCGGGGCGCGAGCGGCCGGCGGTCGGCTCCCCGGTCGCCAACCGGCGCGACCCGCGCCTCGAATCGGTCGTCGGCTTCTTCGTCAACACCCTGGTCCTGGTCGGCGACCTCGACGGCGACCCGCGGTTCCGCGACCTGCTCGGGCGCACCCGCGACCTGGCGCTCGGCGCCTTCGCCCACCAGGATCTGCCGTTCGAACGGCTGGTCGAGGAGCTGCGGCCGGCGCGCGACCGCTCCCGCCCGCCGCTCTTCCAGGTCATGCTGGCGTTCCAGACCGTGCCGCGGCTCGGCTCGATGGGCGGCGGGTCGACGGACCAGCCGGTCCCCGGCCTGCGGATCGAGCCGGTGGGCGGTGTCGCGGGCGAGGCGGGTGCCGCTCTGTTCGATCTGACGCTCGCGCTCGTCCCCTCCACGGCCGTGGAGGGCGGCGGCGGGTCCCCTTGGTCGGGCTTCCTCCAGGCCGACGCCGCGCTCTTCGACCGGACGACCGCCCGCCGCCTCGCCGGCCAGATCGTCCGCTGTCTCGACGCGGCGGTCTCCGCGCCGGAGCGCCGGCTCTCGGAGCTGCCGCTCCTGGCGCCGGCCGAGCGCCACCAAGTGGTATTTGAATGGCCGCGGGCGCTCGAATGGCCGCTCGACGACGCGGGGCCGGCCGGCGCGGTCGGGCACGGCTGGGAGGCGGCCGAGCTCCTCCACGAGCGCTTCGAGCGGCGGGCGGCGGAGCGGCCGGACGCGGTGGCGATCGTCCAGGAGACGGAGTCGTCGCCGGGCGCACGGCGGGTCGAGCGGGCCTGGAGCTACGGTGCCGTGCGCGAGCGTGCGCACGAGGTCGCCCGGCGCCTGCGGGCGCTGCCCGGCTTCGCCGGCGCGGGCCGCGAGCCGCGGGTGGGCGTCGCGCTCGACCGTTCGCCGGAGCAGATCGTCGCGCTGCTCGGCGTGCTCGCCGCCGGCGCCGCCTACGTTCCGCTCGACCCGGACGCGCCGTCGCCTACCCCTGAGCGGGTGCGGGAGACGGCGGCGCGGGCCGGCGTGGTGGCGATCGTCGGGCGGAGGGGCGACTCCCGGCTGCCGCCGGAGGTGCCCGTGGTCGAGGTGGCCGATCCGGCGCCGCTCGACGCCGGGGCGATCCCGGCTCCCGGCATCACGGGAGAGCGGCTCGCCTACGTCCTCTTCACCTCCGGCTCGACCGGGACGCCGAAGGGGGTCGCGATCTCCCACCGCTCGGCCGCCGCCTTCTGCCGGCTCGCCGCGTTCAACATGCGGATGGCGCCGGGCACCCGGCGGTTGCAGCTCGCACCGCTCTCGTTCGACATCAGCGTCGCCGACGTCTTTCCGGTCTTGGGCGCCGGCGGCACGCTGGTGCTCCGCGAGCCGGGGCCGGTGCGCTCCCTCGGCCGCCTGCTCGCGCTCTGCGGCGACCACCGGGTCGAGGTGATGGGCCTGCCGACGGCGCTCTGGCACGAGCTGGCGGCGGGTGAGGCGCCGCTGCCGCCCTCGGTGCGCGCGGTCGCCTTCGGCGGCGAGGCGGCGCTCGGCGAGCGGATCGCGCGCTGGCGAAGGCGGACCGGCTCGGTGGTCCGGCTGTGGAACGGCTACGGTCCGACCGAGACGACGGTGGCGGTGGTGATGGCGGACGTGTCGGACGGTCGCGGAGGAGAGACCGGGACGACTCCCCTCGGCCGGCCGATGCCGGGGAGCTCGGTCCACCTGGTCGACCCGCACGGCCGGGCGGTGCCGATCGGAATCGCCGGCGAGATGTGGATCGGGGGCGGCGGGGTCGCCCGGGGCTACCTCGACGACCCACGCCGCACCGCCGCGAGCTTCTTGCCTGATCGCTTCGCGCGACCCGGCGAGGGTGGGGGGAGGCTCTACCGCTCGGGCGATCTCGCCCGGTGGCTGCCCGACGGTACCCTCGCCTTCCTCGGCCGCACCGACCGTCAAGTGAAGGTGCGCGGCGTGCGGGTCGAGCCGGCGGCGGTCGAGTCCGCGCTGGTCGCCGTGCCCGGCGTGCGCGAGGCGGCGGTCGACCTGCGGCGGGGCGCCGGCGGCCTCGGCGTGCTGGTCGCCTGGGTCGCCGCCGACGGGGCCGCCCCCGACTCCACCGCCCTGCGGGAGGCCCTCGCCGCGCGGCTGCCGGAGACCTCGGTCCCCGGCGCCTTCGTGTTCGTCGACGAGCTGCCGAAGACCACCTCCGGCAAGATCGACCGGCGCCGGCTGCCCGACCCGCCGGCCGGCACGGAGGCGGGCGGGGCGGAGCGGGAGCGGATCGCGCCGCGCACGGCGCTCGAGCGGGAGATCGCAGCGGTCTGGGCCGAGGTGACGGAGCGGCCGGAGGTCGGGGTGACCGACGACTTCTTCACCGACCTGGGCGGTCACTCGCTGCTCGCCGTCCGGCTGGCCGCTCGGCTGGAGGAGCGGCTGGGCCGGCCGATGCCGATGGCGCGCCTGTTCGAGCATCCGAACGTCGCGGCGCTCGCGGCGGTGCTTGCCGACGAGGCGCCGGCCGTCCGATCTAGCCTGATCGAGCTCGCCCCGGCCCCGGGTGCCCCGGGTGGCGCCCCGGGCGATCTTCCGCCGCTGGTCCTCGTCCACCCGGCCGGCGGAAGCGGTCTGGCCTACTCCGACCTCGCCGCCGCGCTCGGCGGGCGCGCGGTCTGGGCCTGCCAGGCGCCGGGGCTCGACGGCGGCGAGGAGCCGCTCGACTCGGTGCCGGCGCTCGCCGAGCGCTATCTCGGCGAGATCGAGGCGCGGCTCGGGCCGCTCGCCGATGCTGGCCCGATCCACTTCGGCGGCTGGTCGTTCGGCGCCCTGGTCGCCTTCGAGATTGCGCGCCGGCTCGTGGAGCGAGGCGGCGCGCCGGGGCTGGTGGTTGCGATCGACGCGGCACCGGGGGCCGCGGGCGCGGGCGAGACGGCGGACGACGAGGAGGATGAGAGCGGGCTCCTCGCCCGTGCGCTCGCCGAGGTGGCGCCGGTCACGGCGGAGGAGCTCCGCGGCCTCGACCTCGACGCGCGGTTCGAGCTGCTCGCCGCCCGGGCACAGGAGCGCGGGCTGCTGCCGGAGGGCGTCGGCGCGGAGGTCGAGCGGCGCGCCGCCCGCCGGCTCCTCGCGGTCTTCACCGCCAACCTGCGGGCCGCGAAGCGCTGGCGCCCCGTGCGCGCCGACCTGCGGGTGGCCCTCCTCGCCGCCGCGGAGAGCGACCATCTGCCGGCGGACGATCCCGCGGCGGGGTGGCGACCGTCGGCGGGCGCCGGGGTCGAGGTGATCGAGGTGCCGGGCGACCACAGGAGCGTGGTCTCGGCGGAGCACGCGGCGGCGGTGGCGGGGGTGCTCGGCCGGGTGCTCAGGGCGGCGGACGAGCGGCTCGTCACCCGACCGACAGGCGCGGCTGGGTGATCGACTCGCTACGGCACTCGGGGCAGCGGCTGGGGGCGTGGAAGTGTCGCTTGCCGCGGCCCCGGAAGACGAACCCGCAGTCGAGGCAGCGAGGCGGCTCGACGGTCAGCTTCTTGCCGGCGGCGCGGACGCTCTTCTCGACGTGCTCGAGGTCGGTCTTCAGGACGTGCACGGGGATCGCGAGATGCTCGCGGAGCTCGTCGAAGCCGTAGCTCCCCTCGGACTCCAAGAGCTCTACGATCCGCTGGCGCCGCGTCGGCATCGGAGGGATGGTACCCCGGCGGAGAGGGAGCCTGGCAGGAAGAGGTTCGGGAGGGGGCGTCCCTGTCCCCCGCGGGGGACGGGGAATGAGGGGTCAGGGGGCGATCCGTCGGTATACGCCGGTCCGCTCGTCCTGGAGGATCTTCTCGGCGAGCGCGGTGCCGTTCTTCACGCAGTCGGGCAGCGAGACGCCGCGCAGGAAGCTGCCGGCGAGGTGGAGGCGCGGAAGCTCCTTCTCGATCGCGCCCGCCAGCTCGACGAAGCGGCCGTGCCCGATCTCGTACTGCGGGATGGCGCCGGGCCAGCGGGCGAGGTCGCGCACCAGCGGCTCGCCCCGCAGGCCGAGGGCGCGGTCGAGGTCGCCGAGCACCGCCGCGTGCACGGCCTCGTCGTCGAGGTCGAGGACGCCGGGGTCGGTGCGGCCGCCGGCGAAGGCGGTGAGCGCCACGCAGCCGGCCGGCGCCCGGCCGGGGAAGAGGCTCGACGGGAAGAGGCAGCCGAGCACTCGGAGCGACTCCTTGCGCGGGGCGAGGAAGCCGAAGCCGTCGAGCGGGTGCTGCACGTCTTCGCGGCGCAAGCCGTACGAGGCGACCGCGACCGGCGCGTACGGGACCTCGGCGAAGGCGGCGCTCCGCCCGCCGGTCAGGTCGTCGAGCACCGCAGCCACCGCCGCCGCGGGCAGCGCCAGCACCACCTCGCGGGCGAGGATCGGGCCGGCGTCGGTCTCGGCCCGGAAGCGGCCGCCGGCGGTCTCGATCGACAGGCAGCGGGTGCCGGTCCGCACGTCCTCGACCACCTCCGCGAGCCGCCGCGGCAGTGTCTCGAGGCCGCGGTCCATCGAGACCAGTTCCCCCCGCTTCGGGCGCGCGGCCGACCCGCCGTCGCGAGGGCTGCGCCGCCACAGCCCGGCGAGCGCGCCGCGCGCGAAGCTGCCGTGGCGCTCCTCGATCGCGTGGAGGCGGGGGAGCGCCCAGCGGGCCGACAGCCGCTCCGGGTCGCCGGCGTAGACCCCCGAGACGAACGGAGAGACGGCGTAGTCGAGGAACGACGTGCCGAGGCGGCGCCGCACGAGATCGGCGATCGACTCCTCGCGCCGGCCGCCGTGCTCGGGCGCCGGCCGGCGGACCCAGGGCTCGCGGAGCAGCTGGAGCTTGGCCGAGGCGGGGAAGAGGGGAGTGGTCGCCAGGCTCTTCGGTCCCGACGGCAGCGGGTGGAGCCGCTCCCCCTTCCAGACGAAGCGCCGCTTGCCGGCGCCGGCCGCCACCACGCGGTCGTCCGCGAGCCCCGCCTCGCGCACCAGCCGGCCGACGTCCGGACCGCCGACGACGGTGTTCGGGCCCCGCTCGAAGAGGAACGAGCCGGCGCCGGAGTCGGCCGTCACCGTCCGGATGGCGCCGCCGACGCGGTCCGCCGCCTCGACCACCACCACGTCGAGGCCGCCGCGGAGCAGGTGGAACGCGGTCGTCAGGCCGGAGATCCCGGCCCCGACCACCAGAACGTCGCGGGTCGGGAGCATGGGCCGGATGCTATCGTGACCGAAATCACGAGTAGCCGGGGCTTGTGTCTCCGCGTGGATCAGTATAGACTGATATCCGTATACCGGTTTCGAACTCATATGTGGCGACCTCGTGCACACAAAAACGCACGCGGGTTCACCCTGGTCGAGGTCCTGGTGGTCCTGGTGCTGCTGGCCATCGCGTTCGGCCTGGGCGTTCCGGCGCTCCAGAACATGCTCTTGCGCAGCCGATTGCAGGGCATGGCGCAGGAGCTCTCCGTCCTGATCCAGCGCGCCCGCCTGGAGGCGATCAAGCGGCGGGCTCCCGCGGTCGTCCGGATCGATCCGGCCGACGGCACCGCGGGGGCCTGGGGCGACGTGGACGGCACGGCGGTGGGTGATCCGCCCGATCGCCTCTACAACCCGATCGCCGGCGAGCTGCAGCGCAACACCGACCACGAGCTCAGCCGGCTGGAGGCGAGGCCGAACATCGGGTTCAGAGGTCCGAGCGACGGCGGGGCCGAGGACCAGGCCCCGATCGACGGGTTCTCGACCGATCCGAACGGCGACACGATCCTCGTCTTCCTCCCGACCGGCGCTGCCGAAGTGGCCGGCGCCTTCCGGATCGGGGACGCGGCTGACCTGAATCATTTCGAGGTGCGCATCGAGCCGGCCGGGACCGGCCGGGTGGAGCTGCGGAAGTGGAGCCGCGGCGACGGCGCCTGGACGAGTCGCCGGGAAGGAGGGGAGCCATGGAAGTGGTACACCGAGCCGATCTAGTTCCCCGTGCTCTCGCCGATCGTCGCGGCGCGCGGTCTCCGCGGGCCGCGGGCTTCTCCCTCGTCGAGGTGCTGGTCGCCGGCGTCCTGCTGCTGGTGATCCTCCTGGGCATCCTGCCGCTCTTCATCCGCTCGACGATCAACCGCCACTCCGGCCGCGAGTCGACGGCGGTCAGCTCCTTCGCCCGCAGCCGCGCCGAGGCCCTGTTGCAGCTCCCCTTCGAGCACCAGGACGTCTCGGTGCCGCCGGGCTCGACGGAGCTCGAGATCGAGGAGTACCTGGTGCAGGGGAGTGATACGTGGAGCACCGACGACTCGGACGCGAGCCAGGCGGTATGGATCCGGACCACGCGGATCCAGCAGTTCCGGTCCGCCGACCTGCTCGACGGCGACACCGACGGCGACGGCAACGCCCTCGACACGCCGATGGACGGCGGGGCGGACCCACGGTCGGTGCAGCTCAAGCAGATCGAGGTCGAGGTGACCTCGCCCCGCGAAGGCGGGATGCTCACGGCCGGAGAAGAGCTGACGGTGCGCGTGTTGAAGGCGTTCTGACCGGGGCGAGCGAAATGGAGAGCTCAATGCAGCGACGATCGGTTCGACCGGACGACGAGACCGGAGCCCACGGCCGGGGCGAAGCGGGCTACAGCCTGCTCGAAGCGATCATCTCGCTGACGATCGCGATCCTCCTGATCGTCGCCGTGCTCGACCTGTTCGACCGCAACACGCGGCTCGCGCGGGTCGAGACCGAGCAGACCGAGATGCAGCAGTCGGTCCGGGCGGTCCACCTGGAGATGGCGAGCCGCGTCCGGACCGCCGGGCGGGGCGGGCTGCTCCAGAGCTCGGCGGACAAGGACGTCCCCCACGAAGGCGTGGTGATCGAGGTCGCCTCGAACGTCGAGAACGACGAACGCCTGGTCGCTCCGAACACCGCCGACGGCCCCGTCGCGGTCGCCGGTACCGACATCCTGACCGTCCGAGGCGTGATGACGGGCAGCATCTACTACGGCTTCGACAACACGACCGACCAGACCTACGTCGTGTTCCGGGACGGCGCCGGCCAGCCGGCCGACCAGCCGGCGAACGTCCGCAGCGGGACGCTCCACGTCTGCACCCGGAGCCCGGCGGGCTTCGTCCAGGACATCACTCCCCTGGAGCAGGCGATCGAGGACGGCTCGGAGGAGGCCCTGATGCTGGTGGGCACCGGGGGCGAGGCCGCCACCGCGGTGGTCAAGCTCGTTCCCGGGAGCTCGGCTCCGACCTCGAACGTCTGCGACCCGGCCGACCCGGAGGCCGGCGTGACCCTCGGCTTCGTCGTGTCGGGGGACGGAGGGCTCGCGGACGGTTACCACGAGCTGTCCGGAGCCGCGGGGACCGGCGGGCTGCCGCCCGGGCTCACCAGCGTCGCCTTCGCCGGCATCGTGGAGGAGTACAGGTACTACGTCCGAGAGGTCCGTGAGGACGAGAGCGATCCGAGCTCGCCGCTGCGCCCCCGCCTGACCCGTGCGCGGCTCTACCCGAACTCGGGCCGGGGGTGGGGGAGCGCGCCCGGGACCAGTCTCACCGTCGACGTGGCCGACGACGTGCTCGACCTCCAGGTGAGCCTGGGCCTGGACAGCTCCCAGGGGGGCGGCGCGCTCGTGGACGGCAGCCTGGCGGCGGACGGCGAGCCCATCTTCGAGAGCGAGGACGGCCAGTCGGACGACTGGCTCTTCAACCACCCGTCGGACGACCCGAGCTCCGCGGTCTGGGCCCGGCCGGGCAATCCCCTCGGGTCGGCGTGGCGCCGAGCGCCTCTCTACCTGGTCCGCCTCACCACGATCGGCCGCGCCGATTTCCCCCCCGGGAGCTACGAAGCCCCCTTGGTCGAGCGGATCGGCGACCGCGTCTACGATCCCAACAGTCCTGACGACCCCGACTCGGATCTCCAGCGGCGCTACCGGCGCTGGGTGGTCACGACCACCGTCGACCTGAGGAACCTGTGATGCGCGAACGACGCCACCGGCACGAAGAAGGCAGCGCCTACCTGACGGTCCTGCTGGTCCTGCTCCTGCTCTCGATCATCGGCCTGTCGCTCGTGCTCGTCACGCAGATCGAGTCCGAGATCGGCACCAACGAGCAGATGGTCCACCGGGCCTTCTATGCCGCCGACAGCGGTCTGGCGGCCGCCGTCGCCCGCAAGATGAGCGGCGGCAGCGGACCGTTCCGCTTCGACATGAACTCCGACGACCAGGGGATCTTTCGACGCGGGGACTCGGTCGAGGTGGGCAACTTCATGCCGGTCCGTCTCGGATTCTGCAACCTGTGCAGTGCCAACGTCGGCAGCGAGTACCTCAGGATCGATTACCTGGGCGCCTCGCAGGCCCGACGGTTCGCGACCGGCGAGGCGGGCGGCGGCGACCGCCAGAACATGGCGCGCCAGGCGGTCAGCGGCGAGGTGGCGATTCAACCCGAGAGCGGCCCCGGGGACTTTCGGGGGATCGACAAGCCGAGCGGCCGCCGGCTCGGTGAGCTCCTGAACCGATCCGCTCCCGGATCGACCCAGCCGTAAACCGCCGTGAGATGGAGGAGACCGTGAGCCGATCGAGCCGAACAACCGACCCGACCCCCCGGACGAACCGGTACGCGGGTATCGCCGTCGCCCTCTGTCTCTCGTCGATCGCCGCGGCCTGGATGGCGACCGCCCCCGCCCACGCCGACGACCGCGACCTCCTGCGCCGCGGGACGAGCGATCCCTACGTCTTCATCATCTTCGACACGTCGGGTTCGATGCACTGGAGCCCGAAGTGCAGCGCCGAGCAGTACGCGGCGGGCATCTGCGACTTCCTCTGCCCGACCGGCGACTGCTTCGTTCCGATGAACGCGGACGACCCGAAGTCCAAGTTCTTCCAGGCGAAGGAGGCGCTCTACGAGGTGATCGAATCGGCGGAGAACGTCGAGTTCGGCTTCGCCACCTACAACCAGGACCAGTTGCGCGTCTACCACAAGCACTGGCTCTACCGGGCGACCGAGAACGGCGTGGGCGGCGACGGCGTGTTCTATCCGGCGGTGGGCGCCGAGGAGGTCTTCGGAGCCCAGTGGGACTGCGACACCGGCAACGGCGACAACAATGTCGGCTGCTACCGGACCACGCCGGCCGATCTCGGCAGCTCCTGGGAGCTGGAGAGGGTGCAGCGGCTGGCCAAGGGGGGCGACGACCTCGACGACAACCGTCGGGTGTACATCCGGACCGGCGGCACCACCTTCGAGGTCACCTACGACCCGGAGAACGGCCAAACTCTCGGCGACCTGACGATCGACGTCCGGATCATCGTGCGCCGCTGCGAAAACAACGGCTGCAACGCCTTCGTCGATGCCACGACCGTGACCTACGAACGAATCGGCGAGTTCATCGCTTGGGACAACACCGCCAACCGGGACAACCCGCAAGCCGGTTACTTCCACCAGGCGTTCGCCTCCGGCGCGGCCGCGGACGATACCTGCGAGGGGTTGGAAGGCAACGGTGACAGGACGTCCGACGAGTTCAACGGCGTCAATCTGAAGTTCCCGACCACGCCGGACGGTACCTCGGACCTGCTCGACCTCGGCGACATGATCCCGCTCTCCTGGACCACGGACAACCAGAGCCGCCTCCTGGCGCGCCTCGCGCCCAACCGCGCCCTCGGTGAGGTGGTGCCGGACTTCTCGATCGCCCGGTACCTCGACGACCACCCCGGCGGCAACGGTCTGCTCGAGCTCGAGGACGGCCGGGCCCGTCCGTTGGTCGCCTTCGGCTCGACACCGCTCGGCAACTCGATTCGCGATTTCCGGACCTGGTATGCGGGGTGTGCGAGCGGCTCGTGCAACAAGCAGACCGGTTGGAAGGACCTCGCCGCGGACAACGACCCCGATTGGGGCTGCCGGCGGACCTACCTCCTGGTCCTCTCCGACGGCGACGACACCTGCTCCGGCCCGGACGCCTGCTCCGGCACCGCCGGTCTCTTCGCTCAGGAGGGCGTGAAGACGTACGTCGTCGCCTTCGGGGTGGAGAACACGGCGGGCAACCGGCTCAACTGCATGGCCGCCAACGGCGGCACCGGCGATCCGATCTATCCGCAGAACAAGGAGGAGCTGGTCAACGCGCTGACCAACATCTTCAGCGAGATCCAGGAAGACGCGCGCTCGTTCGCTTCGGCCGCCGTGCCGACGGTGCAGGCCTCGGTCGACGACAAGATCTACCTGACGCAGTTCACGCCGCTCAACCGCTCCTCGGTCTGGGACGGCCACCTCGACGCCTTCCTCGAGCCGCTGCCGCTCGTCCCCTCCGGCCCCGACGCGGGGCGGCCGGACCGCGACCGCCGGTGCGAGGACGGTCACGCCTCGGGCTGTCTCGTGTGGGACGCCGGGGAGAAGCTCCTCGAGCAGGGCGCGGCGGTCGACCTGAGCACCGATCCGCCCGAGTACGGCATGGGGGACCAGCCGCTCGAGCGGCGCGTCTTCTACGCCCGGGGCGACTCGGCGCCGACCGTCCCCCGGCAGCGGCGCCTGTTCCAGCCACCCCCCGACCCGAGCGACCCGGACGATCCCGACACCTGGGGGGCCGCGTGGAACGACATGGTCACCGGCTTCCAGCTCCCGGCCGGGGCCCCGAGCTCGCTCGACGAGGCGCGCGAGACGGTCGACTTCCTCCTCTCGACCAAGCTCGTGCAGGCCAAGAACCCCGACGGGGACGACCCGCCGGAGATCGAGATCCCCGTCCTGATGGGCGACATCTTCCACTCCAGCCCGGTGGCCGTGGGCGGTCCGGACAACCTCGCCTACTTCTTGAAAGACGTCGGCTCCCGCCGGGTCGTCCAGGGAGGTGAGACGGTCGAGGTGGGCGGCTACCAGGAGTTCGCGCTGCGCCACCGGGTGCGCCGGAAGATGGTCATGGTGGGGACCAACGACGGTCAGCTCCACGCCTTCGACGCCGGCCGGTACAGCGCCACGGTCGAGACCCTGGGCCGCAACGATCCCAACTACTTCGACTGCTTCGACGACGAGGGCGACCTGATCCGTCCGGTACCGGTCATCGAGCAGGAGCGGTTCGACAACGGCACGGGGTACGAGATCTTCTCGTTCGTCCCGCGCGCGAGCATGCGCAAGCTGCCGAAGCTGCCGGGGAGCACGAGGCACCAGTACACGGTCGACAGCAGCGTGACCGTGGGCGATGTCGAGATCGGTCCGGTCGAGACCTTCGCACGGTCCGGCGAGCCGGACTACGTCAGCGCCTGGCGCTCCGTCGTCGTCGGCGGCCTGCGCCGCGGGGGCCGCGGTTACTACGCCCTCGACATCACGCAGCCGGACCGGATCACCGAGGAGCTGGTCTGCACCGAGGACGGCGTGGCCCAGGCGACGAGCGTCGCCGTGACCGGCGGCGACGGTTACGTGCCCTCCTGTCTCGGAGACCTGGCCACCGGGGACGCACCGGCGAGCGGATGCGGGCCGCGGGCCTTCCCGAGCGTCCTCTGGGAGTTCGAGGACACGTGGGACGAGAACGGCGACGGCTTCCCCGACCTCGGAGACACCTGGTCGGTGCCGGTGCTGGGGCGCGTCCGGGTCTGCGACGGAACCTCGTGCGATCCGGGCGATCCCAGCAACGACATCGAGGATCGCTGGGTGGCGGTCTTCGGCGGAGGGTTCGACGAGGACGCGCTCCTCGAGGGATCGGGGGCCGGCAGCTTCATCTACATGGTCGACGTCGCGACCGGCGAGATCCTCTACAAGGAAGAGGTGATCGGCATGGTGCCGAGCGATCCCGGGGTCGTGGACAGCGATCAAGACGGCTACCTCGACCGGATCTACATCGGAACCACAGCCGGCAAGGTGTACAAGGTGAACCTGCGCAAGATCGCGCGTCTGCGCGACGTCTCGGTCTCGCCCGGTCCGTCGCAGCCGATGGCGACCGTGCGGCGGGTCGACACCTCGGGCTCGGCCGATCCCGAGTGGCAGCCGTTCGAGATCTTCGATACCGGGGGCCGGCCGGTCTTCTATCCGCCGAGCGCCATCTTCCTGGCCGAGCAGGGCCGCTTCGCGGTCGCCTTCGGCACCGGTGACCGGGACGACCTCTGGAGGAACGATCCGCAGACCGGGCGCTTCTTCGTGTTCCTGGACACCGATCTCCCGTACGATTCGCCCGACCTGCCGTACGACGCAGGAGATCTGGCGGAGATCGGCGTCGACGATCTCAACTTGGCGGCGGACGCCAGCCTGTTGATCCCGGCTTCCGGCGCGCCGACCGCCGGATGGTTCCTGGAGCTTCGGCCGCAGGAGCGATTGATCACGAAGCCGTTCGCTCTCTCGGGTGTCTTGTTCTTCACGTCGTATCTGCCCGACGAAAACGAGGTGCCGGAGGATCAGCCGGGAGGTGGCAGGAACCAGGACGACGTTCTCTGCGCGCGCACCGGGGAGAGCTTCTTGTACATCGTCTTCGCGACCAACGCGAACGCCCTGGCCGAGACCGAAGGTGTCCTGCAGCGCTACCGGCAGGTGCCGGAGTTCGTGACCGACCCGTTCACCACCCTGAGCTCGACCGACAACGCGCCGGTCGACGACGGCGGCTCGGGCGATCCGGGAGACGGCCCGGCCGACCAGGCGGACGACCTGTGCCGTGACCTCGACGAGCTCGGGCAGCAGCTCCGTGCGCTCTTCCCCGACTCCTGCCGCTTCGGCACCTACACGCTCGACATCCAGACCATCCGCTCCGACCGCGGCCTGGTCTGCATCGCGCCGGTGCCGGTCTGTTTCCAGCAGCAGAACTGGACGGAGTTCTAGGAGCCTCCGAGGAGCTTCAGGATCTCTTCGTAGCGGCGCTCGCGGGCCCAGTCGAGCGGGGTGGCGCCGTTGCGGGTGACGTAGGCGGGATCGGCGCCGGCGGCGAGGAGGGTACGCACGACCTCCACGTGGCCGCCGCGCACGGCGAGCATCAGGGCCGTCGCCCAGCCGACGCCGTCGACGTTCACCTCGGCGTCGACCGGTGCGCCGTGGGCGAGTAGGGTGTCGACGACCTCCCGGTGGTCGCGCCCGGCCGCCAGCGCCAGCGGCGTCACCCGGCCGAAGTCGGGGATGCGCGCCTCCACGGAGGGGTCCGCCCCGTGCTCGGCGAGCAGCTCGACCACCTCCGAGCGCCGCAGGAAGACGGCGAAGACCAGCGCCGTCCGCCCGTCGCGGTTGACGGCGTCCACCTCCGCACCCAGCTCGATCAGCCGGCGGGCGATCTCCGTCCGCCCCTTGAAGGCCGCCATCATCAGGGCGCTGTTGCCGGTGCGGTTGCGCGCGTCGGGTGCCGCACCGCGGTCGAGCAGCAGGCCGGCGACGCCGTCGTTCTCCTCGAGGACGGCGAGCATCAGCGGCGTGCTCTGACTGTCGGAGTCGCCGCGCTGGTCGACCGGCACTCCGTGGTCGAGGAGGAGGCGCACCACCTCCTCTTGCCCCTCGCGCGCCGCGACCAGGAGCGGCGTGAGCCCTTCGACGTCCTCGGCGTTCGGGTCGGCGCCGACGGCGAGCAGGGTACGCGCCGCCTCGACCCGGCCCAGGCGCGCGGCGGCGAGCAGTGGCGTTTCGCCGGGAGGATCGCCGCCCGGGCCGATCCGCACCTCCGGACGCGCCCCGGCCGCCAGCAGGAACCGTAGCGCCTCCGGCTCGTCCTCGACCACGACGTGGTGAAGGAGGGGCTGGTCGTCGCGTAGCACCGGCGAGGGCGAAGCGCCGGCCGCGAGGAGCACCTCCGCGGTCTCGAACCGGCCGCGCAGGACGGCGCGCGCGAAGGCGGTGCGGCCGTCGTCCGGCCGGTGGTCGACCTCCGCCCCGGCGGCGAGCAGGGTCTCGACCAGCTCGGTGTAGCCGAGGAGCGCAGCGTTGGTGAGCGCGGTATGGCCGGCACGGTTGGCGTGGCGGGCGAGCCCGGGCGCGGCGCCGAGAAGCACCTGCGCGATCGTGGAATCGCCGCCGGGTGGGAAGTAGAAGAGGGCGTTCGAGCCGGCGTCGTCGGTGGCCGCGGGCTCGGCGCCGGCGGCGAGAAGCTCCCGGACGACCTCGGCGTGACCGCCGCTCGCCGCGACCATCAGGGCGGTACGCCCGAGGGTACCCGGCGCGTCGGCCTCGGCCCCGTCTTCGAGCAATGAGCGGAGGCGCCGGAGGTCACCCTCGCCCGCCGCCGCGATCAGCTCCGGCTCCGCGTCCGCCTCCTTCGCCGCCGGCGCCGCCGCTGCCTCGCCTGCCGGCGCCGGCTCCATCCAGGGGGGAATCACCGGTTCGGACGGTTCCTGGGCAGGGCCGGGGGCCGTGGCGCAGGCGAAGAGCGACAGCGAGGCGAAGAGGGTACGCAGTGTCATCGTTCCGATCCTAAGGGCGGGGTGCGTGGAAGGCAAAAAAAAGGGCGTGAGAGCCTTCCGGCCCCCACGCCATGCAGCCACTCGATATCTCGTACGGACCTACTCGATGATGGGCAGCAGATCCTCGTTCGGGTTTTCCGGGACGCGCAGGCTCAGGAGGAACGAGAACAACGCCTCCTGGTCGCTCCGTGACAGGTTGAAGAACGAGTCGCGCACACTCTGCGCCTCGCCGCCGTGGAAGTCGATCGCCGCCTCCAGCGTCAGCGCGCGGCCGTCGTGCAGGTACGGCGC
>CAZLLV010000381.1:0-26880 GCA_964560325.1 uncultured Thermoanaerobaculia bacterium | reverse complement strand
GATGCCGTAGCATCGTGGAGGAGCGGCAACGCCGTAGACGACCCCACGCCGCCGCAACCCGAAGGGCGCAGGGGGGTTGCGGGCGTCTCCCGCGTTGCTCGTCGTCTACGATGCTACGGCATCGCCTCCTCCTCGCGCCTTTGATACACTCCGCAAGACCCCGCCGCATAAGGCAAGGGATTGGTGACTCGGACCACTAGGCTGGCGCGAACGCATCGAGCGCGAGGGCATGATTCTCTACGGCGGATAGGAGCGACCGCTCACCGTCAGAACAGACGGTCCACGTGCTCAAATCCCTTTGGCGATGCCCTCACGCCGAGCGAAGCTCTTCGCGAAGCACTCGCCTCAGCGTCTCTTCCAAAGGCTCGCGCCGGCTCTCGACGAACTCTCGGAGCGCTGAGTTGATGAGAGTTTGGTAATTGCCTCCACCGGCCGCGTGGACCTGCTGCTTGAACCAGTCCACCACGTCGTCGTCAAGGCGGATCGTGATGCGCGTCTTCCCCGGCGGGACCGGGACCACCGGCCCGCGCTCGGCCCCCTCGAAGTCGTATTCTTTTCTCATCGGCCTACCTCGTAGCGGCGTCGTTCCGCGCCGGTTGCCCGCCGGGCCGAGATCAGACGAATACGATCCCCCCGCCAGGTGTAGACGACCACCAGCAACCTTTGCTCCGGATCCCGACCCATCGTGATCCAGCGTTCCTCACCTTCGGAGTCCGAGTCCCGCACGGTGAGCGCCATTTCGTCCTCCAGGACCAAGGCAGCATCGGCGAAGCCGACACCGTGCTTGCGGAGATTCACTGCCGCCTTCCGCTCGTCCCACTCGAGCTCCACGAAGCCGATCGTATGCACAAATGTACTCCGGCGTCAACTCCGATCCACGTCATTCCTGCGGGGTTCGGAAAAGAGGTTGACATCGCGCCTTCGATTAGGTACGGTAATCGGGCGTAAGAGAGCGGCGCGAGCCGTGCGATTCAGGCGAAGCCGGCCCGGCTTCGCGGACCGCTGCGGCCGGGCCGAGATCCGACAACGGGACGAAGACGGGCGCGACGGAGTTGGCCCTCCGCCGCACCCTGGCCCACACAGGAGAGGTGAGCTCCATGTGCGGACGTAAGAGTAAGTCTACCACCCGGCCGGAGACCTCCGGCCCCCTCGACACGAGCTTCGGCTACCGCGTGACCGAGGAGGGCATGAAGGCCCTCGCGGAGTACGAAGAACGCCACGGCAAGGCCGTGCTCCAGAAGGTCGAGCATCCCACCGCCGCCCCCCACTCGGTCGACACCGAAACCCGCCACGAAAAGCGACGCCGGCGCCGAACGCAGGCCCGAGCCCGCGGCCACCGACTGATCACCGTCTGCGGCAAATGGCGAGGCAACCGCAAGATCCCCGACCTCCGCCTCCTCGGCCTCTGGCTCGAGAAAGCCGGCTTCGACCTCGGGCAGCAGTGCGAGGTCGAGGTGGAGAGCGGGACGCTCACCATCCGAGCGGTTTGATCACGATCCGAGGGAGCGGAGGATCGTCCCCGCTCCCTCGATTTCACTTCAAGTTCTTCGGCAAGGCCCCACGGGAAATCTCACGGCGTAGCCTCTTTCCCATTCCTTTCGACGGGCTGGAGACGGCTGGCTGAGCGCCTTCTGTTGAATGGTAGGCTACAGCCCATGACACGCGAGGCGCTACTCCAAGAAGCCCTAAAGCTCCCCCGCCGCGAACGCGCGGACGTTGCTGCGGAGCTCCTCGCCAGCCTGGATGACGAGCTCACCGACGACCCGCAGGAGCTCGAGAAGGCCTGGGCCGCAGAGATTGAACGCCGTGCCCGCCGAGTCCTGGCAGGTGAGTCCACAGGAGCTCCCTGGGACGAGGTGAAGCGGCGGGTCGAACGGCGCTTGGCGAGGTAGTGCCGCGTCCACTGCGGTTCGAAGCCGAAGCCGAGCGCGAGCTAGAAGAGGCGGCCCAACGGTACGACGAACAGAGGCCCGGGCTCGGCAGGCGGTTCCTCCTCGAAATCGAAGTCACTGCCGAACGAATTCGCCAGTTCCCGAGAGCCGGCGCCCTCGTCCAGCACGTCCCGGCAGACCTGGGAGCGCGACACGCACCGGTCCAGGGGTTTCCGTACCATGTCGTCTATCTCGAGACGGCCGACGCGATTCGCGTCCTTGCCATCGCTCACTACAGGCGCCGGCCTGGATACTGGCTGGACCGGTGAGATTGTCGAGCCTCGCGGCACTCGACGTTACCGTTGTTGCTGCTAGCCGGCGGCGCAGCCGCCCGGTTCAGCAGCCGGGTTAGGGGCACGCCCGCCCTACGCGTCGACGATATCGAGACCATACTCCTCTTCTTTTTCGATGGCGCGATAGAGCCTTGGAGTTACCGGACCTTCAGCAATCCATCCGCGAACCACGCTCTCATCCTGAGGTGAGATGCGCGCACCGAGGATGACTCCCGTCAGGAGAGTAGGGTTGAACTGCCGGTAACCGGGGCCGTCATTCGTGTCTATGACTCTCCATTCTGCCTCATGCTTCCACGCGGCGGCTTTCGTTAAGAGATTAGCCTCCATTTGATCCACGGGAGAGTCTGAGGTCCGGGCTCGGGGATACTCCCCCGAGTACCTAACCGGTTGGACCATGCTGAAGAAACTCACCAGCAACTCGAACTCGATGCAGATACCGCTGTGACCGCGGGCATAATAGGACCACATGAGGATGTCATCCGGCTTCGCTGACACGCTAAAAATGCCCAAATTGTTCACATCCCGCTGCAGATCGGTGAGGATCGCTCTTTCGGCCTCGGGCGGAAGATTCGGTTCGAACTCGAGATGGACTCGGCAATCGAATGGATCGTTGTAGGTCGCCGGTGAGGCAAACCAGACCTTATTTTCGACGAAGATGCGCCGAAGCGCCTCCCGGTTAGAGAGTCCCGGCGCGACCTCATAGTTCCCTAGGTCACGGTACTTGTAGACGTGACTTGGGATCTGCGTCTTCTCCACATCCGCCATTCGTGCCCCTAACCATTGAGTGACCGGGCGGGAACGCGTGGAAACGCGACACAACCTGCGCCCGCCTAGTAACGCTGGCCGTGCGTGGCGAGCTCTCGCCTTTCTTGTGAGCTCCGCTTCCTCGGCAATCTAGCAAGCTCCTCGGGCGGGGTCAACACGACGCGGCGGGCGTCGCCTGTTTCCGCTGGCCATGTCACCTATTTGCGACTGCGACCAGGGTGGTGGGCGAGGCACGGGAGGAGGCAAGGCTCCTCCCCTACGGCCGGATTTGGCAAGGCGGACACGGGTGGGGGGCCGGTCGTCCACCACCGAACCGAGGGTCCGGCCGGGGTCTCTTGCGCTGGAGGTGGTTGAGCGAGCCGAGCCGGCACGCTCGGTGGGAGTGCACGCCCGCCCCGGCGGCGAAGCGAACCCAGGCGAGGCCCACGTCCGGCTCGCCCACCAGCCGAGCCGTGCCGGAGGCGCGAGAGACCCCGGCCGGACCCGTCGGCGTAGGCAAGTACGGTTCGGGGGCCACCTTCAGCCCCTCCCCTTCCGGGTTCGGCTGCGCCATGTGGTTCATTTTGCCGCCCCCCGCCCAGATCCTTCCCTCTCGGTCAGGATGACAAGGGGGGATCAGGAAGCCGGCTCGTTTCGTTGGGCGTGTTACCTATTTGCGATTGCGGGCGAGGGTGGCGCGCGAGGCGCGGGAGGAGGCAAGGCTCCTCCCCTACGGCCGGATTTGGCAAGGCCGACACGGGTGCGCGCTCCTTCGTCCACCACTGACCCAGGGTCCGGCCGGGGTCTCTCGCGCTGGAGGCGGTTGAGCGAGCCGAGCCGGCACGCTCGGTGGGAGTGCACGCCGGCCCCGGCGGCGAAGCGAATCCAGGCGAGGCCTACGTCCGGCTCGCCCACCAGCCGAGCCGTGCCGGAGGCGCGAGAGCCCCCGGCCGGACCCGTCGGCGCAGGCAACCCGATTTGAATCCCTCTTTCCTTCCTCTCCGTCTCTCGCCCTCTCCCCTCTCCGGGGTCGGCTGCGCCTCGCCGGTCTTCGTGCCGCCCGCCGCCCAGATCCTTCGCTCTCGCTCAGGATGACAAGGGGGTAGGGGCCGGCTCTGCTAGCCTGGGGCCAATGTACGTAGCCCTGCTCGGCATCCTCCTCGCCCTCGCCGCGTGGCTCGCCGTGGGGGGCGTGCGCGACGAGAACCGCGTCCGCTTCCTCGCCGGCGTCGCCCTCGCCCTCGCCACCCTCGCCTTCTTCGGCTCCCTCACCTTCTGGGGCGAGCTCCTCTGGTTCCAGGCCTTGGGCTACGGCACCCGCTTCTGGACCGCCGCCGGGGCCGAGATCGGCCTCGCCGCCGCCGGCGCCCTCCTCGGCGCCCTCCTCACCTTCGCCCTCGCCCTCCCCGTCAAAGACCAACGCCTCCGCGCCGTCGCCACCACCCTCGGCGGCGCCGCCGGCGGCCTCCTCGGTTACGGCGCCTGGGCCACCATCCTCTCCTTCGTCCACCGCGTCCCCGCCGGCATCGAAGAACCCATCCTCGGCCTCGACGCCGGCTTCTACCTCTTCACGCTGCCCTTCCTCGACGTCCTCTACCAGCTCCTCTTCCTCGCCACCCTCCTCGCCGTCGGCGCCGCCGTCGTCTTCGCCGTCCTCCACACCGGCAAAGAGATCGGCGAAGTCATCGACCTCCAACGCGCCCGCGCGCGCCACGGCCCAGGACCCGTAGACATCACCCTCCACCCCGCCGCCACCCGCGAGCTCGACGACGGCGCCGTCCAGGACGCCATCGGCCGCACCCTCGCCGCCCTCGCCCTCGTCCTCGCCGCCGGCCGCATTCTGGCCATCCCCCACCTCCTCTTCTCCTCCTGGGGCGCCGTCTCCGGCCCCGGCTGGACCGACGTCCACGTCCGCATCCCCGCCCTCATCCTGGTCGCCGCGCTCACCGCCGCCCTCGGGATCGCCCTCGCCTTCCGCGCCCCGCGCCGCCGCTTCGGCCGCTGGGCCGAACGCCTCGGAACCCCCTGGCGCCTCTCCATCGCCGCCGGCCTCGTCGTCCCCGCCGCCGCCCTCGCCGCGATCTGGATCGTCGTCCTCGGCGTCGTGCCGGGCATGGTGCAGCGCTTCTGGGTCGAGCCGAACGAGATCAGCTTCGAGGCCCCGTACATCGCCCACAACATCCGGCTCACCAACCACGCCTTCGGCCTCGACCGGATCGAGGAGCGCGAGTTCGCGGCCACCGGCACCTTCGACGCCGCCACCGCCGCCGCCAACCGCGAGATCCTCAACGAAGCCCGGCTGTGGGACTGGCGCGCCCTCGACGCCGTCTACCGGCAGTTCCAGGAGATCCGCCTGTACTACGAGTTCGTGGACGTCGACATCGACCGGTACCGGGTGGGCGACGACTACCGGCAGGTGATGGTCTCCGCGCGCGAGATGGAGGTCGACAACCTGCCCGAGCAGAGCCAGACCTTCGTCAACCGGCACTTCAAGTACACCCACGGCTACGGGTTGACGATGGCGCCGGTGGCCGAGTTCACGCCGGAGGGCCTGCCCCGGCTGCTGATCAAGGACCTGCCGCCGGTCGCCTCCGTGCCGGAGCTCGAAGTCGAGCGGCCGCAGATCTACTACGGCGAGCTGACCGACACCCACGCCTACGTCAACACCACCGAGGAAGAGTTCGACTACCCGCGCGGCGAGGAGAACGCCACGATCCGCTACCCCGGACGGGGCGGCGTGGAGCTGTCGAGCCTCTGGCGCCGGTTCGTCTTCGGCTGGATGTTCGACGGCACCCGCTTCCTCCTCTCCGGGTACCCGACCGAGAACAGCCGGGTGATGTTCCACCGGGAGATCCGGCAGCGGGTCCAGCGGATCGCGCCCTTCCTGACCCTCGACGACGATCCGTACGTGGTGCTCGCCGAGGGCCGGCTGTACTGGATCGTCGACGGTTACACGACCTCCGGCTACTTCCCCTACAGCGAGCCGTTCGACTCGATCGAGCGGATCGGCCTCTCCGGCACCGGCCAGGCGACGGCCGCGTCGAGTCAGATCACCAACCGGGTGGTCCCCCAGCTCCACGGCACCCGTTACGTGCGCAACTCGGTCAAGGCCGTGGTCGACGCCTTCGACGGCACCGTCGACCTCTACGTGTTCGAGCCCGAGGACCCGCTGATCCGGGTCTGGTCGAAGATCTTCCCCGGCCTCTTCCGCCCGCGCGAGGAGATGCCGGAGGCCGTGCGCGTCCACACCCGGTACCCGCCCGACCTCTTCCTGCTCCAGAGCCTGGTCTACGCGAAGTACCACATGACCGATCCGCAGGTCTTCTACAACCAGGAGGATCTCTGGGTCCGGGCGACCGAGAAGTACTACGACCGCGTGCGGCCGGTCGACCCGTACTTCGTCATGTGGCAGCCGCCGGGCGCCGCGGACGGGACGGTCGAGTTCACCTCGATCCAGCCGTTCACGCCCAAGACCCGGCAGGTGCTGGTCGGGTGGCTGGCGGCGCTCTCGGACGGCGAGAGCTACGGTCGGATGATCGTCTACAAGTTCCCGAAGGACCGCACGGTGCTCGGGCCGCAGCAGGTCGAGACGAAGATCGACCAGGACCGGTATCTGGCGCAGCAGCTCAGCCTGTGGGACCAGCGCGGCTCGCGGGTGATCCGGGGCAACGTGCTGGCGCTGCCGATCGGCGACACGCTCCTCTACGTGGAGCCGATCTATCTCCAGGCCGAGACGGCGGCCTATCCGGAGCTGCGGCTGGTGGTGCTGATGCACGACGACAACCTCGCGTACGGGAACAACCTGGAGGACGCGCTGGCGCGGCTGGTCGGCGAGACGGTCGATCTGCCGGAGCCGACGCTCAGCCTGGCGCTCGAGCCAGAGGCGGGGGTGGAGCGGGAGGCGGACGCCGAGGCCGCTCCCGAGCCGGACGCCGGGCCGGAGGTCGGGGAGCCGGTGCCGGGGCCGCCGACCACGGCGCTCGAGGGCCTGAGCGAGTCGGAGCGGGCGCTCGCCCGGCAGGCGGACGCGGCGTTCACGCGCTACCCCGAGCTCCAGTCGGAGCGGCGGTTCACGGAGGCGGCGCGGGAGCTCGAGCGGCTGGGCGAAATTCTCGAGCAGCTCGCCGGCGAGGAACGACCGCCGGGCTGATCGCATCCAACCGATCTTCAAAGAACAATCGCGTAGCCGATCTTCAAGAACAGCGTCCGGCTCGTCTGGTCGAGCTCGTCGAGCGACCGCGCGAAGCCCTGGTAGTCGTCCGCGTAGCCGAGGAAGAGCACCGTCTGCGGGTTCACCTTGTACGAGAACAGGAGCTGGTTGAACAGGTCGTTCGTCTGCGCCTCGGTCTCGAAGCGGTAGAGCGACGGGTCGCGCTCCAGGTCGTAGTACTGGCTCACCACGCGCACGAAGGTGCGGACGTTGATCTGGTAGGTCGCCCGCAGGTCGGTCAGGTTCGCCGTGTAGAGCCGCCCGCCGTCGACGTCCAGGCTCTCGTGGTTGTGCGACAGGCTCACCCGCAGGTGCCGCCCGAGGTCGAAGCGGGCACCCGGGACGAGCCGCACGATGTCGCCGCCGCGCGCGTTGGCGTAGTCGATCTCCTCGCCCACCCGGCTGTCGAAGCTCAGGTAGACGTTCGGCGTCGCCTGCACCTCGCCGTAGAGGACCACGAAGCTCCGGTCGAACTCCTGCCCCTCGAACCAGCTCGGCCCGATCCCGACGTAGGCGTTCAGGAACGACTGCCGCGGACCCTGGACCCGGACGTAGGGCGCGACCTGGTTCTGGAGCGGCTCGCCCGCCTGGTCGTAGGTCCACGTGGTCTCGACCCCGGCCGTGATCCGGCTCCACCAGCGCCCCTCCTCCTCGCCGTACCAGTACTTCTCCGCCATCCCGAAGCCGGTGCGGTAGCCGGCCTGCGGGATGAACCCGAGGTCGGCACGGAAGTCCTCCGACACGTCGTTGTACACGCCGACCGCCATCCAGCCTTCCCGCTGGCGCTGGAGGGCGACCCGCGTCGCGTGGCCCTGGAGACCGCCCCGCTCCCCCTGCCCGGCACGGTCCCGGATCGCCTCCGGGTACTCGGTGTCCGACCCCAGGAGCTCGAACCGGAAGGCGTCGCCGCCGTTCCAGCGGAAGAGGGCGTCGACCCCGGCGAGGTGGTTGTGGTAGCCGGCCCCGGAGCGGCTGGTCAGGAGGCCGCCGATCGCCGAGCCCTCGCCCGAGAGGTCGCGCCGGTAGCGGAGGACCGACGAGGTGTTCTCCTGGGCGAGCGACAGGAGCTGCGATCCCTGGCTGCCGGGGATCAGGAGGTTCGTCCGCTCGTCCTCGGCGACGATCGCCCCGTAGGCGCTCTTGCCCGACTTGCCGGTCACCTTGGCGCCCCAGGCCGGGTCGGCGATCGTGCGGGTGTAGACCGCGTTGATCCGGGTGTCGAAGAGGTCGGCGCCTTCGAGGAAGAACGGGCGCTTCTCCGGGTAGAAGAGCGCGAACTGGGTGTTGACGGCGAGCTGCGCCGCGTCGGCCTCGATCTGCGAGAAGTCGGGGTTGATCGTGCCGGAGAGGGTGGTGCCGGGGGTCACGCCCCAGTGCGCGGTCACGCCCAGCTCCTGGTCGTCGCTGCCGTCGAAGCGCTCGCCGCCGCCGCTCCGGAACGCCCGGTCGTTCGCGGTCAGCGTCGGGACGATCTCCACGTTCTTGCCCGGCGAGACGCCGGCGAAGCCGCGCAGCTTCGAGGCGTGGCAGAGGTAGCAGTTGCGGCCGCGCGGCAGCGGGTTGAGGCCGATGCGGGTGCGCTGGTCGCGCGGCCAGACGCGGAGCGCGTCGATGCCCCAGGTCTTCGCCCCCTCGCCCTGCGCGAAGCGGAGCGAGGAGAACGGGATCGCCATCTCGACCTCGTAGCCGCTCTCGGTGACCCGGCCGGCCGAGTCCCAGAGCGTGTCCCACGAGTCGTCCTCGTTGCCGGTCACGTCGTTCTGCACCAGGTCCATCTGCACGCCGAGCGGGTTGACGAAGAACTCGAAGGCGCGGCGCTCGTCGTTGAAGGTGTCGAGCACCACGCCGACGAAGTCGTCCTGGAAGGCGGCGTCGCGGTCGCGCAGGCGGGCGCGGATCTTCGACGGGTCGGGGTCGTGGGCGCGCACGCCGACGTAGAGGTGCCCCTCGTCGTGGGTGATCCAGAGCTCGGTCGCGACCGGCGGCGCCACGTTGTCGCCCGGGAAGGTCTCGTAGTCGAGGGTGAAGGTCGGCTCGCCGGCCCACGCCGCCTCGTCGAGCCGGCCGTCGACGCGGATCTCGTCGGCCTGCGGGTCGACCGCGTCGACCGCGTAGGTGGCGCGCGGGCCGGCGGCGGGCGGCTCGGAGTCGGCCGGGGGCAGCGCGGGCGCCTGCTCGGCGGCGGCGGGCGACTGGAGGATCGGCGCCGCTCCGGCGGGAGCGGCGATGGCGAGCACCGCGAGGAGGACGAGGACCCACTGCGGGGTGCGGACGGGGGTCGGACGGGTCGTGGGTGGCATCGATACTCCTCGGCTCGGTCTCGGATGGGGGCGTTTCGGTGGGCTCTTTTCTTTCTACGGGCGCCGCACCCCTTTGTACTACCCCGGTAGGAAAAGGTTTCGTAAAACTCCCGTAAACCACCCGGCGCGAGCCTTTTGGCTCCCAAGCGAACGCTCCGCGGCTTCGTCACGGGCCGGTGGTACCATCACGCCGTCCGCCGGGCCGCCCCGCGGCGCGCGCGGCTCGCGCAGCCCGGACCCACCTCCAACTCGACCCGGAGCACCCATGCGAAAGACCCTCCTCCTCTTCGCCGTCCTCGGTCTCGTTCTGATCGGTCACGGTGCCGACCTGTTCGGCCAGCAGGAGCCGCCTCCCGCGGCGGTCGGCGAGCACGCCGAGGAGGGGCACGGCGCGGGCCACACGAGCCCGGTGCTGCCGGTTCTGCTCGGGCTGGTGATCATCCTGACGGTGGCCAAGCTCGGCGGGGCGCTGTTCGAGCGCTTCCATCAGCCGGCGGTGCTCGGCGAGCTGATCTTCGGCGTCGTCCTCGGCAACCTGACGCTCGTCGGCTTCGGCGGCTTCGAGTTCCTGGCCACCAACGCCGGCATCACCGTGCTCGCGGAGCTCGGCGTGATCCTGCTCCTCTTCGAGGTCGGCCTCGAGTCGAACATCAAGGAGATGATGTCGGTCGGCTGGTCGAGCCTCGCGGTCGCGATCCTCGGCGTGGTCGCGCCGTTCTTCCTCGGCTGGTGGGTCTCGGCGGTGATGATCCCGGGCGAGCCGATGCTCGCCCACATCTTCATCGGCGCGACCCTGTGCGCGACCAGCGTCGGCATCACGGCGCGCGTGCTCGCCGACCTGGGCAAGCTCCAGAAGCGGGAGTCGAAGATCGTCCTGGGCGCGGCGGTGATCGACGACATCCTCGGCCTGGTGATCCTGGCGGTGGTCGCGGGCGTCATCACCGCGGCCAACACCGGCGGCACGCTGTCGTCGCTCGCGGTGCTCTGGATCATCGGCAAGGCGGTGCTCTTCCTCGGGTTCGCCCTGGTGGCCGGCACCTGGCTCGCGCCGCGCATGTTCCGCGTCGCGTCGCGGCTGCGGACGCGCGGCATGCTGCTGATGGTCTCGCTGGTCTTCTGCTTCGCGCTGGCGTACCTGGCGAACGTGATCGAGCTGGCGACCATCGTCGGCGCCTTCGCGGCCGGCCTGATCCTCGACGAGGTGCACTACCGGGACTTCTTCGACGCGGGCGAGCACACGATCGAGGAGCTGATCCACCCGATCTCGATGTTCCTGGTGCCGGTCTTCTTCGTGCTGATGGGGATCAAGGTCGATCTGTCGACCTTCGGTACGGTGAGCGTGCTCGGCTTCGCGGCGCTCCTCTCGCTGGCGGCGATCGTCGGCAAGATGGTCTGCGCCCTCGGCGTGATCGAGAAGGGGCTCGACCGGGTCTCGGTGGCGGTCGGGATGGTGCCGCGAGGCGAGGTCGGCCTGATCTTCGCCAACATCGGTCTGGCGCTGGTGCTGGACGGTGAGGCGGTGATCAACAGCTCGGTCTACTCGGCGGTGGTCATCATGGTGATCGTCACCACGCTCATCACCCCGCCGGTGCTCAAGTGGACGCTGGCGCGGGGTGAGGCGAAGAAGGCGGCCAAGAAACCGGCCGCCGCGAAGCCGGCGCGGTAAGGCGGCTGTACCGACCCGCGCAAGCCGCCTCTGTCGATTGGAGGTACTATCGCGAAAACGCTCACAAGAGCCCCCGAGAATGGGAGCCCGCGATTTCTCTCTCCGATACAGACATAGTGCACCTGAGGCGCTTGCACAGAGAGCTCAATAGCGTCAAGGTACCCCGTTGGGGCTCGGTAAGCCTCTACACCAAGGCCATCGGCGCCTGGGCGCCCCCACTGGTGCCGGATAAGCTGATCGACAAGCAGACGGCCATCAGCGGCGAGAGCTCGGGCACGATGCCCGACTACCTCTTCAAACAGTCGGAGTACGGTTGCCGGAAGGACGCCGAATGTCAGCTCGCCTGCCACTATGCCAGTGAGCTCGGTCTCCAGACCGGTGGCGCGCCCGGGCTCCTGAACGGGGGCACTCTCTACTTCTGCGTAAGCCGGGGGCCGTGCCGGAGCTGCCGGAACGTGCTCAAGGCGCTCGCGCGGCAGTGGGGGATTCGGATCGTGGTCTCGTACGCGGGCGTTCGGATCTCCCCGGGAACTCATTCGCCGCATGGCTCGGACGGATCGACCCTTTGGGAACTAGGCTGGTACTACGACTGGAACGGCGGATGAAACGATGACCAAGATCGAGAGATCCCGCGCCTCGGACCGCCGTCGAGGCGCAGCTCGGCACCGAACGCCTCGAACGAGGGCTGCGCAGGTCGAGCACGCGGCGCCCTTCTCGGTCTACTCTTTGGGTGGGTCGGGCGGCCCGATCCGCTCGAGCGGGTCGGGCGGGGCGAGCTGGCCTTCGGGCAGGACGAAGATCAGGTCCCCTTCGCGCGCGAGGCCGAGGTCCTCCCGCGCCAGGCGCTCGACCAGGAGCGGGTCGTGGCGCAGGCGGCGGATGCGGCGGTCGAGGGCTTCGATCCGCGCCTCGGTCTCTTCGATCTTCTCCGACAGCTCCGCCTGCCGGCCGCGAGCCCGTTCGAGGTCTTTCCAGCTCCGGGCGCCGACGGTGCCGAGCAGCACCACCAGGAACAGCACCGCCGCCACGGTCACCGAGCGGACCGGACGCCCTTCGCGTCCTTCGGGCCCTCCTCGGTGGGAGCGGGCGGCGGGTCCGGGGCTCACGGTCGCCAGCGCGGGAAGGCGGCCGCCCCGGCGTAGGCGGCGACCCCCTCCAGCTCCTCCTCGATGCGTAGCAGGCGGTTGTACTTCGACACCCGGTCGCTGCGGGCCGGCGCACCGGTCTTGATCTGGCCGGCCCGGGTCGCGACCGAGAGGTCGGCGATCGTGGTGTCGTTGGTCTCGCCGGAGCGGTGGCTCACGATGTTGGCGTAGCCGTTGGTCTTGGCGAGCTCCATGGCGGCGAGCGTCTCCGACAGGGTGCCGATCTGGTTGAGCTTGACGAGCAGCGCGTTGGCGAGGCCGTCGGCGATCCCCTCGGCGAGGATCTCCGGGTTGGTGACGAACAGGTCGTCGCCGACGAGTTGCACCCGGCTCCCGAGGCGCTCGGTCAGCTCCGCCCAGCCGTCGCGGTCGTCCTCCGACAGGCCGTCCTCGATCGAGAGCAGCGGGTAGGCGCCGAGCCACTCCTCGTAGAGGTCGATCAGGTCGGCGGCGGCGAGCCCCTCGCGCCCGTCGCCCGGCAAGGCGTAGACCGGCGCCTTCGCCTTCTTGCCCTTCTTCGCCTTCTTGCCCGCCTCGGCGACCAGCTCGTTGGCCGCCACGTCGACGGCGAGCGCCACCTGCCGGCCCGGCTCGTAGCCGGCAGCACCGATCGCTTCGACCAGCAGGTCGAGGGCGTCGCGGTTGCTCGCCAGGTCCGGGGCGAAGCCGCCTTCGTCGCCGATCGCAGTCGAGAGGCCGCGCTTGCCGAGCACCTTCTTGAGCGTGTGGTAGATCTCGACTCCGGCGCGCAGCGCCTCGGAGAAGCTCGGGAAGCCGATCGGCACCAGCATGAACTCCTGCACGTCGACGTTGTTGTCGGCGTGGGCGCCGCCGTTGACCACGTTCAGGAGCGGCACCGGCAGCACCGTGGCGGCCGGGCCGCCGAGGTAGCCGTAGAGCGGCAGGCCGGCGGCGGTCGCGGTCGCCTTCGCCACCGCCAGGGAGGCGCCGAGGATGGCGTTCGCGCCCAGCCGGCTCTTGGTCGGGGTGCCGTCGAGGTCGATCAGCAACCGGTCGATCAGCGCCTGGTCGCGGGCGTCCTTGCCCCGAAGCGCCGCGGCGATCTCGCCGCGCACGTTCTCGACCGCCTCGCCGACCCCCTTGCCGAGGTAGGCGCTGCCGCCGTCGCGCAGCTCGAGCGCCTCGCGGCTGCCGGTCGAAGCGCCGGACGGCACCGCCGCGCGCCCCCAGGCGCCGCCGGTGAGGAAGCACTCCACCTCGAGGGTCGGGTTGCCTCGGGAATCGAGAATCTGTCGCGCGTGGACCTGGTCGACGTCGAACATCGGGTCTCCTGTGGAGAGGGGTTCGGGAGATGGGCCTCTTCGGTGTCGGAAGGTATGCTCGCGGGACCGGAGGAGCGATCGCGATGAATTATAAGGGTTCAGGGCCCACCGCGGCCCGTGGGATCGGTCGGGCGGCGCTCCCATGGGCGCTCGCCGGCCTCCTCGCGACCGCGCTCGCCGGCTGCCGGGCTCGACAAGACGGCCGCACCGCCGCCGAGACCACCGGCGGCGAGCCTCCCCGCCCGAACGTGATCCTGGTGCTGGCGGACACGCTCCGCGCCGACCACCTGGGCGCCTACGGCTACGCCCGCGACACGTCGCCCCGGTTCGACGAGCTCGCCGCCGAGTCGTTCCTGTTCGAGGACGCCCGCGCCCAGGCCCCTTGCACGTATCCTTCCACCAACTCGATCCTCACCGGCCACTACCCGCACCGGTTCCTCGGTCAGCCGGGAGGCGGGCTCGGCATCCCGGAAGCCGTCCCCTCTCTCGCCGAGATCCTCGCCGCCGCCGGCTACGACACGGCCGCGGTCTCGGCGAGCCCGGTCGTTCGCGCCACCGCCGGCAAGATGAACCCCGGCGGCGGCTTCGCGAAAGGCTTCGGACGCTTCAGCGAGAGCTGCGAGTGGTCCGACGGCTCGTGCGTCCACCGGCGGGCGACGCGCTTCCTCGACCAGCTCGAGGAGCCGTTCTTCCTCTACCTCCACTATCTCGACCCGCACGACCCCTACCGGCCGCCGGACGACTGGCCGCGGCGCTTCGCGGGCGACGGCGAAGGGGTGTCGGAGGCGGTCCGCGCGGGCGATCCGAACCCGATCGCCAAGGCGCTCTACAAGGAGGGGGACGCGAGCCTCGCGACCCCCGAGGCGGTCGCCCACCTCACCGACCTCTACGACGAGGAGATCGCCTACTGGGACTCCCTCCTCGGGCGCCTGGTCGGGAACCTCGAGCAGCGGGGCGTGCTCGACGAGACGATCCTCGTCGTCCTCTCCGACCACGGCGAGTCGCTGTACCAGCACGGCCACCTGCGGCACTGCCGCTCGGTCTACTACTCGGAGATCAAGACGCCGCTCCTCGTGAGGCTCCCCCCCGCGCTCGCCGCCGGCCGGCCGCGGCGAATCGCCTCCCAGGCCGCGAATCTCGACGTGGTCCCGACGCTCCTCGACTACCTGGAGATCCCCGCCGAGCCCTTCGACCTGCCGGGAGAGAGCCTGCGCGCGGCGATGGAGGAGAGGGCGGGCGACCACCCGCCGGTCTTCGCCGCCTGGCGCGGCCTGCGCGCGATCCACGACGGCCGGTTCAAGCTGATCGCCCGCGAGCGCGATGGCCGCACCTGGCTCTACGACGTGGCGGCGGACCCGGGGGAGATGCAGGACCTGAGCGGCTCCGACGCACGCGAGGTCGGACGCTTGAAAGGGCACCTGCGCGTCTGGCTGAAAACGACGGAGGCCGAGCGGCCGGCCGGCGGCGAGGCGGCCGCCATGGAGCGGCTGCGGAACCTCGGGTACATCCAGTAGCGGCTCTCGCCGCTCGGAGGAAGGCCGCCGACACGAAAAACGGCGCCGGTCGGAGTCGACCCAGCGCCGTTTCGAATCGCGTGAAGAATGGTAGCGGGGGCAGGATTTGAACCTGCGACCTTTGGGTTATGAGCCCAACGAGCTACCGGACTGCTCCACCCCGCGTCACCGTTCTGCAAGCCGCCGGACCGGTGCCGGCGGGCCATTGATAGTCACACAGTCGCCGGAGGCTGTCAACCCCCCTTCGCGGCCCCGCGGCCCCGTCAGACCCCCTCTTCCTCGGTCGCGATCTGCGGCTCCGGCTTCCGCTTGCCGGCGGCTCCGAGCGGGTGGATCCGCAGGCCGAGGAGGAAGACGCCGAGCATGATGCCGGCGCCGATCCAGAACGGCGTCTCGATCCCGAGGTCGCGGAAGGCGAAGCCGGCCCAGACCGGCCCGACGACGCGCGAAATGCCGCCGAACGCCTGCTGCACCCCGAGCGTCTGGCCGGTCTCGCGCCGGCGGGCGCGGCCGGAGATCTGCGAGGTCGTCGATGGGAAGAGGAGCGCGGTGCCGATCGGCACGAAGGCGGCGGCGAGCGCCAGTAGCGCCAGGTTCCAAGGCGGCTCGAGGCCGAGGCGGCCGGTGAGCGAGATGGCGGCGAGGCCGGTGGCGAGCGAGAGCGCTCCGAGCCGCAGCGTCCGCACCTCGCCGAAGCGCGAGATCACCGGGCCCAGAACCAACGCCCGCATCACCATCGACATCGCCCCCACGTAGACGTAGAAGTAGCCGATGTTCTCCGGCGTCGCCCCGAACCGGCGCTCCAGGAAGAGGGCGATGACGCTGTTCATCGCCATGAAGGCCATCATCCCGAAGGCGTAGACGTAGATCAGCGCGTGGATCTCGTGGCCGGGGTGCCGGAGCACCCGCACCATCGCCTCCCGGATCGACGAGCGTTCGGGCTCGATGCCGTCGGCCGGGGCTTCCTCCTCCTCGCGCTCGGGCTCGGGGAGGAGCGCCCAGGCGAAGATCGCGTTCGCCAGGCAGAGCCCGGCGGCGATCAGCCCCGGTGCCGCCTCGCCCCAGCGGGCGGTGAGCGAGCCGATGTAGCCGCCGAGGGTCACACCCGCGCTGGTCGCCGCAGACACCCAGCCGAGCGCCTTGCCCCGATCGGCCGCCGGCACCACGTCGCTGACGTACGCCTGCACGACCCCGGTGGTGCCGGCGCCGGCGCCCTGGATGATGCGCGAGACGAAGAGCAGCCAGAGGCCGAGGGTGGCGGTTCCGGGCGCCGCGTCGACGCCCCCGGCGATCGCGCTCGCCCAGCTGAACAGGAGGAACGCTCCGGCCGAGACGAGGAGGCCGAGGATGATCATCGGCCGCCGCCCGAGGCGGTCGGAGAACCGCCCCCAGAAGGGTGACGCGAGGAGTTGCGCGAGGGCGAAGGCGGCGATCAACAGCGTCACCACCACCGGGTCCGCGCCGAGCGCCTCGGCGAAGAACGGCAAGAGCGGCAGCACCATCAAGAGGCCCATCATGTCCACGAAACCCGTGGCCATGAGGATCGACAGCTTGGCGAGGTCGCCGCGCCTCATCGGGCCCGCCCCTCTTCGCCCCAGAGCAGGAACGCCGCGGCGCTGACCGCCGCGAGCAGCACGCCGTAGACCGCGGCGCCGCCCAGGTCCTGCACCCGCAGGCTCGACAGGATCTCGATCGAGATCGGGCGCGTGTCGAGGGTGTAGAGGACGATCGAGGCCACGAAGTCGCCGAGCCCGGTGATGAAGGCGAGGCTGGCACCGGCGGCGAGCGCCGGAGCGAGGAGCGGCAGCACTACGCGCCGCAGCGTCCGCCAGCGCCCGGCGCCGAGCGACGAGGCCGCCTCCTCGAGCGCCGGGTCGAGCTGTGACAGCCCGGCGACCGCCGAGCGGCCGGTGAGCGGGAGGCTCCGGACCAGGTAGGCGAGCGGCAGGATCCAGGGCGTGCCGACCAGGACCACCCGGCCGGCCCACGGCGCGTCGACGCTGAAGGTGGTGGCGAGGGCGACCGCGAAGACGGTGCCCGGGATCGCCCACGGCAGCGCGATCAGCGCCTCGAGCGCCTTGCCCACCGGACCGCGGCGGCGCCTCGCCGAGCGCGCCGCGGCGACCCCGAGCACGATCGCCCCGGCGGTCGCGGCGCTCGCCATCCAGAGCGAGGTGACGACCGGCTGCAGGCGCTCCGGGTGCTGGATGAAGGAGGCGTAGTTCGACAGATCGAGCACCGGCGGCACCGCCTGCGCGGTCCAGGTGCCGGGCGGCACGAGCGAGATCAGCACCAGCGTGGCGTGCGGCAGGAGCAGGACGACTGCGAACAGCCAGCCGCCGGCCGCCGCGGCGAAGCGCCCTCCGGAGGAGGCGATCCGCCGCCGCCGGGGCGCCACGCCGCGCACCGCGCCGGCGTTCCCCCCGAGCCCGCCGAGGCGGTCGAAGGTCCAGAGCCCGGCGAGCGCAACGAGCGCCAGCACCACCGTCTCGACCTGCGCCGCGAGGTCGTCGCCGTTGAGCTTCGAGGCGGTGATCTGCGTCGTCATCACGCGGAACGAGCCGCCGAAGATGTAGGGCGCCGAGAACGACGCCAGCGAGGTCATGAAGGTGAGGAGCGCCGCGCCGGCGAGCGCCGGCCGGAGCATCGGGAGCGTCACCCGCAGCGCCGTGCGCGCCCGCCCGGCGCCCAGGCTCGCCGCGGCCTCCTGGTGGGCCGGGTCGAGGCGGGCGAGGGCGGCGCGGGTGAAGAGGTAGAAGTACACGTACATCGAGTACGTATGGACGAGGAGGATGGCCCAGGGACCGACCAATCTCCACGGCGGCTCGTCGAGCCCGCCCGCCGCCTGCACCGCGCGCGAGACGAACCCGCTCTCGCCGTAGAGGAAGAGGAAGGCGATGACGCCGACCAGCGGCGGCAGCGCGACCGGCAGGGCGACCAGCGCCCCGAGCAGGCGCCGGCCGGGAAACTCGGTGCGCTCGAAGAGGAAGGCGAGCGGTACTCCGACGGCGGCCGAGAGCGCCACCGAGGCGAGCGAGATCCAGAGGCTCCGCCAGAGCGCGATCCACTCGTCCGGCCGGTCGGCGAAGGCGGCGAAGCCGGCGACGGTCCAGTCCCCGGCGTGGCGCAGCGACTCGACCAGGGTGACGAGGAGCGGGTAGCCGACCAGCCAGGCGAGGACCAGGACGAGGAGCGCGGCGGGCAGGAGTGCGCGGGCGGGCCGCTTCACGCCGGCCCCTCCGGCGACTGCCGGATGTGGAAGACCCGCGCCGGCGGACCGTCCGGGGCGGGAGCGACACGCACCGCGTCCCCCTCGGCGGCGGCGCCGGCGGCGGCCAGCACCTCGATCTCGGGCGCCGCGCCGGCCGCCTCGTCGAGCGCCACCCGGTAGTAGGTGACCGGGCCGCCGTAGCGCCGCGACACCACGCGGCCGGCGAGGCCGTCGGTCGGACTGTCGGCCGGGCCGTCAGCCGGGCCGTCCGGCGGCGCGGCCTCGCGCACCAGCCGCAGGGACTCCGGCCGCGCGACCAGCTCGACCGGAGTACCCGGAGCGACCGCCGCCTCGTCCGTCGCCAGGCCCTCCCAGACCGGCGCCCGATCCCGCTCACCGCCGAGCGCCAGCCGCACGCGAATCCGCCCCTCCACCGAATCGACGACCTCTCCCGGGAGCGCCGTGCTCCGCCCGACGAAGCCGGCGACGAAGCGGTTCGCCGGCTCGAGGTAGAGATCCTCCGGCGAGCCGACCTGCTGGAGCCGCCCGCGCCAGAGGACCGCCACCCGGTCGCCGAGGTGGAACGCCTCCTCCTGCTCGTGGGTGACGAGGACGGTGGTGATCCCGACCAGGCGGATCGCCTCCAGCAGCTCGCGGCGGGTGCGCTCGCGCAGCTCCGGGTCGAGGTTCGAGAGCGGCTCGTCGAGGAGCAGCAGCTTCGGGCGCGGCGCGAGCGCACGGGCGAGCGCCACCCGCTGCTGCTGGCCGCCGGAGAGCTGCTCGATCCGGCGCTCCTCGAAGCCGTCGAGATCGACCAGCCTCAGCACCTCGGCGACCCGCTCGCCGATCGTCGCGGAGGTCTCGCCGGGCGCCGATTCGAGGCCGAAGGCGACGTTGCCGCGCACGCTCAGGTGGGGGAAGAGCGCGTAGTGCTGGAAGACCATGCCGAAGCCGCGCTTCGCGGGCGGCAGGCTCTCGACCGCGCGGCCGCCGGCGCGGATCGTCCCGGCGTCGGGCGTCTCGAAGCCGGCGAGCAGCCGGAGGAAGGTCGTCTTGCCGCTCCCCGACGGCCCGAGCAGCGCCAGCACCTCCCCCTCCTCCACCCCGAGCGACACATCGTCGAGGACGACGAGGTCCCCGAACCGCTTCGAGAGCGACTCGACTTCGAGGAAGGTGGCCATGCGAGGCTCAGTTGCCCGCGCGGATGGTGCGGTCCCAGCGCGACATCCACTCCGGCCCGCGCTCCTCGACCAGATCCCAGTCGAACTCCGCCGGCACCAGGCGCTCAGTCACGTCGCGCAGCCACTCCGGCATCTCCTCGGGCGGCAGATCGGTGCGGCCCGGCACCCGGAAGACCTCGTCCGCCACCAGCCGCTGCGCCTCCGGGCTCCCCACCCAGTCGATGAACGCCTTGGCGGCCTCCGGGTTCGGCGCCCCGGTCACCAGGCCGATCGAGTCGTCGATCACCGGCGTGCCGCTCGACGGGAAGTGGAAGCCGAGGGGCATGCCGCGCTCCTGCTGGAGCAGGATGTCGGTCAGGTCCCAGACGGTGACCAGCCCCTCCTGACGGGCGAGCTTCTCGATCATCAGCGCCGGGTTGAGAACGTACTCCTTGGTCTGCCCGTCGAGGCGGCGGAGCCAGTCGAAGCCGGCCTCCTCGGAGCCGGTTTCGGCCACCGCGCGGGCGACGATCATCCCGAACATGGTGCGCATCGTGCCGCTCGCGAGCGGGTCGCGGATCAGGATCTCGTCTTCCCAGCGCGGATCGAGCAGGTCGTCCCAATCGCGCGGCGCCTCGTCCTCGGCGACCGCGTCGCTGTTGTAGACCAGAACCGGCATCGCGCGGTAGGCGCCGAAGTAGAGGTCGTCCGGGTGGCGGCTCGCCTCCGGCACCGCCTCGGCCCAGGCCGGCCGGAAGGGCTGGAGCAGGTCTTCTTCGGCGCCGCGGGCGAAGATCGTGTCCGGGCCGCCGAACCAGACGTCGGCCTGCGGGTTGGCGGCCTCCGAGCGCACCCGGTCGAAGACCTCCTGCGAGCCCATGTCGAGCCAGCGCACGTCGACCTCGGGGTTCTCGGCCTCGTAGGTCTCCTCGAGCAGCAGCAAGAGGTCGCGGCCGTGGGGCGAGTAGAGCACCACCGGCGTGCGCCCGTCGGAGCACCCGGCGAGGCCGAGCACCACCAGGGCGACCAGCAGCGCGAAGGAAGGGATGGCGATCTTGCGGAGCAGGCGGCGGGTCATCGCGGAGCGTGAGTCTACCTGAGCGGCTGCGCTACCATCCGCACCATGGCGAAGCGAGGACTGTTCTCCCTCTTCCGCAAGGGCTCCGAAACCCGCGACGGCGGCCCCTTGACGCGCGACGGGCGGTTGCGGAGCGATCTCTGGCTCGATCAGCCGGACGCGGGCGAGCGGATCGACGCGCGCCGGGCGGCGGGGGAGCTGTCGGACGGCGACGCCGAGAGCCTGCGCCACTGGGCGGAGCGCGGCTACGCGACGCTCTCGGTCGGCGAGCCGGAGGCGGGCTGGGGCGAGATCGACGCGGCGGTCGAGCGGCTCTGGCGCGAGAAGCCGGCGACCGTGGCGATGGCCTACGAGAGCCCGCTGAAGATCTTCCGCGATGCGGACGAGGCGGCCGACCGCAAGCCGGGCCACCGCATCTCGAACCTCCACTCCGCCTCCGAGGCGGCGGCCGAGCTCTACCTCCACCCGGCGGTCCACGCTCTGGTCGGCGAGATCTTCGGCGAGGAGCCGGTCGCCGTCCAGTCGATCTACTTCGAGTGGGGGAGCGGCCAGGCGCTCCACCGCGACCCGATGCACGTCTACACCTCGCCGCCGTCCCACCTGATCGGCGCCTGGATCGCGCTCGAGGAGATCGGCCCCGACTGCGGGCCGCTGACCTACGTCCCCGGCTCGCACGAGCTGCCCTACTACCAGTTCTCCCCCGGCGAGTACCGGGTCCAGCACGGCACGCACGGCCCGGAGGAGATCCGCGAGGCCGAGCGGTTCGACCTCGACCAGTGCCGGCGCCACGGCCTCGCGCCCGAGCTCTTCACCTGCTCGCGCGGCGACGTGCTCCTCTGGCACGCCTCGCTCCTCCACGGCGGCGCGCCGCTGCGCGACCCGGCGCTCACGCGCAAGAGCCTGGTGGTCCACTTCTCGACGAAGGCGAACTACCGGCGGGTGCGCCAGACGATCCTCGAGGCGGCGCCCGGGCCGGAGGGCGAGCCGGTGGTGAAGAGCCGCGTCCACGGCACCGACCGGCTCCTGGAGCGCGACGGCCGCTACGGCTTCGCCAACCCGCTCGACCCGGCGACTCCCTGACCGGGCTCCGGCCGCATCAGGCTCGCGGGCCCCGGCAGACGAAGAGCGCGCCGAGGGTGCCGACGTTGTCGAGGTCGTCGAGCGGGATCTCGTCGAACCGGAACGCCGCCTCGTCGAGCGTGGACGGCCGCGGGCTCGCGAGGTCGAGGCGCGCGCCGGCCGGCGGCTGGTGCGAGAAGACCCGCAGCTCGCGGAAGGTGCGCCCGAGCAGGTCGGCCCAGTCCCAGAGGAAGAGCCGTGCCGCCTCCGGGTGGCGTGCCCGGTGGAGCTCGAGGGTCGGGCCGTCGAGGATCGGCGGCAGCGAGGCGACGAGCGCGCCGTCCGGGGCGAGCGCGCCGGCCACGCGCGGAAGCGCTGCTTCCGGGTCGGCGAGCCGGCCGAGAGAGGCGACCGCCACCAGCCGCTCGACTGGTCCGCGCTCCGGCGGCCAGCCGGAGGCCGGGTCGTCGAGCGGCGCCACCCGGAAGTCGACCGCCGCACCCGCCGCGGCCGAGCCGCCGTAGCGCTTCCGGGCGTGGCGGATCGAGGAGTCGTCGGGATCGACCCCGACGACGGCGCGGGCGCCGGAGCGGGCCAAGAGCGCGCTGCCGAACCCGGCGCCGCAACCCCAGTCGAGGACCGTGGCGCCTGCGACGTGACCGGCGGCGAAGCGGTAGATCGACGCCACCGTCCGGAAGACGTCGGTCGGGGCCTCCGGCGAGGGCGGAGCGTTTCTCGGCGGCAGGCCCGCGAGCAGGCGGCGGGCGGCGTTGCGGGCGCGCCAGAGGGAGTCGGCCATGACGGGCGAGTCTACCCGCCGGGCTTTCGGGCGACGATCCAGTCCCAGTCGAAGCGGCGGAGCGGGCCGGCCCAGTTCTTCGAGGTGATCTCCGCGAGCGCGAGCCCCGGCAGCGACCGGAGCACCCCGGCGGCGCTCCAGAAGACGTGCGTCACGTCGTACGCCTCGCCGCGGGCGATCCAGCGCTCGAAGACGAGCCGCTGGAGGGGGTCGGGCAGGAGCAGGAGGCCGGGCACGCCGTAGTGCGGATCGCCACGGAAGAGGAAGCGCAAGCGCGGCGGCGTGGTGACGTAGCAGACTCCGCCCGGCCGGAGCACCCGCGCCACCTCGGCGCCCAGGCGTCGCACCCGCGGCACGTGCTCGACCGTCTCGGCGAGGAGCACCAGGTCGAGCGAGCCGTCCGGGAGGGGCAGCGCCTCGCCGCGCGCCCGGAGGTGGAGCAGCGGCAGCTTCGCCGTGGCCGCCACCTCGATCAGCTCCGGGTGGAGCCCGAGGTCGAGACCCCAGCAGCGGTGGCCGGCTTCCGCGAACGGCAGGACCAGACCGCCGTTGCCGCAGCCGAGGTCGAGCACGCGCGCCGGCCGATCGGCACCGCGGAGAGCCTCCGGGTAGCGCTCCGAAAGATAGGAAAGCGCCTTGCGCCCCTCGGCGAGCCGGCCGAGCGAGAACTCGATCCGGCTCGTATGGCCGGGGCTCCCCGGCGGGAAGCGGGTCGCCAGGTGCCGCTCGTTGACCCGCCGGAAGATCTCGTCGAGCCCGCTCACCCGCCCCCGTCCCCGGTCCCCTCCCCGAGCGCCAGCAGGTTGGCGAACAGCCGGTAGGCGCCGGTCACCCCCGCCGGGAGCTGGCGGAAGAAGGCGAGGCCGGTGTAGACCCAGGAGCCTTCCCCCACCTCCGCGACCAGCAGGCCGCCGCGCAGCTCGCCCGGCTCGTAGCCGGGGCTCGCCGGGAAGGCGAGGAGCGGCGTGTAGGCGTCGTCCCAGGTGTGGGCGAAGTAGAGGCCGCGCTCCTGCACCCAGCCCTCCCAGTCGGCCGGTCCGATCGGGTTCGGGCTCCGAAACACCGGGTGCTCGGGCGCCAGCACCGTCGCCGGCGCGTCCTCCTCGGTCACCCGGTCGTGCGGATGGGCGATGTCGAGCGGGTACGGGGCGTGCTCCCCCTGCACGAAGTCGTACTGCTGGTAGAGGACGATCACGAGACCGCCGGCGCGGGCGTAGTCGAGCAGTCGCCCGTTCGCGCGGCCGAGCGCCGGATCGGTCTCGTAGGCGCGGCTCCCGACCACGATCGCGTCGAAGCGGGCGAGCTGGGCGGGGCTCGCCTCGGCGAGCGCCGCGCCGGTGAGCGGAACCACCGGCAGGCCGATCGCCGCGAGCGCCGCCGGCACCCGCTCGGACGCCCCGGTGACGAAGCCGACGGCGTCGAGCTCCGGCAGGCGGATGTCGGCGGCGGCGATCTCGATCGTCGCCGGCTCGGGCATCGGCGTGGGCCGGACGTGGGGGTAGTCGATCTCGGGATAGGCGGCGTCGAGGTAGAGCCCGGAGCCGAGCTCGGCGACGGCGCGCAACCGGTAGTGGCCGCGCTCGAGGCCGTCCGGCAGGGTGACCGGCACCGTCACCACCGCCTCGCCCTGCGCCTCCGGCACGTCGAAGCGGACGGGAACCGGCGCGCGCCAGCCGGCGGGCACCTCGAGACGCACCTGGCCGGCGAGCGGGTACTCGGCGCGCGACCGGAGGACCACCCGCAGGTCGCGCGTGCGCTCCCCGGCCTGGCGGGGATCGGCGTCCGCCCGCGGCCCGAGCGGCCAGACCACCAGCGGCGGCTCGACCGCCACCTCGAGCCGGGGCACGACGCGCAGCGGCCGGCGCACCTCGCCGACCGCCTGGTCGCCCACGCGCTGCACCACCTCGCGTGCGACCTGGAGATCCTCGTTGCCGATCCGGAGGAGGAACCGCACCTGCACCGGCGGCGGCCCGAACGGCTCGCCTCGAACCTCCGGCTCGGTCTCGCTCCAGTCGTAGAGGGCGCCGTCGAGCGGCCGCCGCAGGAAGTACGGGACGGTCGGCTGCGCGTGCACCGGCGTCACCACGTAGAACGCCCAGGCGGCGAGCTCGCCCGGCGCGAGCGGGCCGCTCGCCGGACGGATCGCCGCGCCCTCGGCGTCGAGCACCGGCTGGAGGTCCCACGGCTCGTCGCCGGTGACGAACACGCCGCGCGCCTCGACCGTCAAGTCGCCGGTGGGCTCCGGGAAGCGCGCGCCGTGCCAGACCGCCGCGTCGACCCGGAACGAGTCGCCGGGGACGGTCTCGCCGGCCTCCGACCAGGCGTCGAGGGCGACCCCGGCGGCCGCCAGCAAGCCCTCCGTCGCCACTTCGAGCTTCTCGTCGACGAGCGCCGCGGCGGCCGCCACCCCCGGCTCGGTCGCCCCCTCCGCCCCGGCTTCGCCGCTCCCCTCGAGCGCGGCGATCGCCTGCCGTACCGCACGCAGGCGCCCGACGATCTCGAGCAGGTCTTCCGCCGCCCGGTCGAGGCGAGACGGTGCGAGGCCCTGCCGGGCGCCCTCGGCGAGCTGACGCACGGTGGCGAGGCCCGCCGCGGCCGAGTCTTGCGCCTCGCCCTCGGGCAGGAGCTCCGCGATCGCCTCCAACCGCGTGTCGATACCGGCGAACAGGTCGGCCGACTCCGGTCCGCCCGGCCCGGCGACCCAGGCGTAGCGGCCGCTCTCGGAGCCGAGCGGCTGCACGCGGCCCATGTCCTGCGACCGGTGCATGCTGCGGCTCCCCATGGCGATCTGGAAGTAGCTCCGGCCGGTCAGCGGATCGACCTGGCCGAGCGGGGTCTCCAGCGTCGTCTCGTCCCGGTCCCACCAGGTGGCGCGGAAGAGCGAGGACGGCGACCACGGGTGTTGCGCCGAGCCCTCGTCGAGCCCGGGGAAGGCACCGCCCTCGCCGGCCCGCTCGAAGACCTCGCGCGCGACCACCCCGGCCGCCTCGTGCTGGCCGTGGCCGGCGCGCTCGTCCGGCGGGAAGACGGTGACGATCACCTGCGGCCGGAAGCGCCGGACCACCCGGGTCGCGTCCTCGAGCAGCACCTCCTCCGGCCACTTCTCGAGCGTCTCGGCGAGCGAGCGCGTATAGCCGAAGTCGTAGGCGCGGGTGAAGAACTGGCGCGCGCCGTCGACCCGGCGCGCCGCCAGGAGCTCGCGGGACCGGAGCACGCCGAGCTCCACCCCCAGCTCCGGACCGATCAGGTTCTGCCCGCCCTCCCCGCGCGACAGCGAGAGATACGCCGCCTCGCCCCCCTGGCCGCGGGCGACCAGGGCGAGGGCGGAGGTGTCCTCGTCGTCCGGGTGGGCGCCGATCACCAGCAGGCGCCGGTGCTGCGTGAGCTTGGCGAGCGCGCGCTCGACCACCGGCAGACCGCCCGTGGTGGCCGGTTCGAGCGGCGAGATTCCGAGGGTGCCGGCGACCGGCGACGGCTCGGCCGAGACCGGCGCGAGGAGCAGGAGAGCGACGAAGACGGCGAGGCGCGCCGGACGGGGTGCGGAGCGCGGGCGGCGACGGGTGGACGGCTCAGGCATCGGCGGCGATTGTAGCCCTACGCGGCGAGGGGCGCGGCCGCCGGCGGCCGCGCCCCTCGATCTCGTTCGAGCCTTTTTCGGTCGTGCTCGGGACCGCCGCTAGGCGCCGCCGCAGCAATGGGCGACACGCGGGATCAGGTAGCGCTTCACTCGTCATCACCTCCTCTCGTCCGCGGCCCCGGGGCCGCTTCGTTTCGGTCTGGGGTCAGGCCGCGCCGGGCAGGTCGGCAACGGCCAGGAAAACCTCGATGCGGGCGGTCTCACCGCCGCACGACGACGAGCCGCAGCAGGTGGCGCGCGCGTCGCGCAGCTCGATGCCGGTGAAGCCGGCCTCCACGAGCCAGCGCGCCACGTCGGCGCGCTCGAAGCCGGGCCAGCGGTCGTGCTGCTCGGTGAGCAGGAACTCGTGCTCGTGCCGGTCGAGATCGGAGATCACGATCCGTCCGCCCGGCCGCAGCACCCGGGCCGCCTCACGAATCGCCGCCCCCGGGTCCTCGACGTGGTGCAGGAACATGTTCGCGACCACCCGGTCGACGCTCGCGTCGGGCAGCGGCAACGCCTCGGCGGTCCCGGCGCGGACCTGCAACCGGTCGCCCGCCGCGGGAGCGAGCTTCCGGTGCAGCGTCTCGAGCATCGCCTCCGACTGGTCGACCGCGATCACCTCCGCGCCGTGGGCGAGCAGCTCCTCGGTCAGGAAGCCCGTCCCCGCGCCGAGGTCCGCCGCCACCAGGCCGGGCGCGAGCGCCGCGGCGCAGCGAACCGTCTCCCGCAGGTCGTCCGGGAAGAGCCCCGTCCGGATGTCGTCCCACTCCCCCGCCACCGCTTCGAAGTACTGCAAGCTTGCGTTCACCGTCGTCTCCTTCGCGGTTCGGCCGCGATTGTCGTTGTCATATGCAACTATTCGGAGAAA
>CAZLLV010000380.1:0-5013 GCA_964560325.1 uncultured Thermoanaerobaculia bacterium | reverse complement strand
GGCCTGGACCGCCGGCGTCGCGTTGGTGATCCGCAGCAGCGTCGGCGCGAGCACCCAGCCGATCGGCGCCAACACCCCGCCGCACAGGGCGAACGACGCGAGGAACGCCTGGTAGACGGTGCGGTTCACCTTCTCCGGCTCGTCGGCGCCCGCGAAGCGCGCCACCAGCACGCTCATGCCGGTGAAGAGCGACGACAGGAAGACGATCACCACCAGGAAGATCTGGAAGGCGACGCCGATCGCCGCGTTGCCGGTGAAGCCGACGAAGCGCCCGACCATGACGTGATCGACGATCCCCTGGAGGCCGCCGATCACGTTCTGGAGCATGGTCGGCCAGGCGAGCCGCCAGACCGCCCGCCCGATCGGCCCGTCGACGATCGCGCGGTCGAACCCCTTACCCGTGCGTGCCGGAGTCGCCATGAGCGCCGCAGCATAGCCGCCTTCGGCCGCTGTCCCTCGCCGGCCGGGAGCGCGCACTGTTTTTCTCTTTTGTAGGCCCTTACAGAAAAGGAGACAGACATGAGGGCTGAGAGTCGCTGTCCGCAGTACCTGATGACCCTGGTCGCCGTCGGATTGGCTCTGGTTCTCTCCCCCGCGCGAGCGAGGGCGCAGGCGTTCGACTTCGACACCGGCAACGCCGCGGTCGAGGTCGTCATCCCGGCCGCGCTGCCGGCGATCTTCGAAGTCTCGCCCGGCGGCAACGACGCCACGCTGGTGCTGCGCGCCACCACGATCGCGACCAACGCCTGGTTCGACGCCATCGCGCCTTACCACCCGACCGCGGTCGGCGTCTACTCGCGCATCCCGCGGCGGCCCGAAGTCCAGCGGACCGACCGCAACCGCAACATCGCCATCCTCTACTCGTCGTTCCACGTGCTGAACAGCCTGTACCCGCACCGCACCGAGGAGTGGCGGCAGATGTTGCTCTCGGTCGGGCTCGACCCGGACGACGACAACCTGGGGGTCGGCAACCCGATCGGCGTCGGCAACCGGGCCGGCAAGGCCGTCGTCGCCGCCCGCGAGCGGGACGGCATGAACCAGCTCGGCGACGAGGGAGGGCGGATCTACAACCGGCAGCCGTACGCCGACTACACCGGCTATCAGCCGGTCAACACCGCCTACGAGCTGGTCGATCCGTCGCGCTGGCAGCCGAGCTTCTCGACCACCGGCGGCGGCATCTTCCGGATCCAGCAGTTCGTCACCCCGCAGCTCGCGGTGACGCTCCCCTACTCCTACCCCGACCCGACGGTCTTCGTCAGCCCGCCGCCTGGGGACAGCCATCCGTCCTCGCCCGGATACCAGGCGCAGGCGGACGAGGTGCTGGCGGTCTCGGCGACGCTCGACGACTACCGGAAGATGACGGCCGAGTTCTTCGACAACAAGCTGATCAGCCTCGGCGGCTCGATCGCCTTCCTGACCGTCACGCAGGGGCTCTCCCTGGAGGAGTTCGTCCAGGTCGACTTCCTGACGAACCTTGCGGCGTTCGACGCCGCGATCACGGCCTGGCAGGAGAAGTACCGCCACGACGCGGTGCGGCCGTTCAGCGCCATCCGGTACCTCTACGGCGACTCGCCGGTCACCGCCTGGGGCGGGCCCGGGCGGGGGACGGTGACCGACATCCCGGCGAGCCAGTGGCGCAGCTACCTCGGCACCGCCGACCACCCGGAGTACCCCTCCGGCTCGGCCTGCTTCTGCGCCGCGCACGCCCAGGCGTCGCGCCGCTGGTTCGGCACCGACGCGCTCGGCTTCTTCCAGCCGACGCCCGCGGGCTCGTCGCGGGTCGAGCCCGGCCTCACGCCGGCGGCCGACATCGTGCTCGGCCCCTGGCAGACCTGGACCGACTTCGAGCAGGAGTGCGGCCAGAGCCGGCTCTGGGGCGGGGTCCACTTCCAGGCCTCGATCACCGCCGCGCAGGCCCTCTGCCGGCCGATCGGCGATCTCGTCTACGAGTTCGTCGAAGCCCACATCGCGGGCACCGCGCCGGCGCCGTAGCCGCCGCTCCCGGGGCCGGTGGCGAGCCCGCCGGCCCCGGGACGTCTCTCCCCGCCCTTCCAGCCCTGCTCCGCGTGCCCCGCCCCACCCCATGGGGCGGCTCGCCGCCCGTGCGCCGATGCACCGGAGCCCACCCCTCCGGACCTGTCGGCCCCCGCCGCGGCTGCGTTACCGTGACACTGGAGATGCCTGCCGATCGAACCGAGACCCGATGAGCGCCGAGGGCCACGGGAGGACGTGGTGAGCTCGCAAGGCGAAGCGAGGGAGCACCGGGAGATCTCCCGCCTCCTCGTCGCGACCGACCTTTCGGAGCCCTCCCTGGTCGCCCTCGAGCTGGCCGGCGAGCTCGGCCGGCGGCTCGGCGCGTCGATCACCGTGCTGTACGTGGTCGAGGACCACCTGCCGCCGATCCTGGTCGGCGTCACCGAGACCGACCGGAGCGAGATCCTGGAGGAGCACCGGAGGCGAGCGGAGCGGGTGCTCGAGACCTACGTGGCCGAGCCGCTCACCGACCACGCCGTCGAGGTCCGCACGGCGGTCGGGCACCCGGCGCGCGAGATCGTGCGGCAGGCGGAGGCGGGAGGCTTCGACCTGATCGTCGTCGCGAGCCACGGCTACGGCCCACTGCGCCAGATCCTCCTCGGCAGCACCGCCGAGCGGGTGCTCCACCACGCCCCCTGCCCGGTGCTGGTGGTGCCGTCGGAGCGGAGACGGGGCGGATCAGCGGCCGGGTAGCGGCGCGCTTCGATCTCGCCAGCGCGTCTCGGGCGGGGCGGCAACATCAATCCGTCGGAGCCGCTACGGGGCTCCGAGGCCTTCGGGATCAGGGCCCGGGATTCGACGGGAGAATGACGGTGATCATGCGTTATTCTCGGTTGATCAGTTTGGGGTATCCAAGCCGCTCGAATCTCGAAACCCGCATGTACCGATTTGAACCTTGGGAGGGAGGAACATGATCGCGCCGTTGCTACGAGCCATCGCCGAGTCGACAGCCATCCGTTCGCACGCGCGGTTGAAGCCGACGGTTCCCGGCAGCCGGGTCATGCCGCCCACGTATGCCGGTGCCGGCGAAGGCGAGCGAGACGGAGGCCACCTATTCGAGACTCGGGTCGACGCGGAGGGCGAGATTCGCGACGCCGTACTTCTCGACTCCGTCGGCTCCGCCGCGAACCGAGCCGAGGAAGCGCTCTTGTACGAAATCCGATCGAGAGGTCTCGTGGTTCCCGATCTCTTCGTGAAGGTAGGAGACTTCGGCGAGGTTTCGACCCTGGAGCTCCCCCACCGGTGCTTCGACGCCTATGTCTGGGAGAGCCTCCTCGATGGGACGCCGTTTCCCCACTCCGAGATCGGTAAGGCCCTGCGCCGGGCGAGCCTTCACGAAGCCACCGCCTTGTACCGGCACGTTCCGATGTCCCTGGTGTTCGGTGCCTGGGATTCCCATGGAGCCCGAACCGGCCTCGGGAGCAAGTTCGCGCGCGTCCTGTGCGCGGAGGTCGTCGGGCTTGGCGTCCAGAGAGGATCGCGCGCGGCGCAGAAGACCGATCCCTTCATCGAGAGGCCCAAGGAGGTCGTGGTCTACGAGACCGAGGACGAGACGACTTTCACCACCGATCCGGAAAAGGCGCGCAAGGAGCGGGGAAAGCCGAAGCAGATCCAGGCAGTCTCCAAGCTGGGATTCGGAGCCGTTCCGGCGACGCAGCCGGGAGGCGTGACCCTCGATCACGCCGAACAGCACGTCGTGCTCTCGATCGGCCAGCTCCGCCGCCTGCGTTTCCCGGTCGGCGGTGAGCCTGACGAGGACCGAGATCGCGCTGGCCGCGCTGTGCTGGCCGCCCTCGCGATCCTCTCGATCGAGCTCCAGCGCGACCTGGGATTCTCGCTCCGATCGGGGTGCGAGCTGACCCTGGAAACGGAGCCGGGCTGGCAGGTCGTCGGACGCACGCTCGACGACCTCCGGCCGCTGGAAGTCGGGGGCAGCGATGGCGCGCGCGCGCTCTTCCGGCAAGCGGTCGAGCACGCCGACTCGACCGGGCTCTCGTTTGCCGAGCCCGTCCACCTGACGGCGCGCGAGGATCTGGTGAAGGTCGTGGCGAGCGCCCGGAGCCTCCGGTGATCGGACCGGTGGCCGCCGAGTCGTCTCGGGGGAGGCGTCCGGCATGACGTTCACCGTGCGGGTCGATTTCCTCACCCGTCCGGCCCTGACGGACCCGAGCCCGCGCGATCGTGTCGAGTGGCCTCCCCACCCCCACCGACTCTTCGCAGCGATGACGGCGGCTCACTACGAGGCCGGTGTCGGTCGGCGCGAGACGCTCGAATGGCTCGAGCGCCAGGGATCGCCGGAGATCGCTGCTCCGGAGCTCGATCAGCGGACCTCGGGGACGTTCTACGTACCGGTCAACGATCCGGTCTCGTCGAAGTCTCTCGCGGCGAGCTCTCTTCCCTTGGGGGATCGCCGGGTCCGTCAGCCGCGCACGTTCCCGGTCGGCTCCCTCCTTCCGGCGGCCGGTGGCGGCGGCTCTGGGCAGCATTCTGTCTACTACACCTGGCGCTGCGCCGAGGTGCCACCAGAAGATCTCGACGACATCCTGCGCGAGGTCACCCGCCTCGGGCATTCGTCGAGCCTGATCGCCGCTTCCGTGTGGCGCTCGGAGCCGCCCGCTCCGAGCTTCGTTCCTTCGGCGGAGGGAGCGATCCAGCTCCGCGTTCCCGAGGTGGGCACGCTCGCCCGGCTCGACGAGCTGCACGAGATCCGGAACCTGCCGACGGCTCGACAGGACCGGCGGAGACTTTCCGCCGGCCCCGACACGTGGGCGGGATATCGGCGAGCCCGCACGGCGGAGCCGGCGCCCTCGCCGTGGACCGCTCGCTGGGCCTGGACGCTCGAGCCGCGCATCTCGGTGACCGCCTGGATCCACCTCGCCGAAGCGATCCGCGGAACGATCCTGGCCGCACTGCCTGCCAACGCTCCGGAAGTCCTCACCGGCCACGCGCGGGGCAACCACCTGGCGGTGGTCCCCTTGC
>CAZLLV010000379.1:0-7113 GCA_964560325.1 uncultured Thermoanaerobaculia bacterium | reverse complement strand
CGACGAAGCTGTGGTGCTCCTTCCAGCCGCGCACCATGTGGATCGTGAAGTCCGCGTCCGGGTACTTCTCCCGGATCGCCGCCGTCAGCTGCTCGTCGACCCAGTCGCCCGCGGTCGTCAGCGTCCGCTGGTCCTCCTCGGTCGGCATCCGGCCGCGCATGACGCAGAAGTCGGCCGTGCCGGCGCCGATGTCGATCACCATCGAGTGCAGCAGGGCGTCGAGCCCGTAGGCGACCGCGAACGGCTCGGAGACGATCATCAGCTGGTCGACCAGCGGACCGACCGCCTCGCGCAGGCTCTGCTTGTTGACCCGCAGCGCCTTCGCCGGCACCCCGACCACCGCGCGCACGGTGCCCGCACCGTTGCCCTTCTCCGCCCCCGCGAGCTTCAGCAGGTGGCGCAGGAGCTCGGCCACCGCAGCCTCGTCGCGGCTCGAGCCCTTCTTGATCAGCCCCTCCTCGAGCGGCCGGTAGAGGTCGAGCATCGGCCGGTTGTCGACCGCCTCGTCGCCGACCAGGACGGCCTTCTTCAAAACCGTGCGCGCCACCATGTCGGCCGGCCAGCCGACGTAGCTCTGGACCACGTGCCGCTCGTCGTTCGACGACGAGATCGAGCTGCGCGAGGTGCCGAGGTCGATCCCCACGTGCAGGGCCTTCTTCGTGTCGCTCATGACGGTTCAGGTTCCTTTCCGGCCCGGCGCGCCGCCGACGGTTTCGGCGTACGAGATGATTCCGGCGGCCAGCGAATCCGCGATGTACTCGCGGTAGAGGGATTTCTCGAGCATCGCCGCTTCGGCCTGGCTCGACAGCGCGGCCACCTCGGCGAGGACAGCCGGCATCTCCGTGTCGACCAGCACCAGGAACGGCGCGGTCTTGACCCCCCGGTCGCGGAGCTGCGGGTTGACCCGCGAGAGCGATCCGTAGAGGGCGTCGTGGATCTCGCGGGCGAGGTTCTGGGACTTGTCGTGCCGCACGCCGGCGTAGATGCCGTCGAGCAGCTCGCGCATCTCGGCCATGGTGTGGCCCGAGTGGCCGTTCTCGTTCGCCGCCAGGCGGGTGAGGAACGGGTCGTCGGTCGGCCCGAGGAAATAGGTCTCGATGCCGCTGTCGCGGTTGCCCTCGAACCAGTTGACGTGGATCGACACGAAGATGTCGGCGCGCTTCCGGTTGGCGAGCTCCGCCCGCTCCTCGAGGGTCATCGACTCGTCGCCTTCGCGCGTCATCAAGACCTCGAACGAGGCGGCTTCGAGAACCTCGCGGACCCGGTTGGCGATGTCGAGCGTCAGGAACTTCTCCTCCAGGCCGCCCGGCGTGCGGGTGCCCAGGTTTTCGCCGCCGTGACCGGGATCGAGGACGATGCGGCGCACCCCGAGCGGGAAGACGGCCGCGTCGATCGTGCCCGCTTCGAAAGCGGCCGCGGCGAGGGGCTCGGGACTGGGAGGGCGCAGGAGCGCCGCCACGTCGAGGGACGAGACGGCGCGTCGGGGGCCGGGCGCGGCGGCGGTCACCGGGCGCTCCGCCGCGCGGGCGAGGCCGGGTGCCGGCGCCACGTGCTGGAGCGCCGAGGAGCTCGAGGCTCCGTCCGCGAACGGGCCCTCCGAGTCGGCGGCGCCGGAGAAGACGAGCGACGAGGCGAGCACGGCGGCCGGCGCGACCAGCAGGCCGAGCGCCTCGAGCGACCAGCGGAGCCGGCTCCGGCGCCCCTTCGGCCGCCGGACGGACGGGCGCACGCCGTCGCGCAGCTCGAGGTTCTCCTGGACGAGCTCGCGGAGCAGCCGCGCCTTGACCCGCTGTCGACGCCCGATCATCTCGCTCCCCATGGTGGTCCAGTGGTCCAGTGGGCCAGAGGCCCATTGCCATTCGACGATAGTCTCGCTTCGCGTTCCCCGCCCTGCCGGCTCCGGCCCGGTCTCGGGGGTCCGTCTCTTTCGCGAAGCGGGAAGGTATTCTACCCCGGACAAAGGCCGATCACACAAGGTGTTTCACGTTTCCGACCTCCCATGCCCCCCACTCGCCAGCCGCTACCGCACGACCGCCTGCGGACGATCCTGCGCCGGGTGACCACCGCCGCGCTCGCGGTGACCTGCGTGGTCCTCTCGATCCTGCTCTGGCAGACGCGCCGGGAGATCCAGCAGAGGCCGCCCTGGTTCTCGATCGTCCTCGCCCCCGCCGACTCCGCGGAGATTCGTGGCGGAGCGGGCGCCGAATCGGGCGCGCCCCCCGACCGGCAGGTCTTCCGGCCGCCCCGCGGTCACCGGGTCCTCCTGATCCTGGAGCTGCCGGAGGGTGGGAGCAGCGGAGGTCTTCGGGGTCCGGGGGCGGCGACTCCGAGCGGCGGCGCCTCGTGGGCCGCCGAGGTGCTTCCGCCGCCCGGTGAGGGACCCGGCTCGGTCGAGCCGGTGGCGTCGGTCTTCCGGGGCGCCGTCCAGGTGCACATCGAGCCCGATCCGAAACCCGGCCCCTACCGGGTCAATCTGTACCGGTTCGAAGGCGAGCGGCCCGAGAGGGTGGCGGGCTACGGCTTCCGGATCGGCCTGCCCGAGACGGTGCCGGCGGACGAATAGCGGACGGGCACTCTGCCTCGTCAGCCCGCGTCGTCCGGCCCGTAGCCGCTCGCGCTCCCGAGCAGACGCTCGCGCAGCTCGATCCACTCGTCCGCGACCGGAGGCGACAGGCGCTCGGTGTCGATCCGCAGCGAGTCTAGGAGCCGGCGCGCCTCGTCCGTCCGGCCGTCGCGGAGCATGGCGTTGGCCGCGAACATCCGGGCGGCGACCGCCAGATCGGTCTCGGGCGCGGCGCCGGCCGCGCGCAGGAACTCCCGCTCCGCGTCGCCGAAGCGCCCCCCGTCCAGGTGCCGGAGGCCGAGCCACTCCCGGGAGTGGAACGACAGGCGCCAGGCGAGATGCAGCCAGTCGGCGGCACCGCCCGGCTCCGGAGCCTCGAGCGACTCGTCGATCAGCCGCACGACGCTCTCCATGATCTCGACGGCGACCTCTCGGCAGCCTTCGACCCGGTGGAGCGAGCGCGCGGTCTCGTAGCGCAGGGCGGCCCGGCAGAGCCGGCGGTAGCCGTCGTCGTCGCCGGCGAGCTGGTCGTGCTCCAGGGCGTAGAGGGCCGCCGCCTCCGCCGGCCGTCCCCGGAGCGCGTAGGCCGCCTCGGGGAGGCGGGAGGGGTGGCGGGCGATCCGCTCACGGTCCTCTCGATGCCGCACGACGCTCGCCAGCTCCTCGATCGCAGCGATCCGCAGACGGCCACGCAGGCGGACCCGGTGCTCCCGGTCGAGATCGAGCAGGGCGCCGCCGTCGTCCTCGTCCCCACCGCGCGGCGGGCGCACGCGCCCGAGCAGCGCTCGCGCGAGGTCCCCGGGGCAGGCGAGATCGACTACGACCCGCCAGAAGAGGCTCTCGACCTCCGGGGCCACGCTCCGGCGCGGTCCGAACCGGGACACGAGCTCCGTCACCGTCCCCTCGGGATCGGTCCGCAGACGCACGCGCCAGTCGGTCAGGGTCAATCTACCCTCCTCTCCCGCGAAGACTCGCGACGGACGCCCTACCGGGCGCCCCCTCCGGGCAACGCTCGCTCCCACCATGGCTCGGTCCCACCCTTCTCAGCTGGTAGACACGGATGCTCTACGGTTTGTTGACGGACCGACGCCGAAACATTTCTTCCCCCTGCCACCCTTCCACCAAAAAAAAGAGGCCCCGGTCGCCCGGGGCCCGCCAAGATGGAGAAAGCCGATGGGTGGAGCCAAGGCGCCACGACATCGGGGTTTCGATCGGTGCCGTGTCTTGTCTCGCCCTCCGGACCTCCTGGCTCTTGAATAGAGCAACGCCCGTGCCCGCGTTTACGGAACGGCGAAGCGACACAGTAAATCTTTACGATGCAATAATTTGAATAATTTTTGCTCTTGCGACAGGAGCGATATGCGCGGGTCGGCGAGTGACCCTTTCGTCAGCGGATGACCCGGCGAGGGTCGATCGTTGACCCACTACCGCTCGGCGGGCGCGCGACCGGTAGGTCGATCCGCCGCTCCACGGCTCGGCCTCGCCTCCCCGCGCGTCGTCCGCTATCATTCCGCCGCCCCCACTGCGACTCCGCCGGCATGCCTACGACCACCTACGACGCCTCCTCCCTCGAAGTCCTCAAGGGGCTGGAACCGGTCCGCAAGCGGCCGGGCATGTACACCCAGACCGAGCGGCCGAACCACCTCGCGCTCGAGGTGATCGACAACGCGGCCGACGAGGCGATCGCCGGCCACGCGCGCTCGATCTCCGTCGTGCTGCACGACGACGGGTCGGTCTCGGTGGAGGACGACGGGCGCGGCATGCCGGTCGACCGGCACGCGGAGGAGGGCGTCTCCGGAGTCGAGGTGATCCTCACCCGCCTCCACGCGGGAGCGAAGTTTTCGCACAAGAACTACCGCTACTCGGGCGGCCTCCACGGCGTCGGCGTCTCGGTGGTCAACGCGCTCTCCAAGCGGCTCGAGGTCGAAGTCAAGCGCAACGGCGCGCGCTACCGCATGACCTTCGCCGACGGCGCACCGACCTCGGCCCTCGAAGAGGTCGGCAGCGTCGGCCAGAGGAACACCGGCACGACGGTCCGCTTCTGGCCCGATCCGCAGTTCTTCGACAGCACGAAGTTCTCGGTCCCCCGCCTCCACCACGCCCTGCGCGCCAAGGCGGTGCTGCTGCCCGGCCTCGCGATCCACTTCCGCGACGAGGCGAATCCGGAGAACGACCGGGAGTGGTTGTACGAGGAAGGGCTGGCCGACTACCTGACCGACGAGCTCGCCGGCGCCGAGCTGTTGCCCGAGGCGCCGTTCGTCGGCCACCACCGAGGGGACGAGCGCGAGCTCGACTGGGCGGTCGCCTGGCTGACGGACGAAGACGGCGCCCCGACCTCGGCCGGAGTGCTCGTCCAGGAGAGCTACGTCAACCTGATCCCCACGGCCCAGGGCGGCACCCACGTCAACGGCTTCCGCTCCGGGCTGACCGACGCGATCCGGGAGTTCTGCGACTTCCACGACCTCCTGCCGCGCGGCGTGCGGATCGCCCCCGAGGACGTCTGGGCGCGCTGCGCCTTCGTCGTCTCGCTCCGGCTCGACGAGCCGCAGTTCTCCGGCCAGACCAAGGAGCGCCTGTCGAACCGGGACGCCGCCACCTACGTCTCCGGCGCGGTCAAAGACGCCTTCAGCCTCTGGCTCAACCAGCACACCGGCGACGCCGAGCGGATCGCGCGGCTCGCGATCGACAGCGCCCAGGCGCGCGCGCGGGCCTCGAAGCGAGTGCAGCGCAAGCGGGTCACGAGCGGCCCGGCGCTGCCCGGCAAGCTCGCCGACTGCACCAGCCAGGATCTCTCGCGCACCGAGCTCTTCCTGGTCGAGGGCGACTCGGCCGGCGGCTCCGCCAAGCAGGCGCGCGACCGGGAGTTCCAGGCGATCCTCCCTCTCCGGGGCAAGATCCTGAACACCTGGGAGGTCGACCCCGGCGAGGTCCTGGCCTCCCAGGAGGTCCACCACATCGCCGTCGCGCTCGGCGTCGACCCCGGTTCGGACGACCTCTCCGGCCTGCGCTACGGGCGGGTCTGCATCCTGGCCGACGCAGACTCCGACGGCGCGCACATCGCGAGCCTCCTCTGCGCCCTCTTCGTGCGCCACTTCCCCGCCCTCGTGCGCGGCGGCCACGTCCACGTCGCCATGCCGCCGCTCTATCGGATCGACGTCGGCAAAGAGGTGCACTACGCCTTGGACGCCGCCGAGCGCGAACAGATCCTGGAGAGCCTGGGCGACCCGGGCGGCGAGACCGGGCGCAGCGACAAGGGCACCAAGATCAACGTCCAGCGCTTCAAGGGCCTGGGCGAGATGAACCCGTCGCAGCTCCGCGAGACCACCATGGACCCGGACACGCGCCGGCTGGTGAGGCTGGTGCTGGACGGCGAAGGCAGCGAGGGCGAGGCCGGCTCGCGGGAGACCTTCGACATGCTGCTGGCGAAGAAGCGCTCCGCCGACCGGCGCAAGTGGCTGACCGAGAAGGGTGACCTGGCGGACGTGACGGCGTGAGGGAGTCATGAGCGACCAGCCGGCCCTGAACCTCGACTCGACCGATGGCGGCCCGATGGAGCCGATCGAGCGCCGTCCGATCGCCGAGTTCACCGAACGCGCCTACCTCGACTACTCGATGTACGTGGTGCTCGACCGTGCCCTGCCGAGCGTGGCGGACGGGTTGAAGCCGGTGCAGCGCCGGATCGTCTACGCCATGAGCGAGCTGGGGCTGTCGGCGGCGGCGAAGTTCAAGAAGTCGGCGCGCACCGTGGGCGACGTGCTCGGCAAGTACCACCCGCACGGCGACTCGGCCTGCTACGAGGCGATGGTGCTGATGGCGCAGCCGTTCAGCTTCCGCTACCCGCTGATCGAAGGCCAGGGCAACTGGGGCTCGTCCGACGACCCGAAGAGCTTCGCCGCCATGCGCTACACCGAAGCGCGGCTCACCGCCTTCGCGCGCGTCCTCCTCGCGGAGCTCGAGCAGGGGACGGTCGATTGGGCGGCGAACTTCGACGGCACTCTCCGGGAGCCGAAGCTCCTGCCCGCCCGCCTGCCCCACGTACTCTTGAACGGCGCCTCCGGCATCGCGGTCGGCATGGCGACCGACCTGCCGCCCCACAACGTGCGCGAGGTGGCGGCGGCGGCGGTCCACCTGCTCCGGAACCCGAAGGCGACGGTCGCCGACCTGTGCGCGCACGTGCCGGGCCCCGACTACCCGACCGAGGCCCGCATCATCACCCCGCGCGAAGAGCTGCGCGAGATCTACGAGAGCGGCTCCGGTACGGTCCGCCAGCGCGCCCGCTGGGTCCGCGAAGGCTCGAAGGTGGTGGTCGACGCGCTCCCCTACCAGGTCTCCGGCTCCAAGCTCCTGGAGCAGATCGCCGCCCAGATGCAGGCGAAGAAGCTCCCATGGGTGGAAGACCTCCGAGACGAGTCCGACCACAACCACCCGACCCGCCTGGTTCTCGAGCTGCGCTCGAACCGGGTCGACGCCGAGCGGCTGATGGCGCACCTCTTCGCCACCCCCGACCTCGAGAAGACCTACCGGGTCAACATGAACGCGATCGGCCTCGA
>CAZLLV010000378.1:0-8997 GCA_964560325.1 uncultured Thermoanaerobaculia bacterium | reverse complement strand
AGGACGATCCGGCCTGGAGGAGTGGGCCGAAGCTTTTTCTGCCTACTTGAAGGAGACGCTGGCCAGGGCGCCTGGCCGGACTCCGAGTCTCGCGGTGTCCGTCAACCTTCCGGATCGTGGAGAACCGATCACGATCGTGATCGACGAGCGAGACGTCACGTGGGGGGCTCACGAGACCCACGAGATCCACCAGATCCACGAGATCCACCAGAGAGGGGCTACGCCGCACTGTTCCCTGCTTCCCACGGACGACCGGGCGATCTCCAGCTTGTGCTCGTCGGATGTGCAGGGACTGCTCGATAGCATGTGCAAGGGTACCTGCGTGTTGCACGGCCAGGTCGAGCCGTTCATCTGGCTCATCGGACGGATGGTCGACTGGCGACGCGACGCGGCCGCCTGACGCTAAAGCCGATCGTCCTCCTCGGGCGCCCGGCCGTAGAGCTTGCGCCGGAAGTACAGGCTCACGTTCACCAGGCCGATCAGCACCGGCACCTCGACGAGCGGTCCGATGACGGTGGCGAAGGCGACGGGCGAGGTGATCCCGAAGACACCGATGGCCACGGCGATCGCGAGCTCGAAGTTGTTGCCCGAGGCGGTGAAGGCGAGCGTCGCCGCTCGCGGGTAGTCGGCGCCGATCCTCCAGGCCATCCAGAAGCTCACCAGGAACATGATCGCGAAGTACGTGGCCAACGGGATCGCGATCCAGAGGACGTCGAGGGGTTGGTTGATGATCCGCTCGCCCTGGGTCGAGAACATGACGACGATCGTGAAGAGCAGAGCGACGAGGGTGATCGGCGAGATTCGGGGCACGAAGACCCGGTCGTACCATTCCTCCCCCTTCACCCGCAGGAGGATCACTCGGCTCAGGATGCCGGCCGCGAAGGGGATCCCGAGGTAGACCATCACGCTGGCGAAGATCTCGCCGATCGTCACCTCGACGACCGCTCCCTCGAGCCCGAAGAGCGGCGGGAGGACGGTGACGAAGACCCACGCGTAGAGCCCGAAGGTGAGGATCTGGAACACGCTGTTGAGCGCCACGAGCCCGGCGGCGTACTCGTCGTTGCCCCGAGCGAGCTGATTCCAGACGAGCACCATGGCGATGCACCGGGCGATCCCGACGAGGATCAGCCCCACCATGTAGTGGCCCCACCGCGGGTCCGGACCAAAAAGGACGGGCGCCAGGAAGCCGAAGAAGCCGATCGCCAGGGTGAACATGAGCACCGGGCCGACGATCCAGTTCTGGACCAGGGAGAGCCCGAGGATCTGCCGGTCCGCGAAGACCTTCGGCATCAGCTCGTACTTCACCTTCGCCAACGGCGGGTACATCATGAGGATCAACCCCGCCGCGATCAGCAGGTTGGTGTTCTCGCCGACCGTCAGGGCCTCGTTGAAGCGCGCCACCGGGGCCTGGAAGAGGTACCCGAGCAGCACGCCGACCCCCATGGCCAGGAAGATCCACACGGTGAGGTAGCGATCCAGGACGTCGAGCTTGCGTTCGGTCACGGTGTGCCTCGTTCCGGGGGTATGGCGAGTCTCATCCCGGGACTCCTCTCAGAGCGCGCCCACGAGCGCCTTGAACCGCCGTAGGGCGCGGGGCGAGGGGCAGTAGCAGACGCGCGGCCCTTCCACATCGCCGCGGACGAGACCCGCCTCTTTGAGGATCTTGAGGTGCTGCGAGACGGTCGACTGGGCGAGCGGAAGCTCCTTGACGATCTCGCCGCACACGCACCGGCCGCGCCGGGCGAGGAGGCGGAGGATCCGGATCCGCGCCGGGTGGCCGAGCGCCTTGGCGAGCCCGGCGAGCTCGTCGTCGGCGAGGTCGCCCTCGACCGGGCGCAGGTCCGGGGCATCCGACTCCGGAGGGCAGACGCAGTCGGCGGCGGCAGTGTCTTCCAGCTTCATCGTAGATCGACGATAGCAGAACCCACGGCTCCTCGGTTCCGTGGAGCCGTGGGTTCCTCGCGATCTCGAAGCCCGAGGGCCTGCCGTCGCCCTCGCGCGGCCGGGTCGCCCAGCGGCTCATCCATCGTCGATGCACGATCGCGTCGGACCGATGGGGGCACCGGGCTCTGCCGTCGCCCAGCCGTGCGGGCGCTCTACTCCTGTCGCCTCGAAGGTCGTGGCGGTGGCGCGAGGCTCTCGCCGGGGGGAGCCCCTCGACGCTGGCGCCGAGTGTAGAGCTCCGCCCAGACGATGGCCGCGATGAACGCGACGACGAACACGAGACCTACGATCACTGCCGGATCGGTATCCATACCTTCCCCTTCCCTTGTCGCCAAGGGTGTTTGACCGTCTGATTGTCGAGATTCAGCGAGAGGGTCGGGGGGAAGGGGGCGGTCCACGCTGCGGGTGGGTCAGCGCCAGCAACGCCACCATCGAGGTTTCGACGGTGGCGACTGAGCCCGCGGCCACCGTCGGGCGCGGCACCGAGGCCTCGGCGAGGACGCCGCAGCCGTGCGCGCCGAGGTCCGGCGGCGACGGGGATCCGGCTCGAAGGGTCGCGAGTCCGCAGGTCGAGGCGAACCCCGACGCCATGGTCGGCGGGGAGCCGGGAGCAGCGCGATCTCGGCCGTCGCCCAAACCGGACAGCGGCGACGACACGGCTCCGACCGTGAGCCATGCGAGAGCAACTCCGATCAGGAGATCGCGCATACCGGGCGGATCGTAGCACCGACGCGACCCCAGCGCGCGCTCGTCGCGCGGTGTCGACCGAGTCGAGCTGCCGGGTCGATAGACTGTCCGTCCAACGAAGGAGGCGTCTTGCTCGAGATCTTCCGATTCGACGTCCAGCCCGCAGAGATCTTGTACCACCTCGTCACCCTGGTGGCCGCCGTCGTCCTGTCGCTGCCGATCGCTTGGAACCGGGAGCGCGCCACCCGGCAGATGGGCCTGCGGACCTTTCCGCTGGTTGCTCTCGCCAGCGCCGGCTTCGTCCTGATGGGGGAGGTCGCCATGCCCGACAACCCGGAGGCCCAGGCGCGCGTCCTCCAGGGCCTGATCACCGGGGTCGGCTTCCTCGGCGGCGGTGCCATCCTCAAGCAAGGGCTGAACGTCCTCGGGACGGCGACCGCCGCGAGCATCTGGAACACGGCGGCCCTGGGCGCCGCGGTGGCGCACGGCGGCTACGAGATCGCGATCGTCCTGTCCCTCGTCAACGCCGCGGTCCTCTGGGGGCTCACGCCGGTCAAGCGGGAGCTCGACGAAGCCAACGATCCCGACCACGATCCGGATCCCGGACCAGACCCCGGGGACGGGCAGGAGCCCGGATAGCCGACTCCCGGTCGGCCGGCGTGAGCCGGGCTGCTAGACCTCGACCGTCGCGGTGGCCGGGCGGGAGAGGTCTTCGAGCAGCGAGCGGATCTGTTCCTCCAGCACCTTCTGCGACCGCTCCAGGCTCTCGATCCGGCGCGCGAGCTGCTCCAGGCCGGGCGTGTCGGCCGACGCGACCGACGCGGCGCCTGCCCCCGGCGTGGCGAAGGCCGTCTTCGCGGCCGCCTTCTTCCCCTTCTTCTTGGGCGGACGGCCCGGCTTGCTCTCGCGCCGGATCTGCTCGAACACGTCGAGCGCCTCGGCCGGGAAGCGGCGCGAGCGGCCACGTCCATGGTGCGGGATGCGGTCGCCGTGCTGGCTGGCGTAGCGCGCGACGGTCGGGTAGGGGATGCCGAGCTTCTCGCTCACCTCGACCAGCGTCATGCCGTCGGCCGGTGGGCTCGCCGCGCTCCGGGCGCCCTTGCGGGCGGACTCCTCCTCCTCTCCGGCCGCGGCCGGCTGCTCGGCCTCCGCCTCGTCGTCGTCGCCCCGCTTGACCTGCTTGCGCAGGCGGGGGAGCGAGAGCAGGCCGAAGCCGCCGCGCCGCGGCTCCTCCTGGCGCCCGGACTCCTCCTGCTGGATCTCGCGGAGGACCTCGATCGCCTCCTCCGGGAACCGCTGCTGGCTGCCCGAGCCGATCGACGGGACGCGGTCCGGATGCTCCCGCTTGTAGCGGAGCAGGATCGGCATCGGGATCCCGGTCTTCTGGGCCACCTCGACCAGCGAATAGTTGGGCTGTTGCGTGTCTTTTGTCGCCGCCGTGCGGCGGCGCTCTTCGAGAACCCCCGAATCCTCGGTCATGCCATCTGCTCCTTCGAGTCGCTCGATAGTAGTTGACGAATCGATTGTCATTAGTGAAATATTTCGCTAGGCCGAAGCCCGGACTATTATCAAGAATCCTGCGCCCGCTGTCAATCGAGTTTTTTTCCGGGACCCGGGGAGAGGCCGCCCGAGCCGCCGCGCACCGGCCGTCCGGCGCTCCGGAGGCCTGTCCCGATCGCCCGTGGGGGGCGCACTCCTGGGACGGGCCGGGGGGCGCTCGAGGCGCCCCCGATCCGGCCCGAGAGGAGGCCCTCCGTGCCGGTGCGCAAGCTCGATCCCGATTCGTTCGTCCACGCCTACAACGTCGATCTCCAGCCGCTCTACCCGTGGGACGGCGTCGCGTCCCCGCCGTTCGGGGCGGCGTGGGCGGTCCTCGCGCCGGGCGAGTCGACCAAGCCGCACGCCCACCAGGAGTGCGAGTCGTTCTTCGTCGTCCGTGGCCGGGGCGTGCTCGCGATCGGCGACGAGCGGACCGAGGTCGAGGCGGGCGACGTCAGCTTCCACACGCCGTTCGACAACCACGTCTTGAGCAACGCGTCGGACGCCGAGGACCTTCTCTTCCTGACCGTCTACTGGGAGGACCGGAGCGAGTGGGAGACGGGGGAGAAGCGCCCGGAGGAGGCGGTCGAGCGGGTGATGGTGACGGCCGCCCCGCCGACCCCGAACGGTGACCTCCACCTGGGCCACCTCGCCGGACCGTACCTGGCCGCCGACGCCCACGCCCGGTTCCTGCGGCTCCAGGGCGTCGACGGGCGGTTCGCCTGCGGCAGCGACGACAACTCCCCCTGGGTGGCCGGCCTCGCGGCGAGCGAGGGGAGCACGCCGGAGGAGACGGCCCGCCGGCTCACCGGCTCGATCGTCGACAGCCTGGAGCGCTCCGGCATCGAGCTCGCGACCTTCGAGCGCCCGAACGAGTCGGCCCACCACCGGCGGATCGTGCGCGAGGTCTTCGCCACCCTCCACGAGCGCGGGGCGCTGGTGGAAAAGGAGGTCCCGACTCTGTGGTGCCCGCGCTGCGACCGGATGCTGGTGGAGCACCAGGTGCGCGGCCGGTGTCCGGGCTGCGGGCGCGGCATCGCCGGCAACACCTGCGAGGAGTGCGGCCGGACGAGCTACGGCGACCTGCTCGACCCGGCGTGCGCCGACTGCGGCGCGGCGGCCGAGGTCCGGCCCGTGCGGCGGCTGGTGATGCCGCTCGCGCCCTGGGCCGACGCGTTGCGCGACTGGTACCGGCGGGTCGAGATGCCCACGCACCTCCGCGCGTTCTGCGAGGAGGCGCTCGCGCGCGGGCTGCCGGAGGTGCCGGTGACCCAGCCGGGGGAGTGGGGGATCGAGGTGCCGGTCGAGGGGTGGGAGGACCAGCGGATCTACGTCTGGTTCGAGATCGCGCCCCGCTATCTGGCGTACGCCGAGGCGCTCTCCGCGGCCGACGGCCAGGTTCAGGACGAGGTTCAGGACGAGGCGGGCGGCTGGCGCCGCTGGTGGCGCGCGCCGGAGGCCCGGGTGGTCCAGTTCTGCGGCTTCGACAACAGCTTCTACTACGGCATCTGGATCCCGGCGGTCCTCCTCGCCTTCGACGACCGGATCCGACTGCCGGACGCGGTCCTGACCAACGAGTTCTACCGGCTCGACGGAGAGAAGTTCTCGACCAGCCGGGACCACCGCATCCTCGCCCGCGATCTGCTGGCGCGGGTGCCGGCCGACGCGGTCCGCTTCCATCTCGCACGCACCGCGCCGGAGCGCGAGCGGACGAGCTTCACCGTCGACGACTTCCGGGCGACCTGCCGGCGGGAGCTCCTGGAGGGGTGGGAGGCGTGGCTGCGTGGGGTCGGACGCCGGGCGATCGAGGGCTTCGGCGGGCAGGTTCCCGCCACCGGCGACTGGACGGGCGAGCACCGGCGCTTCTTCCGGCGCCTGGAGTCGCTCGCGGCCGCGGCGGCCGACGCCTACGCGGCGCGCGGCTTCTCCCTCCAGCGAGCGACCGAGGTGGCGAACGAGGTGGTACGGGAGGCGCGCCGATTCGGGGCCGGAGAGGTGCACTGGGACCGCGCGGCCGACGTGCGGGGCGAGGAGCGGCGGACCGCCCTGGCGCTCGAGGTGCTGGCGGCGAAGGTGCTCGCTCTCGTCGCGGCGCCGGTGCTGCCCGGGAGCGCGGCCCGGCTCTGGCGCGCGCTCGGCTTGGGCGAGATCGGCGACGCCTCCGCGCCCTGGCGCGACGCGCTCGATTGGGTGCCGCCGGGGACCGATGTCTCGGGGCTCGCAGAGCCGCTCTTTCCGGGGCTCGGGGCCGCTCTCGACACATGTCACGAGTCGGTCGCGGCCCGCACTCAAGAGATGGGCGCGGTCGCCGAAAATGTCACATTCGCAAGTAGCGATTCCATGTAGGGAACCACAGAGTCGCGCGCGCCGCGGTATGGCGCAGTGCGGCTCCATTCAAATCTGACTCGGAGGATTTCGATCATGGAGCCGAACGCCAATTCCGCCGATTGTCTCGCCGACTGTTGGGGCCACCAGCTCATCGTCGACTGCTACGGCTGTACCGAGGAGATGTGCTGCGATCTCGACCACGGCTACGAGTTTCTCGACCAGATCTGCGCTCATCTGAAGATGACGAAGCAGACGCAGCCGTACATCTTCAAGACCTGCGAGCGCACCTTCCCCGGCAAGCCCGGCTACAGCGGCTGGGTTCCGATCATCGAGAGCGGCATCCAGATCCACACCTCCTCCAACAACCGCTTCGTGAGCGTCGACGTCTACTCCTGCAAGGAGTTCGATCCGGCCGAGGTCGAGTCGTTCGTCGCGGAGTGGTTCAGTCCCAAGAACGTCCGCACCCAGTACTTCTTCCGCGGCAAGGGGGTCAAGGAGCTCTCCTTTCCCGAGCGGGAGCTCGCCGGCGTCGGCTGAGCTCCCTCAGAGCGTCTCGCCGGCCCCCGCGTTCAGCCGCGCCACCCGCCAGCGGATCCCCAGGTCCTGGAACGGGCGCGGCGGGATCCGGCCCGGGAGCGGCAGGGCGAGCATCCCCCGCAGCAGGTCGGAGTCCTCCCCGCAGACCAGGTCGGCGAGGAGGCGTCCGGCGATCGTTCCCTGGGCGATCCCGGCGCCGGTGAAGCCGGCGGTCGCCCAGACGCCGCCGTCGACGGGGCCGAAGAAGTGCCGCCGCGTGGGCGTGGCGCCCATCACGCCCTGCCAGGTGTGCTCGAGGGCGATCGGTCCGTCGTCCGGTCCCGCGCCCCGCGGGAAGAGCTCGGGGAATCGGCGGGAGAGCGCCGCCGCGTGCTCTCGGCGCGCCCGCCCGACCGCCGCCGGCCCGGCGCTCAGGCGGCGCGAGAAGGCGACGGTGTTGCGCACCAGCAGGCGGCCGTCGCGCGTGCGCCGGAGGGAGGAGCCCATCGGGTCCTGCGCCAGCACCCCCCACTCGGTCTCGCCGCCGAGGGCCTCCGCCTCGCTCCCGGTCAGTGGACGGGTCAGGCTGCCGAAGGTGAGGAGCGGGAAGATCCGGTCGCCCAGGAAGCCGAGCGACGGGGTGCAGCCGTTGGTCGCGAGCAGCACGCGCGGGGTGGCGAGCGAGGCCGATCCGGCCGAAAGGCGCCAGGTGACCGCTCGGCCGCCCGCGCCGCCGCTCCGTTCGAAGCGGCCGACCGGCGACTCTTCGTACAGCTCGACCTCCGGCGGCAGCGCGGCGGCGAGGCCGCGCACGAGCGCCGCCGCCTGCACCAGCGGTCGGCCCGGCAACCGCAGGCCGGCCCGGTAGAAGCGGCTGCCGGTGACGGCGTGGAGCCCGTCGGCCTCGAGCCACTCGTACGCCTCGCCCCGCCGGTCGAGCCACGCCCGGAGCGCCAGGAGGTCGGTCCGGCCGGGGTCGCCCGCCGCCACGTGGAGCCATCCCCGGTCGTCCCAGGCGCAGTCGATCCCGGCCGCCGCGACGCGCTCCCGCAGATCCTCGATCCCCGCCCGGGACAGGGCGACGTGGCGCTCCGCGGCTTCGGGAGCCATGACGGTCGTGAAGTGAGCGATGTCGACCAGGAAGCCCGAGCTCCGTCCGGAGGCGCCGCTGCCGGCGCGCGCGGCGTCGACCACCGCGACCCGCCACCGCGGCCGGAGCTCCGCCAGCCGGCGGGCGGCGGCGAGGCCGACGAAGCCGGCCCCCACGACCACGACGTCGGCCTCCCGGTCGCCCTCCAGGCGCCGGACCGGCCGGTCCGCGGCGTCCGCCGCGGTCTGCCACCAGCCGCCCCGGTCGTCGTTCGGAGGCACCACCCGGACGTCGTGCCCGCGCCGGCCGAAGAGGCTCTTCAGGATCGCCACGATGACCGAAAGGTAGCGCTCCGGCGGGGCCGAAGCAAGCGCTCAGGCGAGGACGAGGCACGGCGGACCGTCGACCACGTCGCCGATCTCGGCGGCGCCGTGACCGCCGGCGCGGAGCGCGGCGAGCAGGTCCGCCGCCTGCTCGGCGGCGACCGCGAGGAGGAGGCCGCCCGAGGTCTGCGGGTCGAAGACGATCTCCGGTGGGTGCCCACCGCGGGCCTCGATCTGACGGCGGGCGTGCTCCCGGTTCGCCGCCGTCGCCCCGGTCGTCACCCGCCGGGCGACCAGCCGGTCGAAGCCGTCGTGCACCGGCAGGTCGTCGAGCCGCAGACGGAGGCCGACCCCCGAGGCGTGGGCGATCTCCAGCGCGTGGCCGGCGAGCCCGAAGCCGGTCACGTCGGTCGCCGCGCGCACGCCGTGGGCGAGGGCGAGGCGGGACGCCTCGCGGTTGAGCCGCTCCATCTCGAGCATCGCCGGCTCGAGCTCCGCCTCGCCGATCTTTCCCGTCTTGAAGGCGTTGATCAGCACGCCGGTGCCGAGCGGCTTGGTGAGGAGGAGGCG
>CAZLLV010000377.1:0-7191 GCA_964560325.1 uncultured Thermoanaerobaculia bacterium | reverse complement strand
AATATTTTCGGTACGCCGCCACCACCGCCGCCGCCGGACGTCCCTGAACTCGCAGAGGAACGCGACCCGCGGAAGGTACTCCCGATGCGCGAGCAACTGGCGCAGCACCGGGCCAACCCCGTCTGCGCGGCCTGCCATGCGCAGATGGACCAGCTAGGCTTTGCGCTCGAGAATTTCGACGCCATCGGCGAGTGGAGAGACACCTATGTGTCCGGCGCCCCGATTGATGCGGCAGCGGAGCTTCCGGATCGGCGGGATCGACCGGAACCCCCAGCTCGATGGCAGCCCGGGCGATGGTCGCCACCGAATCGGCCTCGGCCTGACGAGGGGCGACCGCAACAGGCGTGATCGGATCGAAGTCGCCGGCCGCATACTGGCGCCGGCACTCGCCCCGGCGCACCTTGCCGCTCGACGTCCGGGGCAGCTCCCCGGCCCGCAGCGTCACCACCTCCGCCACCGCCACCTCGTGCTCGGCGGTCACCGCGGCCCGCACCGCGGCCGCCGCCGCCCCGCCTCCGCTTCGCGGCGCCGGTCGATCTCGACCGCCAGCGCCAGCCGCTCCTCGCCCAATCGGCCGAGGGGCGGGTCGAGCGCGAAAGCCGCCGCGCCGCCCGGCCGGACCGCCGGGTGTGCGGCCTCCGCGGTGCGCTCGAGGTCGTGCGGGTAGAGGTTCCGGCCGCGCACGATGATCAGGTCCTTGCGGCGGCCGGTGACGAAGAGCTCGCCCCCCGGGCCGAGAAAGCCGAGGTCGCCGGTGCGCAGCCAGCGCCGCTCCTCGCCGCCCGGCGCCCCGGCGATCCGCGCCCCGAAGGTCGTCGCCGTCTCCTCCGGCCGGCCGAAGTAGCCCTGGGCGACGCTCGGGCCGGCGACCCAGATCTCCCCCACCGTGGCCGGCGGCCGGCGGGCGCGCGTCTCGGGATCGACCACCGCCACCTCGACCCCGGCTCCGGGCCGGCCGCACGAAACGAGCGGGACCGGCTCGCCATCGGCCGACAGCGGCCGCCCGCGCTCGAGCCCGGCCGCGGACACCTCCAGCACCCGCGGCGCCTCGGCCGGCGGCGCACCGGAGACGAAGAGGGTCGCTTCGGCCAGCCCGTAACAGGGCAGGAACGCCTCGCGCCGGAAGCCGGCCGGTGCGAACGCCTCCGCGAAGGCTTCGAGCGTCGCCGCGCGCACCGGCTCGGCCCCGTCGAAGGCGACCCGCCAGCTCGACAGGTCGAGCCCGTCGCGCTCCTCCGGCGGGATCTTGCGGATGGCGAGCGCGTAGCCGAAGTCGGGGCCGCCGCTGGTGGTCGCGCGATAGCGGTCGATCGCCTCCAGCCACCGGCGCGGCCGCTGGAGGAAGGCGGCCGGCGACAAGAGCACGCACGAGCCGCCGCACCAGATCGGCTGGAGCACGGTGCCGACCAGACCCATGTCGTGGTAGAGCGGCAGCCAGCCGACGACCACCGACTCCTCCGACTGATCGAACGCCCGCTCGATCGCGTGCTGATTAGCGGCGAGATTGCGGTGGGTCACCTCGACCCCGCGCGGCGTCGCGGTCGAGCCCGAGGTGTACTGGAGGAAGGCGACCGCGTCCGGGTCCTCGGCCGGCGGGCGCCAGCCGCGGCCCTCGCCGTCCGGTACCTCGTCGACCGCGACCCGGACCGTTGGCCCGCCGGGAAGGTCGAGCCCGTCGAGCCGGCGCGTGCCGGCCGCCACCGTCAGGACCGCCCGCGGCCGGGCGTCCGCGAGGAGCGCGGCCAGCCGCTCCTCGCCCGGGCGCCGGCGGCCCGGCTTCCGGTCCCCGCCCGGCCGCGGCGGATGGGCCGGCACCGCCACCGCCCCCGCGTAGAGACAGCCGAGGAAACCGACGACGAAGTCGAGACCGGGCGGCAGCAGCAGGAGGGCGCGCGCGCCGGCCGCGTCCGCGCCGAGCTCGCGCTGCAGCCGGGCGGCCACCGCCCGGGCCCGGCGGTCGAGATCGGCGTAGGTCAGCCGTGCCGACTCCCCCTCCCCGTCGGCCAAGAAGAGGAACGCCCTCGCCGTGGGCGTGCGCTCGGCACGAGCGGCCGTCACCCGCCAGAAGGCGGGCGCGGCGACGACGGAGGACGGGGGGGCGGACGGCATGGACAGGGAGATCCCTCGCCGCCCGTCCGGAAGGCGGACGCGGCGGCCGGGGTCGTACGATGCAAGGTGCCGCCCATTCGCCGGAGCGGGACATTCGATCGCCTCCCTGGACGCTTGCAAATCGCTGAAATCAAACGATTTCTACCCTCGAGTCGAAAATGGCTGAAGCGCGCACGTCGCGGTGTACCGACGGGGAGGAGGCGGCTTCGGGTACACTCCCGGCGCCCCTTCAGCCGCCATGCTCGACCTCGCTCTCGTCGCCGTCGGAATCGTCCTCCTCTACGGAGGGGGCGAAGCGCTCGTCACCGGTGCGACCACCCTCGCCCGCCGGCTCGGGATGACGCCGCTCGTGGTCGGCCTGACCGTCGTCGCCTTCGGCACCTCGGCGCCGGAGCTGGCGGCCACCCTCGCGGCCGCCCTCCAGGGCTCCCCCGAGGTCGCCTTCGGCAACGTCGTCGGCTCGAACGTCTTCAACGTCGGCCTGATCCTGGGCGTCGCCGCGATCGTCTTCCCGCTCGACGCCCGCGCCCAGTTCCTGCGCCGCGAGATGCCGTTCATGATCTTCACCGGCGTGCTCCTGCTGTTGCTGGTGGCGGACGGCCGGGTCGGCCGGGTCGAGGGCGTCTTCCTGCTCGTGCTCCTCGCCGCCTACCTCGTCGTGCTGCTACGCAAGGACGACGAGTCGGCGCGGGTCGCCGCCGAGTTCGCCCGCGAGTACGGCGAGACCGCCGCGCCGCTCTGGGCGAGCGTGCTGCGGGTGGTGATCGGCATCGCCCTGCTGGTCCTGGGCGCCCATGTCCTGGTGCTCGGCGCGGTCGGGCTGGCGCGCGAGCTGGGGATCTCGGAGCGGGTGATCGGCCTGACGATCGTGGCCTGCGGCACGAGCCTGCCGGAGCTGGCGAGCAGCATCGTGGCGGCGGCGCGGCGCGAGGGGGACCTGGTGCTCGGCAACATCGTGGGGTCGAACATCTTCAACGTGCTGGCGATCCTGGGAACGACGAGCATCGTGGCACCGATCGGCCTGGAGATGAGCGCGGGGGTGTGGGTCGATCTCGGCGTGATGATTCTGTTCAGCGTGGCGCTCTGGCCCTTCCTCATGACCCGCGGCCGGCTCGACCGCGCGGAGGGGATCGTGCTCCTCGTCGCGTTCGGCGGCTACATGGTGTTTCTGTTCGTGTAGATCGCCCACCGTCGCGGTGGAGTGGTCGTGCCTGCGCCGGCGGATCCGACCGAACGGGAGGAAGAGAGGCCCGGGCGGGCACGGCGTGCCGGCCCGGGCGGAAGTGGCTCTACCGAGCCTTGCGCAGCTCGTCGAGGAAGATCGCCCCGGCCCGCTGCAGCACACCGGCGGGGGCCGACGCGAGAAGCTGGGCGAGTGCGAGCGGGCTCGCCCGCAGGTCGGCGAGGCGGGTGAGGTCGGTGGCCAGGCTGGCTGATGAACTTACGCTACATCACCGCCAAGACAAGGGTCAAGCAACCGATGGAAAGTAGTTGACGCGGCTGCCGGACACCTACGCAACCACGGGGCGGGGTGCTCGGAGCGGGCGTGCCTACGGCGGAGGGTCCGGGCGGGGGCGCTCGCGCCTCCGGCACGGCTCGGCTGGAAGCACTCCCGCCGGAGGCCTCGCCTGGGTTCGCTGCGGCGCCGTACGGGCGTGGCCTCCGACCGGGCTTGCCGGCTCGCCTTGCTCAACCGCGCTCCGGCGCGAGCGCCCCCGCCCGGACCCTCGAGATCGGTGGTGGCCCGGATGATTCAGACCGCTCATCGCGAGAGCCCCGAGTGGAGGCCAGATCGGTCAGCCCGAGGTGGAGGCCCACTTCGGAAGCCCCGGACGAGTGGGGGTTTTCGCTGGCGAGCGGTGCCTGGGGCTGATCGAAGGGCCTCGTATTTGGCCCTGCACACACCTTGACAGCGCCCTCCCGCTCCTGCCCGACGTGCTGACAACCCAACGCCCACGCGCCCTGCTTACGCCGCCCCACCGGCAGGCGAACCAGCCCGACTTGACTCCTACCGGGTTCAGGGCTAAGCTACTGCTGACTCAGAGCTTAGCGAGATAATCATGCGGTGAAACGAACACTGACTAGCGGTCCGAGTCACCAATCCCTTGCCTTATGCGGAGGGGTCTTGCGGAGTGTATCCAAGGCGCGAGGAGGAGGCGATGCCGTAGCATCGTAGACGACGAGCAACGCAGGAGACGCCCGCAACCCCCCTGCGCCCTTCGGGTTGCGGCGGCGTGGCGTCGTCTACGGCGTTGCCGCTTCTCCACGATGCTACGGCATCGCTTGCGTCGCGGCGCCTGGTATCCGACCCCACGGCGCCGCAACATAAGGCAAGGGATTGGTGACTCGGACCACCAGGTTGCCCCTACCCGCCACCTTGGCAACACTTGTCAGCGCCCGATACAGTGGTTCGGCGGCGTAGAGTCCGACTTCAATGCTCCCTGCAGACCACTACCCGAACCAGCGATGGTTTGAGTGGGCTCGCGCTTTTGAAGGCCTGCGGGCCGACCTAGTTGACCTTGGCGTCAAGAGGACCATTCACAAGGCGCATAAAGCAACGATAGCCAATCGGATGATCGCTGATGGCACCGGCATCGTTCATCGTTGGCTCCAAGACAACTATGCGGATTCCATGTTGATCGGACTTCGTAGAATCCTGGACCGGACAAGAGGAAGCGTCTCTCTTGTTAAGGTGCTTGAAGCTCTGAGGAGGGAACACTCCACAATCACTCTTGAGAGGTTCTTGGTGCTCTGTCGTGCCAAAGAGGGCGGCGCCGACAACGACTTCTTCTGGCGCATGGTCTACGGCCAGTTCTCTGCCGGCACATCCCTTGATCAAAAGCGCATCACCTCGGACATAGAAGAACTCGAAGGCGACCACCAAGCCGTCCTTGAGTTCACTAACTCTGTTGTCGCGCATCGAAGGCAGCGAGACCCATTCGCGCGAGAGGAGAACCCTGCTCCTGCAGTGACGTGGGAGAATCTAGACAACCTGTTCGAGGGCGTGTGCACACTGTTCAACCGGTACTACGCTCTGGTGAACCCGGGAGTGCATGTCGACTTCAACTCGGTGCTCCCTGCGGGCTTCGATCAGGCGTTTGTCAGAATGCTAAGGTCGGATCGGGATGGAGAGCCCGTCGTCTGACTCTGAGAGGCGGAGAGCGAGGCGCCGCCGAACCAACCGGGTCGAGCCGACCGAAACAGCTCGGTCGCTGCGCTCCCTCCGCTGTTTCGGCGGCTCACCCGGGAAGCGTTAGCCTGCCGGACTTGGTAATGGAGTTCCACGCACGATGACCGAGCACAGCCTACTGAAGAGGCACCCCCACTTCGAGCGGAGTCGGCAGGGCGGAGCGTAGCGATCGCCCGAGACATCCCCCTCGACCACCCCCGAAGTCGAGGGGCCGGGCCGGGGGCGATCGCGGCCGCAGGTGGTTGAGCGAGCCGAGCCGGCAAGGCCGCCGGGAGTGCACCCCCGCCCCGGCGGCGAAGCGAACCCAGGCGAGGCCGACGGTGGCCGTCCTCCCAGCCGAGCCGTGCCGGAGGCCCGATCGCCCCCGGACCGGCCCCGCGGCCTCGCCACCCCACGCCGCCCCCTTCACCTGGGGCAAGCCCTCCCGCTGTTCGGGCCGCCCCCCGCCCAGGTCCTTCGCTACCGCTCAGGACGACAAGTGAGAGGACTACCCGAGTTGACGAGGCACCACCCGCTTCGGGTGCAGGCCCTAGCCGACAGCCAGGGCGAAGTGGGTGACGTAGACCTCCGACTGGAGACGCTCTTCGACCTCGGACGGGTCGGCGGTTTCCAGGAAGAGCTCGACCGCTTCCTGGAGGTTCCGGCGCGCCTCCTCGATCGTCTCCCCCTGGCTCGCGACATCGAGCTCCGGACAGAGGGCGACGAAACCGTCGTCCTCGCGCTCGATGATCGCCGTGAACTGCCTGGATCGCATGATGTCAGTGCCCACGTGGACCTCCTCGATTCGACGCCAGTCTATCAGCGGGCCCGGCATCAGGAGCTCGAGCGAGCACTCCCGGCCGGCCCCGCGGTCTCGCCACCCCACCCCGCCCTCTTCACCTGGGCAAGCCCTCCCGCTGTTCGGGCCGCCCCCCGCCCAGGTCCTTCGCTCCCGCTCAGGACGACAAGTGAGAGGGCTACCCGAGCTGACGAGGCTGACGAGGTACCATCCACTTCGGGCGGCAAGGGAGTGCCCGCCGGCTTCTGCCCTCGTCTGGTATCTTCGCGATATGACGCTCAAAGCACACGTTCGAGACGGACGACTCCTCGTAGACGAGCCTACGGCTCTCCCGGAGGGCACCGAGGTCGACCTCTTGCCGCTCGATCCGGGAGACTGGCTCGAGCCGGAGGACCGGGCAGCGCTTCACCGGGTGCTGGCGGCATCTCAGGAGGACGTTGAGGCGGGCCGGCTCATCGATGCCGAGGAGGTTCTGAGGGAACTGCGGGCCTCGTGACTCGCCGCACGATCCGCTTCACGTCGGCCGCAAGGGAGCACGTCCGGACTCTGAAGCGGTGGTGGCGCGAGAACCGCTCTCACCCGGACATCCCCGGTCAGGACATCGAGGAGGCCCTCGGTATTCTGGGCGTCCTTCCAGCCGTTGGATCCCCGTACCCGTCCTCACCCGTCCCGGGTACGCGCCGTCTCTACCTCGACCGGCTCATGTGCCACCTCTACTACACGTTCGACGAGAAGGAGGTGGTGATCCGCGCGCTCTGGCATGCGAGGCGGGGAGTGGGCCCCGAGCTCAGGTAGGACCGCTTTCTGGAGGCGGAGCGAGTGAGAGAGCCTGACGAGGTACCACCCACTTCGGGCGGAATCGGCAGGGCGGAGCGTAGCGATCGCCCGAGACATCTCCCTCGACCACCATCGAAGTCGAGGGGCCGGGCCGGGGCGATCGCGGCCGGAGGCGGTTGAGCGAGCCGAGCCGGCACGGCCGCCGGGAGTGCACCCCCGCCCCGGCGGCGAAGCGAACCCAGGCGCTGCCCCCGGGGGGCGGCCCCCCCCCCGCGCCCGGCCCGGGGGCCGCGCGCCCCCCGCCCCCGGCCCCCCGCGCGGCCCCCCCCCCCCCCCC